>CAZKMO010000021.1:0-31252 GCA_964554015.1 uncultured bacterium
TCGAGAGCAATATCTATCTCTTCACAACTCTTAATTTGATCTCTATCAGCTCCGGCAGCAAACCGTTTATCCTTAAAACGACGCTGTAAAAATCCTAAATCAACATTTTTTAACTTTTTAGTAGGATGCATTAAGGTTGCTGCTATAATGAGTCCGGTTATGGGATCAACTGCATACAAAGCTCTATCCAAGCTGCTCTCTCTGGAAACATGGCCAGGGTGAGCTTTTATGGCATGCACGACTTCTTCCGGGACTTCTTCTTGGGAAAGAATTTCTGCAGTACGAAATCCATGCTTCTCAAAATCATTAACTGTTTCATCATAATCTAAATCATGTAAAAGACCGGCCAATCCCCAGGTTTCCCTATCCTCACCTAATTTATCAGCAATTTTCCTCATCACCGCTTCTACTGCATACATGTGTTTTTTCAAATTATCCTGGGAAACATGCTTATTAATCAATGCTAATGCTTTTTCTCTTTCCATAATTATATCCTAAAATTTTAATTCTATCCTAAATGATACTAATGTATAAAAATTGGTCCAACCCAAACCTCTGGACAAATCAGGTCCGGTATCAAATCCGGACAGGCTGGCATCCACAAAGGCATCTATGATATTTAAAAGATGAACCGCAAAAAGCCACCAAAGAAATCTGCTCTTTACATTGCGATAAAACTCCCATTCATCTGCTGAACTGCTCCGGACCTGATACTGATTATAGTAAACAGCATTACCGGCTAAGGCTACTTCTCCTCCGAAAATCAGTATGGCTTTAAATAGCTTACCATTATATAACTGACCTAGGCCGGGCACAATTGCTGATTGAATTATGGCAGCTGTGGGTGATTTTATAATTTGCTTTTTATTGGTTAGGGAATCTGCCTCTGCCTGAGCACTACAATATCCCTTAAAAAAAATAAGAAATAAAAGTACTACTCCCCAAAAAATTTTCTTAGTTTTTATCATGCGGCTAAGCAGGCAATACATTCTATCTCAACTAATGCATTCTTTGGCAAACGGGAAACTTCTACCACAGATCTGGCCGGTGGGATTTGCTGGAAAAAATTTTTGTATATTTCATTAAAGGTGCTAAAATCATCCATATTTTTTAAATATACGGTAACCTTCACCACATCCTCCCAAGAAAAACCAGCCTCTCGTAAAATAGCCTCTAAATTCTTTAAAGTCTGTTCAGTCTGGGATTTTAAATCCGAGTTCACAAAGGTATTAGTTTCGGGATCAAATCCGATTTGACCGGCACTAAAAAAAAATTTAGAAGCATCAGTAATAATTCCCTGATTATACGGTCCCACTGGCTCTGGTGCCCGATTAGTATGTACAGCTGTTTTACTCATAGATGTTATCCTTTAAAATATAAATTTAATCACCCCTTAATTAAAATTTATTTATCTTCATCGATTTCTTCAAATTTGGCATCTTCAATATCTTCATTATCCAAATTCATAGTATCTTTTTTTGGTTTTCCTCTTATTTCACTTTTACGGATTTCAGTCATTATCATGGATTTTATAAGCCGGTAACTAACATATCCAATTATCACCAATAAAATAAATCTTAAAAACATAATCATATTACCTTTTTCTTGGTACATAAAATTTTACCCCGGAAGGGGGATTCATAATCTGATTAATGAGATCTTCAAAATCCTCCTGATTATGAACAAAATCGATCTCCTGAGTATTAATGACCAGCAGCGGTGTTTCTGAATAGGTAAAGAAAAATTGATTATAAACCTCATTCAAACGCTTTATATAATCTCTGGAAATATTCTTCTCATACGGCTTTTTACGCTTTTTTATATTTGACATCAGACTATTGGTATCTGACTGCAGATAAATAACCAGATCGGGTTTGGTAAGTTCCTTTTCCAATAATTTTGCTACTCGGGTATATAATCTCAGATCCCGATCATCCAAATTCACATTGGCAAAAATCCGGTCTTTTTGAAATATATAATCAACAATCAAATAATCATGAAAAAGATCTATTTGGGGAATATTAACCAGCTGCTTATATCTACTCAGTAAAAAATAAAGCTGAATCTGAAAACTAAAGGAATCCGGGTCATTATAAAAATCTTCCAGATATGGATTCTTTTCACTCTCTTCCAGAATAAGTCTGCCGCCTAAGCGCTGGTGAAGAAGCTTGGCAAAGCTGGTTTTACCAACTCCTATGACTCCTTCTACAGCAAAATAATAGTGCTGTCTCAATGAAACTCCTCTTGAATACATTGTTATTTATACAAACTGACCCTGGCTGGGTCATCACATGCTTGCATGACCTCTGTTACCCGCTTATGTATCCCCGGAATAATCAAATCGGAAGCAAGTTCGGATAAAGGCTTTAAAACAAACATCCGTTTAGTCAACAAGGGATGAGGAACCTGCAGTGTATCAGTTGATATCTGCTGATCATTACAGACAAGAATATCAATATCCAAGGTGCGTGCCTTCCACTTTCCTGTCTCTTTTACCCTTCCGTATCTCTTCTCAATATTTTTACATTGTTTTAAAAGCTCGAAACAACTCAGTTCTGTTTTAATTAAAATAACCTGATTTAAAAATAAATCCAAATTTTCATTTCCCCAGGGCTCTGTTTCATATATTGACGATGATTCCAGAACTTCAGTATATTCTAAATTATGAAGGGCTCTTATTGCTTGAATAAGATATTGTTCTCTGTCTCCGCTATTTGATCCCAGACTTAAAAAAGCTTTCATAATGGTTATTTTTACTACCTTAATTTATTTAAGTTATAAAAAATAGATTAAATTGTCAATTAAAAAGCTAAGGAGGCAAAAAAAGAAAATCATCTTGATAACCTTCCAGACATTTCTTGCTTTTAATAAATGGATTTTTTAAATTTAAACTTGCCTGAATTAGTGAAAATATAGGAATCAACAGGGGGAGAATTACCCTGGTTAAAAAATGAAATTTAAAAAAATAGTAACATTTCTTTGCCTTTTTATGCTTTTCTGTTCACCTCCTTCACACTCTGAGCAGAAGGAAGGGAAATGGCAGATACTCCAGCAACATCCTATTTATGTTGTATGTGTAGAAAAAGACGTCAATAATGGCAAAAGTATTATTGGTTTTGCCCATAAAGAATTCCTTAAAATCTCCTCTGATTTAGGATTTGTTACTAAAAAAAAAATATACATCGTTATTGCTCCCACTGTAAATTATTTTCACCAGATAACCGGAGGTACTTTACCTGAATGGAGCGGGGGTGCTGCCATCCCTTCTCAGGCTACTATTCTTTTAAAATCTCCTCGCATTACCAACCCGGATGTAGACCTAAAAAAAATTGTGGTGCATGAATTAGCTCATATCGGTCTTTATTTGGCCACCGGGGGACAGAATCTCATGAAATGGTTTGAGGAAGGATTTGCTCAGTATTACTCCGGTGAATTGAATACGAATGTAAAAATTCTTATGGCCCAACGACTGTTGACAGGAAATTTTCTGTCTTTAAAAGAAATAGATGATGTTTTTAATTTAAGGGAATCGGAAGCTTCTATTGCTTACGGAGAAGCACATGCTGCCGTCTCCTACTTAATCGAAATAGGCGGATGGGAGGCATTTAAGATTTTTATCCAAAACCTTAAGCAAAGGGGTAATATGGAACTGGCTATGCAAGCCGCCTTGGGAATGGGATTGGATGAATTTGAAGCCGAATGGATAGCCACCATGAAAAGAAGATACCTCTGGCTGGTAATTTTTGATTATCGTCTTATAATAAGTATATTATTTATTGTATTATTTTTATCCGCTTATCTCATAAAAATAAAAAATACCAGAAAAATCAAACAAAACTGGGAGAAAGAAGATATTGAAATTTATCAAGCGCATGAAGAAAATACCCTGGATCAGGAAAATTCAATACAGAATTGAGTTAATGTTCATGAGACTATTCATGTTACTAATCTGGTCCGGAAATCCGGGGGGATTACAACGAGGGGCAGAAATATGCGGATGGTTTGCCTTTAAAATATTAAAGGTGAGAAAAAAAGTAGTGCTGGAAAATTTAAGGAAATCCTTCCCGGAAAAGAATGAACAGGAAATTGCTCAGATTGCCAAAAATACTTATATTAATTTTACCAAAACCGTCATCGATTATATACGGTTTCCCGTGCTGGATAAAAGGAAAATTCCGGATATGATCAAAATTGAAGGAAAAGAACATTTGGACTGGGTGCGCGAAAATGGTAAAGGAGCGGTGATGGTGGCCGGACATTTTGGAAGCTGGGAGCTTATGGGGGCAGCCCTTGCTCTCATGGGAAACCCCATCTCCTATCTGGTAGGCAAACAGCATAACAAATATATTGATGATATAATGAATGAATATCGGAAGATGATGGGGATACATATCATTCATATGGGAATAGCAGTAAGAGGAGTAATCCGTACCTTGAGAAATAATGGCATGGTAGCCCTTCTGGCAGACCAAAATGCAGGAAAAGAAGGAATCTTTATTGATTTCTTGGGTAGAAAGGCATCCGCGCATCAGGGACCGGCAGTATTTGCCATTAAAACAGGAGCGCCCATTATATATGCATCTACTACTTTCCTCCCTAAAGGTGGATATAAAATTAAAATTGAATTACTCACCTTTGAAAATATCACTACCTTAACCAATGAAAACATTCGAAAAGTCACTCAAGCTCACCTGAATCTTTTGGAAAAATCCATTCGTAAAAATCCCGATCACTGGTTCTGGATGCACAGACGATGGAAAACCAGACCGCCAGAGGAGAGAAAAACAAAGAAAAAAAAGAAATAAACAACATACAGGGTGGTATTAAACTATGAAAAAAGTGTTAACCTATGGTACATTTGATCTTTTCCATTACGGACACCTGCGAATACTGAAAAGAGCAAAAGAATGTGGAGATCATCTTACCGTTGCAGTTTCAACTGATGAATTTAATGCGGTTAAAGGGAAAGAATGTGTCTACTCTTATGAACATAGAGCTGCCATTGTACAAGCAATAAAGTACGTGGATGAAGTAATCCCGGAAACATGCTGGGAACAAAAAATTGAAGATATAAAGAAATATAATATTGATATCTTTGTCATGGGTAATGACTGGGAAGGTAAGTTTGATTTTCTCAAAGATTATTGCCAGGTAGTTTATTTGAAAAGGACCAAAGATATTTCTACCACCCAAATTAAGAGGAGTTTCAATAAAAATAATTCATGAATTATTCTCAATATTTTTTATATATTCCTTACCGCCTGTTTTGGCACCTGTGCAAATTTTATCGTATACTATTTAAAAAAAATAGAAAAATTATTTTTTACTGCGGAACGACCATAGACTATGCTGCTTTTAAAAATGTACACAAATTCCTTCCTGAAGTTAAAGTAATTGCTAAAAACAGAAAAGTAAAAAAAAATTTAAAGAATATGTTTGACTTGGAAAGTTCACTTTATCCATCCTTTCCTGATGTGTTAATTATGAACCGACATACGGCCCGCAAATTCCCAGAAAAAAAAATATTAAAATTCGGAATGCGTCACGGGGCCTATCATTTTAAAAATTTTGTCACACCCAAACGATATAATGCTTTTGATACATATTTTGTGACATCTAAACAGGAAGCCTTATTGGCCAGGGTACGGGGGATTGTTTCCGCGGTACCGGCAGGATTTCCTAAAATTGATGACGCTTTTAACGGTGCCATTCCCTCATCCCATTTATCCCAATTAAAAAAGAAACTTGATTTTGATAATAATAAACCAACCGTTATTTTCACTGCAACCTGGGAAAACTCCCGCATGTCCAGAGTAGAAAAATGGGCGGAAAGACTGAATGAACTGAAAGATGATTATAATATCCTGGCCACGCTGCATCCCTGGGTATCGGAAAAATATTATCTTATTCTTAGAAATAATCCCCATGTTCACTTTATTGAAACCAGAGATATCTTACCCTACTTGATGATAAGTGATGTGATGGTAGCTGACATGAGTTCAATTATTGCCGAATTCTGCGCTTTGGACAAACCTCTTATAACCTTTAAAATATATGAGGGTAAGAGAATTTCTCCGGAAATTATTTCTATGCTGGAGAAAATATCCTTTCGGGTAGATACCTTTGAACAGGTAGTAGAGGCTTTGAAAAAAGCAGTCGCTCATCCCAATAAGCATACTACTCAAAGAAAAAAATATAATAAAATAATGTTTGATACCTTGGACGGAAGTGCAGGTGAAAGAATCGCGAACATAATTCTTGGTGAAATAAAGAAAAAAAATATATGAAATTAGGAATATTTACAGCTTTTAGAAATTTACATAAATACTATATTGAAGCCTGTGAGCATATAGGAATAGAGTACGAAATCATTGATTTAATCTCTCCGGACTGGCTATCCCTGGTAAGAAAATCCGATTGTGACGGATTTCTCTGCCGGCCTCCTTCCAAATTTGAAGAAAGAAACAGATTATTTGATGAAAGACTTTTTTTTGTACACAAAATTCTCAAAAAACCTATATATCCAAGCTATTTAGAACTGCTCATTTACGAAAATAAACGTTTTACCTCCTATTGGCTGGATTTCCATAATTTCCCTCACGCAAAAACCCAAGTCTTTTATCGAAAAGAAGATTTTTTTCAATTTTTAAAAACAACAAAATTGCCTTTTGTGATTAAAATAAATACCGGGTCATCGGCAAAAGGAGTTAAAATTATTAAAACAAAACTAACGGCAAACATAATTGCCCATCTTACTTTCAGTGTGGGGAATGACAAACTGGCCCTGGGGTACACTCCTCAAAAATCAGGCAAATTACTTAAATTTCCTGCCCTGGGAACCATACAAAAACATCACTTAATAGTGCAGGAATATAAAAATATAAAATGGGAATGGAGAATAGTCAAAATTGGAGGCTCCTATTTTGGTCATAAAAAACTCAAACATAAAGAATTTGCCAGTGGCACCCGCTTAAAAGGGTGGGGAAGGCCACCGGATGAACTACTTTTTTTAACCAAAAAAATATGTGAAACCGGTAATTTTTATTCCATGGATATTGATTTTTTTGAAACAGAAAAGGGAAAATTTTTGATAAATGAATTACAGTCTCTGTTTGCCCAATCCACAGAACATCTTATGTATATTGAGGGAAAACCGGGAAGATTTGTTTATGAGATGGGAAAATTTATTTTTGAACCGGGAGATTTTAATCAATATAAAAGTTATTTATTACGAGTTCAGCATTTTATTACCATCTTAAAGGAAAAAATCCAGCAGTGCTAATATTTTATGGTTCAGTATACTATTGTATAATACCCCCAAAAAGCAAACACGGTTCGATAAAGTAATCCATCCTCTTTTCTTCTTAACAAAACTGCTTGATTTTAGATGATTTTTTTATTAATTTACTTATTATAATCTCAAAAAAAAACCACAACCATGACTCGTGAAGAAACCATAAATTTTCTGAGAAAAAAGCTGGAAAAGAATCCAAAATCGATTCTGTTCGCTCGGCTTGCTGATTTTTATCTGAAGCAAAAGAGAATTAAGGAAGCGTTAGAATTATGTACCCGCGGTATTGAAAATAATCCGGATTATATTACCGGTGACTACATTCTGGCCAAGATATATCTTACCATGGGTGATCATGAAAAAGCTGAAACTCAATTTAAAAAAGTAATTTCTCATGACCGTTATTTTCTCTCTGCCCATAAACATCTGGGCGATATGATGGCCAAGATTGGATGGGAGAACAAAGCAATTAACCACTACAAGGATATTTTACAACTAGATCCTCTGGAACAGGAAGCTGCCCAGATGTTGGAAACATTTTCCATCGAAGAAAGTACTGATGAATCGGCTTTTTCTGAGGAAGCTTTCCCTACCAATGAAGACATCCCTGAACCTGAAGAGCAACCGGAAGAAAAGGGAATGGAATCCTCAGCAATTGACCAGGAATTACGTAAAGTATTTGATGAAGAAAATATTTCAGAGAAAACATCAGCTAAGAATATAGAACTGGAAGAAGTTACTACGCAGGATGATACTGCAGAGGAAGAAAGCAAAAGCAGCGAAATAGAGGAATTGGAATTTCAGTTACCGGATGATGATTCTGAAATCATATCAGCTGAAAAGCCTCCTGAAACAAAAAAACAAAAAGAAGCAAAAGAATCCCCGGAATCCGTTTCAGAGGAAGAAAGTTCCGATGACTGGATGCTGCCGGATGAACTGGCAGAAGAAACCAGCCGCAAACAAAAAGAACCGGAAGAGGGGCAAGAAACCAAATCCTCTGGTCAAGATAAGATGGAAGAACCATCTCAGGAAGAAATGTATACCCTATCCGAGGATACTCTTTCTGAAAAGAACATTCCTTCGGAAAAGCAGGAAGATTTTGAATCAATCGTTGAGGAACCTGAAACTGAATTTGAAACTGAATCTAATTCCCAAGAGTTAACGGAATCGCCCCTGGAGATCCCGGAATCAGAACCAGAACAATCTGAATTTTTACTAGAAGAGGAAGAAGAAGATGAGACTGAATCTCTTCCAGAAGAGCAGGAAAAACTTACTGAAGAAAGCGAAGAATCCCTTGTAACCTCGGATCAAACATTATCCACTCAAGATATTTCTGACCAGCAGGAACAGGGAAAAAGAGAGGCAAAAGAAGAAGTAGAAAAAAAGGAGGAACCGAAAGAACCTGAAGTAGAAGAAGTGGAAGAACCGGAGCAACCAACCACAGATTCCCCTGAACAAGAAGAAAAAACCAAAAGAGAAACATCCCCACCAGAAGATACTTTAATCACTCCTACCCTGGGAGAAATATACACTGCCCAGGGGCAATATAGCAAAGCACTTGATGTGTATAAAAAACTTCTGGAAAAAAACCCTGACAATAAAGAATACGCAAAAAAAATCAAGGAACTTGAGGAAAAAACCTAAGGATCTTTCTTAATCCGTTAAAAAACGGTGGAATGAAAAAATATCCATTATCCATTATTATTGTTACATTCAATAATGAAGAACATATTACAGAATGTTTATCTTCATTGAAAAAGAATACTTTGACCAGTGAAGTTATTATTATCGATAATAATTCTCACGATCATACCCTTCACAAAATAAAAAAAAATCCCCAAATAACTGCACCTCTGCATCTTACCCTTATTAAAAATAAAACCAACCGGGGATTTGCTCAGGCAGTTAATCAGGGATTGAAAAAATGTAGGGGTGATTTCATATGTCTGTTGGGACCGGATTGCCGGATAAGGGAAAAAACTATGGAATATTTAGCCGATTTTTTAAAAAATCATCCTGAAACCGGATTAGTGGCTCCCCGATTAATAAGCACTCAGGGTAGTATCCATTCCTCCTGCCGTTGCCTTCCCACCCTAAGTGATGTAATCCTGGAATTAACCGGCCTCCCCACTCTGTTTCCGCATAAAATTATTCCGCACTGGAAAAAAGTCAACCTGTCGCCTACTTCAGCAAAGGAAGTTGAACAACCGGAAGCCTCCTGTATTATGACTCATCGCAGCGCTTTTGAACACATTGGATTAATGGACGAAAAATTCCCCATCTTTTTTAATGATGTTGACTGGTGCCGGCGATTTCTTGAAAAGGGATATAAAATATTTTATTTACCCCGGGCACAAGCCCTTCATTACAAAGGATCAAGTATTTATAAAAACAGAATTCCTATGATTTGGAAATCCCATCAGGGTTTCTACAGATATTTTTTAAAATATTCCCAAAACCCCGGACAAAAATTTTTGATACACATTATGGGATTACTATTAATCTATACTGCTGCCCTACGAAGTATTCTCTATATAGTCAGTGAACCTTTACTCAAAAAATTCCGTAATTAAAATAATTACGAATCGTTACAAAATAATCAGCCAGAAAACATCACAAATCATTCAGATGGAATAAATAATAAAAATATAAGCATGTCCTGAGTAAAATTGAAGGGATAAAAAAGGAGTAGTATTATGAAAAAAAATCATTATACTCTTGTTCTCTTAGTATTATTGTCGTTTTGTCCATCGCAGAGTCAAATTATCTTTGAAAAACCCTTAAGTCCCCGAAATGCAAATTATGACATCAAGGTGACTCTCGATACCGAAGTAAAACAGATTAAAGGGACCGAAGTTTTACGCTGGCGGAACATATCCAGCCAAGCGGCACATGAACTGCAATTTCATCTTTATATGAATGCCTTTAAAAATAATAAATCAACTTTTATTATAGAAAGCGGGGGCAGTGCTTCCAGGCTTCGAAAGAAAAAAGGCTGGGGATGGGTGGATATAAATTCTTTTGAGATTAACAACCAAGACTTAAAGGATAGAATAACATTTATCCAGCCCGACGATAGTAATGCCTTCGATCAAACTGTAATTAAAGTAGATTTGAACAGACCAGTATGGCCGGGACGAGAAGTTGAAATTACCATAAACTTTACCACCCAGCTACCCCTACTCTACCGACGTAATGGCTATTATAAAGACTTCTTTTTTGCTGCCCAGTGGTTCCCCAAAATCGGTGTGTATACTGAAAGAGGATGGAATTGTCATCAATATCACGCCCATTCAGAATTCTTCGCGGATTATGGAGTGTATAATGTGGAAATTACTCTTCCCAAACAATATATAATAGGAGCTACTGGCATCCTTCACAATCAACAGGTAAAAGACGACAGGAAAATTGTCTCCTTTCATGCAGAGGATGTCCATGATTTTGCCTGGACAGCCTGGCCGGAATACCTGGTGGCAAAAGAAACCTATCGAGACATTGAGATTGCTGTTTTTTATGAAAAAGATCATAAAAAAGCTGTACCCCGGACCCTAACCGCGATTAAGAATGCCCTTGATTTCATGACTAATTGGGTGGGAGAATACCCCTACCCCCGGATTACTATTGTGCACCCCCCTACCAAATGTATGTATGTCGGAGGAATGGAATATCCCACCTTTATTACTGGAGGAGCTTTCTGGGGCCTCCCCTCTGTGATAAAATTACTCGAAATGGTAACCATCCATGAATTTACCCATAACTACTGGTATGGCATGATCGGCAATAATGAATTTGAAGAGGCCTGGCTTGATGAAGGAATAAATACCTATACTGAAATTAAAATAATGAATACCTATTACGGCAAAGAAACCTCCCTTATCAATTTTGCCGGAATAAAAATCGGGGAAATCCCTTTCAACCGCTCCAGTTACATCAGCATACCTGACCTGGATAAAACCCTGAAAAATTCCTGGGAATTTATTGGAGGTGGTTATGCCACCTTCTCCTATGCCAAACCAGCTCTCATGCTGCTTACCCTGGAAAATATAGTTGGTGAAGATACTATGAATAAAATTATGAAAACATACTTTGAGCGCTGGAAATTCAAACATCCCCAAACTGATGATTTTATTGCTCTGGTTAATGATATCACCCAACAGGACTATACCTGGTTTTTTCAACAGCTTCTCAGGGGTTCCGATGAACTGGACTACCGGGTTGCTTCCATTTCTTCCCGAAGGGAAAAAATCAAAACAGGTATTTTTGATAGTGTTGGAGAAAAAAAATTATTCCCGGAGAAAAAAACAGATGAAGATACTTTGAATCTATATCACACAGTGGTAAAGGTAAACCGCAGTGGTGAAGTTATAATGCCGGTTGAAATTCTTTTGGTATTTTCAAATGGTGATTCACTGAGGGAAAAATGGGATGGAAGTGAACGTTGGGTAGAATATGAGTTTTATAAACCTTCAAAATTGACCTGTGCAGTTGTGGATCCTGATCAAAAAATACTTATTGACAGCAATTTTGCCAATAATAGTAAAACCTTGAAAGAAAACAATAAATTAGGGATGGGAATCTCTGCAAAACTTCTCTGGTGGTTTGAAACAATACTGGAATTTTTTACTATTTTCAGTTGATAAACAGGAGGATATTTTAAAATGAGTGCATGGAAAATATTCATTAAAAGTATCAAAATTCTATTTCATAATAAAAGATTATGGCTATTTCTTTTTCTGGTGGAGTTTATTCTTGCCCTGGTTCTAATTAATCCTGTAAAGTATCAATTCAATCACATGTTCTCACACAGTCTGGCTGCAAATGAAATTCTGCAGGGACGGGGTACCAATAGCATCATTGAATTTTTGGTGCATAAAGCAGAGACTATTACTCTGCAGAAGCAGATTTTATTGATTGCCGGATTTTTTTATTTAGGATTGACCATATTTTTTAATGCAGGTATTATCAGTTGCCTTCTGGGGAAAAAGGATTTTGAAGGTACATTTTTCTTTCACTCTGCTGTTCGTTTTGTAGGTCCATTATTTAGACTCTTTCTCTGGTCATTGCCTTTCTATCTCCTAGCCCTAATCCTGCATTCACTGCTGGGAAAAATTTTCACTCTCATATCCGGAAATTCAGAACCTCTTATTATCACCCTATTCTTTTTGAATTTAATTATCTTGGCGGTTCTGTTTCTTTTTATTAAAATGGTTTTTGATTATACCAAAGTTGCCCTTATATCGGAAAATAAAAAAAAAGTTATTCCAGCCAACCTTTCCACTTGGAAATTTGTGGCCCAAAATCTGTCCAAGGCTCTCAGACTTTTCTATCTTATTGTCTTCCTGGGAATTATTTTATATGCATTTTATCTGCTTCTCTGTTCACCTTTGAATATACATTCCTGGATAACAATCCTGTTGCTCCTGGCCTGTCAACAGCTTTTTGTCTTCTCCCGCAAAGGTATAAAAATTATCTATGTTGCATCTTTAATTTATCTTTTTCAAAATATTGAGGAACCTTTATTAAAGGCCTGGTATAAAGATGATTCCTATGTGGATAAAATGATGACCTGATCTGATTATCAAAAAAATTGCTTCAGTACCTGCAGGTTAATTATTTCTTTTACTCTTTTATTAGGAGGGAAAGGCTGCCTCATAGGAAGCTATTATTTTATCCATTTTTTTATTTATCTTTTCATCCCCAACTTGGCGGGAGGGATCAGCATCGTACCAACTGATTATCTCCTCAGCTCCCCTGACAAAAGGGATGATGGCGCTATACTCCGGTACCAGTCGCTTTATCTTGGTATTGTCGAAAATCATGCTATGCGTTTTATCTCCCAGCAGACTGGCACCCCATTCGGGATCAAAAGAAGCAATGAAATCGGAAGGGATATGCACAATCTGGGGTTCAGCGCCTGCAGCCTCCGCTATAATGGTAAAAATCTGATTCCAGGTTAATAGTTCATCCGAAGTGATATGGAATGTATCTCCAACAGCATGATTATTACCTACCAGTCCCAGAAATCCCTTAGCAAAATCACGATGATGGGTTAAAACCCATAACGAGGTCCCATCCCCATGTACTATTACTTTCCTGCCCTGGCGCATGCGATCCACCACTGTGTATTGGTTGTGCATGGGAAGCAGGGTACAATCATAGGTATGGGATGGCCGAACTATGGTCACCGGAAATTGTTCCTCACGATAAGCCTGCCTTAACCGCTGTTCGCAGGCGATTTTATCCCGTGAATATTGCCAATAAGGATTACAGAGGGGAGTGGATTCGGTAACAGGAAGATTCTGAGGAGGAGTTTGATAGGCTGAGGCAGAGCTGATAAAAATATACTGCTCTGTCCGATCCCGGAAAAGTTCCAAATCGGTTTCAATGTGTTGGGGAGTGAAAGCAATCCAATTTACCACCACATCGAATTTCAAGTCCCTGAGTGCTGTTCTGACCGAAGTCTTATCTCGAATATCAGCTTTCAATACAGTAGCTTCATCGGGAACAGGCCTGGCCGTTTTACCGCGATTCAAAAGATATAAATCCATACCTCCATCCACTGCCAATCGGGTACAGGCTGAACTGATGATACCAGTACCTCCTATAAATAAAACTTTCATAAAGGTTGTCTCCCTGTTTTTTTAATGATTATAGTAAATAAAATCACCATCTATGTATAATTAGCGAATTATTTTATCTCACTCACATAAAAATAACTTTTTTACCACTGATTTGCACTAATTATCCCAGATTAAAAAATCAATATCAAATTAAAATTCATTGTCTCTGAAAATTATCTGTGTAAATCCGGGTGTATGCCTGGCTCTCCTCCTGTACTCCATAGGTAAATAGCATCTTTAACAACGGACAAATAAAAATTAAGCAGTAGACATTTTATTTAAAATTCTCTTGAATCGTATTCTGTTATACCTCTGAGCCAAAATACAGGGAATATTGACCATCAGGGCATACAAAATCATTATAATACCTGCCCACCAGTAGTTCCAGAGAAAAAATAAGGGTGAAAATAAAATAACAATCCAGTGAGCTGATTCTGCTCTGCACACTTCAAGTATGAATTGATGCAAATATTCTTTATTAACAGAAGTTAATCTTTTTTTACGGAATCCTTTCCTGAACAGAGCCGCGCCATCTGGGAGCATATCTTTCCATTTTTTTATTTTTAAAATCTTTTCGTATAGCTTACCCTGATCTTCCCATTTTCTTTCCCGGTATATCCAGGCATCAATATTAATATATTGTTTAGGAACCAGGGTAATCAAATAAGAAACCGACATATGAACAATAAACCATACTATAACATCAATAATAATAATCCAGTGTACGGGTAATTCAATCAGCATATCCAATCCTTTATGTTTTTACTGATCTTGACTTCCATTGTATGTTTTTTCCTCGGAGTTGAAAAATCAAGGAACGGAAAAAAACAATACAATAAAACAACAAGTAAAAAGGGAAAAGCAAAGCGGTTATAATTTTGAAATTGCCGATTCTTCTCAGCATCCAATATATTTGCAGAAAGAATCCGAGATATAATAGCATCCAAAAGAAAATTTCTCTGCTTTCGATAATACTGTTGAATAAAGAAATTGATACTATAAATCCTCCTGAAATCCAGAAAATAATCAAAAGCAGAGCTGATAATGAAGTTTGGTTGAAACCTGAGGCAAAGGCTTTACTCCAGCCATTAATAAGTTCATTAAATCCTTTAGGATACATACGATAGGAAAGGGTACCTCTCCCCCCGAAACACTTAAGAGGGATATTGTTTTCCCTGAATTTTACTGCCATAAAAACATTCTCCAAAATACGATTTTTAACTGCATCATGTCCATTGATTCTATGGTATTCATCCCGATGAACAACCAGACAGGGGCCAAACAGACCAGTGGTTTTTATACGTTTAATAGGAGTAAAGGCGTTCATGGAACCGAGCATTACTATATTAAACAACGCAGAAAACTCTTCATATAATTTTTTTACTCTGTGATAAGGAGCAATAGACAACACCACTCTACCGTCGGCTTTAAGGTTACTAACCTCCTTCACATAGGTATCAATAATCTTCTGCAGACCCTTTTCCTCCAGGGTGGTATCAGCATCCAGAAATATAAATACATCACCCTCAGCCTTCCGGGCTCCCTGATAGCAGGCCCAGGGCTTTCCTAGCCATCCTACCGGCAAAGGCTGGGATTCTATTACAGTGGCTCCCATTTCCCTGCTTATTTTATCCGTGCGATCAGTAGATCCGTCATTTACCACGATAATCTGCATTGCCTTAAACTGCTGCTTCTGGAGAGAATCAAGTAAATATCCAATATTATGTTCTTCGTTCCTGGCTGGAATTATCAGGGAAACACTGGGATATCTTTTTTTTATTGAATGTAATCCACATACAGGAATTCGGAATAAAAAGAAAAAACCGCATAGCCAGCCTAGTATAGTAACTAAAAATAAAATTAATGCATTAATGTCCATTACTATTCTTCATCTTCCAGTATTTTTTTACAAACATTCTGTCCGCATAACAGCACCATAGGCATCCCGCCGCCCGGATTCACCGTACCACCGGTAAAATAGAGATTACCATATTTTTTGCTTTTCTTGGGAAATTTAAAAGCAAAATTCTTTTTTAAATCAGACACAACTCCGTATATCGATCCTTTATGGGAATAGTACATTCGTTCAATATCCAAAGGTGTAAGTATATGCTCATATACTATATGTCGACGAATATCTATTAAGCCAAATCGTTCCAGCTTATCATAAATGAGTTCCTTATACTGCATATACTCTTCTCTGGTAAGTGGATTGGATTTATTTATATAGGGAATATGGGGCAGAACCTTGAGACCGGAACAATTTTCAGGGGCAACCGAAGGATCAGTTTTTGAGGCATCCACCAGATAAAGGGTGGGATCTTGGGGCAGTACTTTTTTCTTGAAAACAGAATTAAAATGTTCTTTCTGGTTCCCTGAAAATAAAAAATTATGATGTGCAAGTTGAGGATATTGAAGGTCAAGACCAATATCCATAACCAGTCCTGAACAGGCAGGCTCGTATTTCCTTAGTTTTTTTAGGAATTTTTCATCTTCCTCAAGCAGGTGTTTATAGGTGGGAATTCCTTCCATATTGGATATGATAATATCAGCCGGATAAATTTTATGGTCAACTTCTACTGCAGTTACCCGGTTCCTGCTGGTGATTATTCTTGTTACTGCCCTGTTCAGATTAACTTCGATCCCCAGTTCCTTCATATATTTGTCAAAACCCCGGGCAATATTATACATTCCACCCGATGCGTACCATAAATCATATTTAAATTGTATGGTAGGCATAAGGTTCATAAATCCAGGAGCATTATAGGCAGATGATCCAACATATTTTATGAAAAAATCCAGGATATCAACAAGATAATGATTTTTTATATATTTACTGACTCCTTTATGCATGGTTCGTAAAAAATCAATTTTAAATACAGTGGGAAAATCATAGAATTTAATAAAATCAATGGTGTTATCGAGTCCCTGGTTAAAATACCCCCTTTCAATAATATCATATTGCTGGTTGGAGTAATCAAGAAATTTTTGAAACTCTGAGAATGATTGACTATCAAGTTTAGCCAGTTCTTTTTTCATAACTTGCATATCAGGATCAAGATCAATAACCGTTCCGTCTTCAAAAAAATTTCTCCAGTGTGGCCTTACTTTTTGGATGGTTATATAATCTTCCATATTTTTACCAGCAACTTTAAATAGTTTTCGAAAATACTGAGGTAGAGTTAATATGGAAGGCCCCAGATCAAAGCTGTACCCCTTTTCCTTTACATAATTTAATTTTCCCCCGATTTTTTCGTTTTTATCAAAAACCAACACTTCATATCCATTTATTCTTAACATGATTGCTGCTGAAATTCCACCCAATCCAGCCCCAATAATAATAACCTTTTTACCTCTACCTTTTAAGGGATCATCCATTGAATACTCCAATTTTTTATGATTACTAATATCTATTAACTATCAATACAATAATTTAAATACTTTTTTTATCATTTTTAAGGAACCTTTATAGGGTGGGTAAAACAGGGACATATCTGCAAAAAAGAATTTCTTTAACACTGATTTTTTATGACTAAAGGTAGTAAAACTCGTTTTTCCATGATACTGCCCCATACCGCTTTTTCCAATTCCGCCAAAGGGCAAAGTATGGGACATGAGAGAATGAATAATACTGTTTAGGCAAACTGAACCTGAGGAAGTATGCATTAAGACAGTATTCTGTTTTTTCTTATCTCTGGAGAAAAAGTAAAGTATTAAAGGTTTAGGTCTTTTTTGCAGTTTCATAATTTCTGTATTTAGTTGGTCATAAAAAAGGACGGGAAGAATAGGGCCGAATATTTCTTCCTGCATCAAGAGGGAATCATGCTTCGGCTCAATTACCACGGTAGGGGAAATAAATAACTCATCACTATCTTTTTCTCCTCCGGTGACGATATTAACTCCTTTTAGCAAATCTGATAAACGGGTAAAATGCTTTTTATTTATTATATGAGTGTAATCTGTATTTTCTTTAATGTTTCCATTATAAAATTCATTAATCGTAGCAATTAATCTTTCCAGAAATATATCTTTAATTTTACTATGAACCAATAGATAATCAGGAGCAATACAGGTTTGACCGGCATTAAAAAATTTACCCCAAACAATTCTTCTCACAACAACCTCTATATCAATATCATAATCTACTATACATGGATTCTTACCACCCAGTTCCAGGGTTACTGGGATCAAATATTTACCCGCTTGCTGCATTATTAGTTTTCCCACCCGCGAACTACCAGTAAAAAAAATATAATCAATATTTTTATTTATTAATTTTTGAGTCAATTGAGGCCCACCCTGAACCACAGCCATATATTCTTCCGGAAAATTTTTTTGAATCAGCCAGGCAACCAAGTGAGAAGTGTGTTCGGCTATCTCGGAAGGCTTGGCAATAATACAATTTCCTGCTGCGATTGCACCGACAAGCGGAGTAAACAATAATCCAAAAGGATAGTTCCAGGGGCTGATTATTAAGGCAATACCATAGGGATCATGTTGAATATAACTTTTTCCGGGCTTGTTAATTAAAGGAGTACTGACTTTCTGGAGTCTATTCCATTTATGTAGATATTTTATAATATACTGTATCTCTCTCTCCACATAAACAATTTCACTGGTAAAGGATTCGGTTTCCCCTTTTTTAAGATCCTTATATAGAGCCGTCATTATCTCACTTTCATGTCCTTCGATAATATCATACAGCTTTTTTAAAATATGTAATCGGAAGGAAACATCCCGGGTTTTACCAGTATTAAAAAAATCTTTCTGCTTATTAAGGAGTGTATTTATTTTTTTACTTTCCATATTCTTTATACTCAAGGCCGACAACTGGTTATAAAAATTTTTTTAAAGCAGAAATCACAGAGAAGAATCTAAGGATTATAAAGAATTAACAATTATAAATTTATTACTTTACTAACTCTATGACTCTTTGTATACTCTGCATTAAATTTTCTCTTAGACAACTCAGAATGGATAAAATTTTAATTAACCATATTTATCTTAATTGACATCTCTGGTTTATTTAAAGTAATCTTTGCTTTCTCAAAAGAAGGAGGGCCAAAGTAACCTTTGGCATCATTGGAAGCACCGAGGCCTTCCTTGGGAATTCCCAGCCAGTTGGAATTGACCTTATCATCATTATTCTCATCGTGGTGTACACTGATGGCATAATCACCATAGGGTATGCTGTCTAACTTAAACGCCACCTTGTTATCCTCAATAGGAAGAATACGTCTAATAAAGGCACTGTCTTGTTCCGAGGGAAAGTATTTTTTCATTTTTTCTGTAAAAAGCAGTAATCGTGCTTTCCCCTTATTATTCTCAAATCCAAAAACCTGGATGGTTATATTTCCTTTTTGTACTTGAGTTTTAATCTGATTATTTTCTTGAATAAAATTAAAGCCAAGAGATACCGATAGAAAAAAAAGTATAAAGCTAGTTATCAGTGCTTGCTTCATCATTTCTCCGTATATTATGAGTTATATTTTAGAATATTAAAATTAAATACCCATATCAATACATCTGTATTTCACCCAATTCAGGGATGAAATTTTCTTATTTAATTCCTGGTATTATCCACAACTGCTGCCGCAGGTACCGCAGGTTCCATCACAGCTTGATCCCTGACCAGCACCTTTTTTGGAAACATCACCTCCCACAAAAAAAGCACCAAAAACCTCCTGGATATCATTTCCCCCGCATTCAGGACAAGTTACCTCACCCTTTTTGGATATGGAGGTAAAAATCTCAAATTTTTTTTTACATTTTTTGCATTTAAATTCATAGGTTGGCATCATTATCTCCTTTATATCCATTTATCATAAAAAATAATTTCATTACTATTTTTTCTCTGCCTTCTGCCGGGTGTTTCGGCAGCATATCCCAGGGTCAATAATTCCACAATCCCTACACTTTCCGGTATGTTACAAATTTTACGAACTTTAACGGGATCGAACGCACCAATCCAGCAGGTACCCAATCCCAAAGCCTGAGCTGCCAAGGTCATATGATCAAGGGCAATAGCTCCGTTTATCACACCAGCGGGCTGACCACAACTTAAAACATATTCCGGCATTACAGTACAACAGACAATCACCACTGGAGCTTCTCCCACAAAGGTTTGATTTCCGGCAGCAGCAGCCAGAGCTTGACGTAATTCCTTATCCCTGACCACCACAAATCGCCAATCTTGCATATTTTTTGCTGATGGTGCCAGGCGGGCCGATTCCAAAATCTGCTTCAATTTCTCCTCTTCTACCTTCCGGTTCTTATATTTTCTGATTGACCGTCTGTTTTTTATAGCTGCAAGAACTTTATACTGTGTAACGCTTTCACTCATAATTACCTCGGTATTTTAATACTAACTCCCCATTACATTTCATAGGCATGATAATCAAAATCCATTTGTTTTATATTCATTCTGTTCTTTAACTGATTTTCTGACACTTTTGATTCATAAAATTTTGTATCCAAAAGCCATGCCTCTTTCAGGTTGGCTCCGCTTAAATCAGTGTAAGAAAAATCAGAATAAATCAACTCCGCATTACTCAAGTCGGTTTCAATGAACATCGATCCTCTCAGATCTGCCCGGGGGAGTATTACCCAGGCCAGGTTTGCATAGGAGAAATCTGCCTTTTTTAGACAAATTCCTTTCCTATACCGTTGACCATTATGTACTGTCCAGGGACCACGAAGGTTCTGGTGGGAAAAATCAATCCCCCGTAAATCGATGAATTCTTCTCTGGGAGAAATTTCTTCATTCTGCGGTACTTCTTTTAATAGTCCAGAAATCTCCTTACCTTTATTTAAGTTATACACAATGTTATTAATTAAATTTCTCCCCCATCGTGTCTTTAACCAACTTTTATGCTGTTCACTCACTACCTTCATTATATCCCCCTTTTAGGATAAAGGGTAAGATCAAAAATAATAATATTATTAATCAGAAAACTGCTTATTTTTACTATTACTCACCTTCAATTTCTTATCCGGCATCCCTATGAGATCGGAACCGATATCTTAACCACCTTTTTTTAGGTAAACAATTGCCCCAGAACCCCCAACCATAGGTTACTTTATTAAAATACAAAAAAAAATATTTCATTCAAATTTAAAATTAATTCTTACTTGACATAAGTATACTAAATATTTATATTAGCAAATAAGTAATAAAAGTATCCAGCATATCTATATTTAATAAAAAAGGAGACATCCCATGAAAAAATTGATATTTTTGTTAACTTTTCTCATAAGTATAAATTGTTTTTCCCAATGGTCTGGATATCCTTATTATGAAGATGCTTCTGAACTGGACGGTGGTATTGGAATGTCCTGGATAGATAATCACTCCTATTACACCATCAGTTTCCAACCTGATATTAGTTTGGGGAAATTTGGGATTGGATTAGGAGTGAATCTGCTGTATGACCAGGAAACCGGCAAACTGCGTTCTCAAGACTGGGATTCTTCCCAAGATTTTTTACGAATAATCCGTTACCTTCGCTATGGTCATAAAAATGATCCTTTCTATACTAAAATCGGAGCCCTGGACGCGGCCACCATTGGGCATGGATTTATTTTAAATTATTACAATAATCAGATTGACTATGATAAAAGAAAATTGGGATTGCTTTTTGATGCAGACCTGGGTAAATTTGGATTCGAATCGCTAACCAATAATCTGGTAAGACTGGAAGTTCTGGGTGGCCGAGTTTATTATCGCCCTCTTTATAATAGCGATATCCCGGTATTAAAAAATATAGCCCTTGGCCTCAGTTATATAACCGATATTGATCCGGATTCGTCTCGGGCATCCCATGACGCAGTAGCAATATGGGGAGCTGATATTGAACTGCCTTTAATCAAATCCACCCTGTTTCAATTAATGCTCTATACTGATCATGCCCAGATTATAAAATATGGATCAGGACAAACCGTCGGCTTGCAAACCGACTTTGTACCCATTAGAAATTTCCTCGAGTGCAGATTCACTATTGAAAAAAGATTTCTGGGCAAAGAGTTCATTCCCGGCTATTTCGGTCCCTTTTATGAAATCTTGAGAAACACTACTATAGCTGAATTAATTGATTTCTATTATTCCCAGGGCGGGGATTCTCTGGGAATCCCGGAAAAGTATCAACCCATATTAGCCGCACAGACGATCGGACAACAAGATTTACTGCCTATGATGAATAAAAGCAGATCCGGCTGGTTCATGGGACTTTCCGCCAATGTGCTTAATATAATCAAAGGAGTCGGATATTACCAGAAAATTGATGGTGAGGCTAACAGCGGCATGCTTCATTTCGGCGCCATTTTATCACCTAAAATCACTGCCTTGTCTCTGGAAGCATCCTATGATAAAAGAGGAATTGGGAAGTTCAAAGATATTACCACCCTGGATTACCGATCCGTGGCCCGGATTGGTTGCGGCTATAGAATCAATCCCTTCTTGCTCTTATATCTTGATTACATATGGAATTTTACCTGGGATGAAGAGTTGGGATGCTATAAACCCCAGGAAAGATTTCAGCCCCGGCTTGCTTTCCGGTATCGCTTTTAAATATTAAGAATAGTTGGTATATTTATAGACAGAATTTACAAGATATATAAAAATTTATAACCTTAAAAATTTAGCAAAAGGGCTGTCCAAAAGGCCAACCCTTTATTTATTTATTTATAAAGTTATAAAATCCATTAATAAATTATAACATCATGGTAATCATGGTAAAAAAACATTTATTCATACCGTAAGGCTTCAACCGGATTCAATCTGGCAGCCTTGCGGGCCGGAAAAACACCTGAAAAAATCCCAATAAATCCCAGTATTGAAGCAGTGATTATCATAACTGTTTTTGACATTTCCGGTTTACCTAAAAAGGCCAGCCCCTGATTTTCAACCGGTATGGCATTAATAATATTAATAATGACAGCAGAAATTACTACTCCTCCTATACCGCCGATTATGGCAATAAGCAAGGACTCAAAAATAAATTGGGAAATAATATGCTTGGCATGAGCGCCCACTGCAATCTTGATCCCTATCTCCCGGGTACGTTCCTTTACCACCACATACATAATATTAGCAATACCGATACCTGCTACCATTAAGGTTAAAGCTCCTACTACTCCTAAAAAAATTTCAATACCAGTAAACACTTTATTCATTTCTTTAAGATTAGCCACAAAATCCCAAAAATGTAAGGCATTATCATCATTAGGATCAAACCGGTGTTTTTTACCCAGAATCCGGAATAGTTCAGATTTTATAAATTCCGAATCAGTAAGTTTATTTGGTTTAATAATGATCATGCGAAGACTGCGCCGGGGATAAATGGACTCAAAAGTAGTAAAAGGGATGATTGCCCTCTCATCATCCGGGCCGTTACTCATTCCCATTTGCATTTTTTTCTGCATAATCCCAATAACTGTAAATGGTACTCCGTCCATTTCGATTTGTTTACCAATGGGATCCTGCTTTCCCATTAATTCTTCTACAATATCCGATCCCAGATACACTACTCGTCTTTTATCCGCAATATCCTGTTGATTGAGGAACCTTCCCCCTCCTTTAGGATAAAAGGTGCGCAGATATTCAAAATTGGGATACACTCCTTCACAATAGGTGGAAACAGACTTATTATTATATCTTAATCGTACTCCCCATTGTCCATGAGTAGGAGAAACATCCTGACACTGGGGAATGCTTTGCCATATTAAATTTACATCTTCTTTATATAAATCAATGTCTCTGCCAATGGGAAGCCCCTGATACTTTATACTTGTTTCTCCTGCATACACTCTGATTATATAATTACCGGCATTCTGCATACTGGACATAATTCGATTCTTGAGCCCTCTGCCAAAAGCCAGCATTAAAACAATGGAAATGGTTCCCCAGGTAATAGCGAATGTGGTTAAGAAAACTCTGGTTTTCTGAGTTTTTAAATCATGCAAAAAATCATTTATTAATATCCAAAAAGTCATATCAATATCTCAAACAATTAATGACTTGCAGATTTGCTGCCTTTTTTGCCGGGAAATAGCCTGCAATAAATCCTATTCCGGTAAGAATGGAAAGTGCTACCAAGGCTACCCACCATGAAAGTGAAGGCCTACCTACGAAATCATCTATAGGAAGCAGAGACATTGCTCCTAAAATCAGAAGAGAAATAAGCACTCCAATTAAAGCACCAATGCCAATAACAAAAAATGTTTCCAGGAAAAATTGACTCATAATCTGAAAGCGCTTTGCTCCTACTGATCTTTTAATACCAATTTCTCTGGTTCGTTCCTGTACTACCACAAACATTATATTAGCTACGCCAATTCCTCCCACTGTGAGAGTAAATGCCCCTATTATTCCCATAAAAACATGAAATCCGATAAAAATATATAAAAACATCTTCTGAAACTCACTTGTATCCCAGATAGATAATGCTTCTTTATCCGAAGGATCAAACTTGTATTTTCTACCCAGTACTTCATAGACTCTATCAATAACCTGCTGATTGACCTGAGGATTTATCGGTTTTATCACCATATTATTTATATATCTATCACCGAACATGGCCTGAAAAGTAGCAGCTGGGATGAAGGCTCTATCCTTATCCCTGGAATTATAGGAAGAATCCTGTTCTTTCTCTTTCATAACTCCAACTATCCGGAAGGGGGTATCAGCAATATATACATATTTCCCCACCGGATCTTCATCCTGAAAAAGAAATCCGGCCAGATCATTACCCAGAAAAACAGTTCTTCTTTTAAACTCCATATCTTTGGCATTAATAAACCGACTTCCTTCTGCCGGCAATATATTTCTCATGATCCCGTATTCAGGGATTATTCCGGTCACATTTGGACTTCTCCTCCGGTCTTCCACTCTTAGAGGAGCATTCCAATTTGAATATTCCGGACTGATAAATTGGATAAGATTGATTTTTTCCCTCAGGATTTCTACATCCCTCTCTGTAAAATATATATTGCGGTCAATCCCATACCCTTTATAAGGTTTGGCTGTCTGTCCGGGGAACAAAAGAATTATACTCTCTCCAATCCCATTCATGGTTTTCATGGTTTGTTTCTGAAAACCATTTCCGAAGGCTAAAAGCACTATTATGGCAACCGTACCCCAGGTTACTCCACTTATGGTCAGCACAGTTCGAAGCTTCTGGGCTAAAAGGTCATTAATAAACCCTCTGATTGTTTCAAAAATTCTCATAAAAACTATTCGATCTCTTTAATCTCTTTTTCCAATACTTTATCACCTTCTTTTAAGCCCGAAACCACTTGAATGTTTATGGCATCGCTTAAACCAGTCTCTATATACACTTCTTTTGAATTTTCCTCTCCGGAAGGTATACGAACAAAGGCAGAATCACTACGGAAGGTAACCACCCTCTCCGGAAGAGCTAAAACACTGTCTCTTTTCTCAATGATAATATGAGCGTTGGCAGAAAAACCCGCTCGAAGCACATCATCATCTCCTTTTTGCTCAATAGTAACTTCAATGGGAAACACTGTTCTGTTTTCTTCGTTTTTTGATTTTAAAGAGAGCAGAGAAACTTTGCCCACGACTTCTTTTCCAGGTAAAGCACCGATTTCAAGCTCAACTTTCATACCTTCCTTTATTTTTCCCACATCAATTTCATCTACTGTTCCTTTGAATATCAACTCATTCATATCAGCCATGGTAATCAATTCAGTACCTGGCTGATATGAAGTCAAGGGAACGATGGGATTGCCCACATCTACCATCTTTTCCAGAACCCAGCCGGTAATAGGGGCCTTGATAACCGATTCAATATTTTTATTTTCAATAGTAACGTGCCCCTTTTCTATTAAGTCAAGTCGTTCCTGTGCTTCCTTATAATTCAACAAGGTTTCCTCATAATCCTGTTTCAATAGCTCAAATTCATGATCTGAAATAAGATTCTTTTCTTTCAGCTCTTCATTTCGATCAATCTCACGCTTTACGGTTCCAAGTTTGATTCTTTGCCTTTCCACTTCTCGTTTGGTTTGCACTAATTCTACCGGAGTTGGATCCGGCTTTACTTCCAGAAGTGGTTCACCACTTTTAATATAATCCCCCACATTAACAAATATTTTCCCTACCACTCCCGGTATTTTTGATTTAACTGCAATCTCATTGACCGGTTCTATGGTACCTACTGCCAGTGCTTTATCCACAATATTCTTAGGTTCCACGGTTACGGATCGTACCTGGTCATCACCATTGCCCTTACTGAAACTGATTATCACTACTAAAATAATTATTACTAAAACTATTCCCAGAATCCAAAATAGTTTTTTCCTTTTCTTCTTGGCCATTGCTTTACCCTCTTTATATTTACATAGCAAAATTGAATAACATATAATTGACTATACGCAATAAAATCTAGTTTGTTACAATCTGTTAAATAATTATTTTTGGAGAGACTAAAAGTTTAGGAAAAATTAATCGTTATAGCTTTATTTACCTAAGCTGATACCCTTTTTCTTCTAAAATCTCAGTCATAAAATCTCGAATTTCCCCATAATAGGGTAATATACTGGAAAATACCAATTTTTTCTTATGCTTAAATTTAAGATAAAATGACTGCTTGCCCATTTTTTTCTTATCTTTGATCCCGGGGAATTTCACCTCTTCCAAATCACTGAAGAGATAATCAATCACATTTCCTCTAGTATGATCAAATACCTGTATTAGATCAGGAGAAACAATATATTTGATATTTTTATATTTATGGAATAAATATATTCCAGTGAGTATTATAAAAACAACTGAACCAGAAACTAATAAAAGAGCAGCCTCCAGTTTATAGCTAAAATCAATCTGTAAAAATTGTATGAACAGAGCGATAATAACTAAAAGGTAGGGCCCGACATACTTACTATAACTTTTAATGAAATCAAAGGTATTGGAGCTAAAACTAAATTCTTTTGTTTTCATAGTAATTATCACTAAAAAAAATTTTAAGTTATGGTCTTACCGAATCAATAGCATTTTTTTGGAAATTACTTTTTGGCCAGTCTGTAAGGTATAAATATACATTCCTGAACTTACTGTTTTGCCCGCATTATTGGTTCCGTTCCAGATAATCTGCTTCAATCCGGGATACTGTATTTTATTAACCAGGGTACGGATTTGCCGTCCTCTTATATCATAAATTCTTAATTTAACAAAACTCCTTTCCGGAAGATAGTATGATATTTCAGTATTCGGATTAAAAGGATTGGGATAGTTCTCATATAATCTTATAGTGTAGGGATTCGAATTTAGGATATAATCCGTTATATCGGCTTCTTTACTCCCTACGGTTAAAAATATAGGAATTATTGTTCTATTCAGTATAGTATCACTTAGTAAAAAACTAACTAACCCTTTATAATAACCAGGCTCTAAATTTTTAGTGTCGATACCCAGGTGAACAGAAAACTGACTGCCTGCGGATACGGTTCCCACTCCATTTTTTATTGTTAGCCAATCAGTAGGTTTATTTCTACTAAAGCCATCAACAACCATTTCATCATTATCTTCACCATAATTTTCGAATATCACTGTATCTCCGTCTGAGATAATAATATCATCCACAAAAAAACCGTACAGAGAAGGATCATCCTCATGACGATGATTACAATCAGAGGCAAAAGCCCAACGTAGTATTACTGCTTCGGAATTATAGTCAGAAAGATCAAGCTCAACTTCTTTCCACCCGTCACTGTTGCCAGTCCATCCAGCAATATTTGATCCCAGGTTCCAACTAAATGGATCTACAAAACTCCAAAGATTTTGGCAATCATATTCCGGAAATTCCGGTTCAATGACTGTAAAGTTACTACCTCCATCAGTGGAGATCCATACATTACACCCGTCCAACCCATCATAGGGAGGATGTATATTGAAACTGGTATCTTCTACTGCCCAATATCCTTGCCAGTTTAATGTTGGTTTCTTAGTACTGCTTAAATCTAAGATAGGGGTTTGTAAATACTGAAGCCAGTTTCTATCATAGCCTTCTAATTCAGGATCTCCACACCACCAGGAAGTTCCTTCATAGGCATTAAAATCATCAACATGAAATGTTACTTTTGCTGAATAATCGAAAGCAGCAAAACTGATATCATCTGGGCCCGAATTAGCTAAAGTTATACTTGTCTCTGTTGTTTCATCCTGGGTAAGAGTAATGTGAACACGTTCCTCTTTAATGGTAAAATAATTTTCTACTTCTCCTTCATTCCAGATGAAAGGGATATATTCTCCTATACCACAGACTCCCCATTTAATGCGAAAATATCCCCCGTTTCCCACACCAGATTCAACAGTTACAAAATCCTCTGTTTCACCCCAGTCTGGTCCCCAGCTGTTTTTGCATATCCAGCAGGAATCTGCATCATTCCACCCAATAATTAAAATACCATGCCCTCCGAGATAAATGCTGCTTCTTGTTGGTTCATAAATACCTTTATAGAAATATCTAAAATCATTATATACTTCCATCATAGCAGTAACCGGATGATACATTAAAGCATTTTTTATATTATTAAGATCTGCTTCCTCATTAGTAATATAATTCCATCCTGGTATTTTATAAACATAATCTTCCCAATCAGCGTAGGCACTGTCCAAAGGTGTATTCCTCGCCCTATACTCGAAACACCACTCCGGAGGTATGCCCTTTTGCTGTGCCCAAATCAGTGCATATTCAGGTAATCCTCCATCACACCCCGCATACTTCGATACCAGTATTTGTTCAGAAAGATCAAGAGTTGTGTCCGGTCGATTGTTATCTATCAACCACCACGATTCAATTTGAGCTACTGCTGAGAAGGCCCAGCAGCTTCCACATTCACCCTGATCTCGGATGGGGGTAACATAATTGCCCTGATACCCGTTTTGAGAGATATTCCTCCAGTCCAGACTTGAGGGCAAATCTCCTTTCTGCGGTAAGGTAAGTAGTTTCGATTTTGCCAGTACAGGAGGATGATATGATTGCATAAAAAATTTTTTACTCTGTTGAGGAAACAATCTGGATATCCAGGTCTCCTTGGCAATCCAGTTTAAACCTTCTTCCTTAATTGCCCGTTTGATTTTGGCTAATTCGTCAGAGTCAGCAAAACTTTTTAGGGAGGTTAATCCCATAACAATTAAACAACAAAAAATCTTGCCCAACGTAGAACATTTATTCATGGTAAAATCTCTTATTTTTTTACAGAAAATTATATTTTTACCGAATCAAAAGCATTTTTTGGGAAAGTACTTTTTGGCCAACCTGTAAGGTATAAATATACATTCCTGAACTTACTGTTTTGCCCGCATTATTGGTTCCGTTCCAGATAATCTGCTTCAATCCGGGATACTGTATTTTATTAACCAGGGTGCAGGTCTCTCGTCCTCTGATGTCATAAATTTTTAATTTCACCCCAGTCATTTCTGGCAAATAATAAGATAT
The DNA here is from genome assembly GCA_964554015.1 of uncultured bacterium. Lineage (GTDB taxonomy): Bacteria > Zhuqueibacterota > QNDG01 > QNDG01 > CAYUAG01 > CAYUAG01. The sequence goes on from CAZKMO010000021.1 coordinate 29,367, forward strand.
TTTTGTATCATTATTAAAAGGGTTAGGATAATTATTATATAGTTTTAAGGATAAGTCCTCTGAAGGGACAATGGTAAGATCTATAGGAATAATAATACTGCTCTGCAAAGTATCACTGACTGTTAAAAAAACCGATCCTTTATAATTACCAGGTACAAGATTCTTGGTATTGATACTGAGATCAACCCTAATCTGTCCCCCCGCAGAAATAGTTCCAACTCCATTATTAATGGTTAACCAATCAATTGCTTCGCTTCCATTCCCATCGAAAAGCATTTCTCCTTCATCTTCTCCATGATTTTCAAATAGTATTATATTTCCATCTGAAATAACAATATCATCAATAAAAAATCCATACAGAGAAGGATCATCTTCGGCACAGTAAGCCAAATCAGAGGCAAGAGCCCAACGCAGTATAACTGCTTCGGAATTATAGTCAGAAAGATCGAACTCTACATCTTTCCATCCCCTGCTTTTACCTGCCCATCCGGCAATATCGGTACCCAAATTCCAACCCTCATCCGGATGCCCGAAACTCCAAAGATGTTGACAGTTATATTGAGGGAATTCCGGTTCAATTACCGTAAAATTTTCTCCTCCATCGATTGAAATCCAGACATTACATCCGTCCCATCCATCCCAGGGAGGATCAGTCCCTATCGGTTCTTCCAGAGCCCAATATCCTTTCCATTGTAATTTTGCCTTCTGGGTACCACTAAAATCCAATATGGGTGTTTGCAGATACTGAAACCAGTGGTTACCATACCCACCTAACTCAGAATCTCCACACCACCAGGAAGTACCCTCATAGGCATTAAAATCACTCAGGTGAAATTTTACCGGAACCGAATAACTCAGAGCAACAAAATTTACCTCCCTGGGGCCGGAATTAAAAACAGTAATACTCATCTCGGCTGAATCACCTTGAGTTAAGCTAAGACAGACACTATCCATCCCCACGGTAACATAATTTCCTCCTCCCACTTCATCCCAGATGAAAGGGATATATTCTCCTATATGACAAACCCCCCACTTCATTTTAAAATAACCATTATTCCCCCAATAATTACCCCAGCTGTTTTTACATATCCAGCTGGAATCAGCATCATTCCATCCCACAATAAGAACAGCATGCCAGCCTTCAGTACTATCAATTGCAGGTTCATAAACCCCTCCATTATACCAGTAAAAATCCGAATATACTTCAAAATGAGCAGAAACCGGATGATACATCAGAGCATTCTTGATATTATTAACATTTGCCTGGATCCCGCTAATATAATTCCATCCCGGTATGGTATAGGCATAATCCTCCCAGTCAGCATAAGCACTATCCAGAGGCAGATCTCTCTCCTGATATTCAAAGCACCATTCCGGAGGTATGCCCCTTCTCTGAGCCCATTCCAGGGCAGATTCAACATTTCCCCCCTCACAGGAGCCAGCATACCCGCTTGATATTAAAGTCTGCTCGGATAGATCAAGAGTGGTGTCTGGTCTATTGTTATCTATCAGCCACCAAGATTCTACCTGCGCCACTGCTGAGAAAGCCCAGCAGCTTCCACAATTAACCCCCTGATTTTTCACTGAGGTCACATAGTTGCCCTGATAATCGTTTTGGGATATATTCCTCCAATCGAGTTTTTCTGGTAAATCTCCTATTTGGGGTACAGTGATGATATCTAACTTTGCCAGCACCGGAGGTTCGTATGATTCCATAAAAAGCTTTCTCCTCTCCTGAGGAGAAAGCTTGGTTACCCAGTTCTCCCCTGCAGTCCAGTGCAGATCCTTCTGCTCAATTGCCTGCTTAATGGAAGCCAACCTATTGGATTCGGCAAAACTATCAATAGAATTGAATAAAAAGACAATAAAACAAATTAAACTTAGGT
>CAZKMO010000022.1:0-29902 GCA_964554015.1 uncultured bacterium
GCCTGGGGACTCGGATCTAAATCAATAGCTTGATTTAAGGTGTTCACTTCCTGCCCCATATCAACATAATCCTTTATAACAACTGTATCTCCCCGTACTTCCAGGATATAATCATCCCAGGTTTGTGCAAATAAAGATGGACTAAGAAAAATAACCACCAAAACTAGTAGTACAAATATTTTTTTCATAATAACCTCCTCAAAATTTTTATTTATGATTTAACTGGTGAATTCAGTAAATTTTTATCCGGGTTTCGTTTTTAACCCATTATCTGATCTTGTAATAATATAAAACAAAATTTCACCAATGTTAATTAATTTTCGTTAAACTGCGGAATGAATCGTCTAATTGCGGAAATTTATATTATAAATTAAAATATTACCAGATATTCTCACGTAACTTAGCTGCATATGTACGACTTACCTTGACTTCAGACTTATCCTTCAACCAAGCTATGAACCCTCCTTCACCATCTCCTCTAAGCTGCTCGATTGAGTGTACTGCAATTATATAGGACCGATGCACACGTAAAAACAGGGATGAATCTAATTTTTTTTCCAGCGCCTTCATACTTAAGTTACAGAGGTGGGTACCTCTATTTGTGTGTAATTTAGTATAATCACCTTGGGCTTCAATCCATAATATATCGCTCAGTTGAACCGAAATAATCTTCCTCCCGTCCCGGATAAAAATACATTGTAAATGATCTTCCGACTCCTTTGATTGCTGCAGCATACGCAAAATTTTTTCTATTTCGTCATTGGATTTTCTACTTCGGTTGATTACTTTCTGAACCGCTTTAACAAACCTTTTTTTATCATAGGGCTTGAGAAGATAATCTATTGCATTTACCTCAAATGCTTTCAGGGCATAATCACTGTAGGCAGTGGTGAAAATAATATGGGGCATAATATCTATATGTTCCAGAACTTCAAATCCATCCATACCCGGCATTTTAATATCCAGAAATACCAGATCAGGTTTATTTTTGTTAATTGACTTAACTGCCTGTTTGCCAGTATTGCACTCTCCAGCTATTTTTATTTCAGGAAAATCCTGGAGATACTCTTTAATCATTTTTCGGGCTAAAGGCTCGTCATCAACAATTAAGGTTGTATAATTTTTCTTCATGGTAACGGTAATAAAAAATTCACCTCACATCCGGAATTTTTGGTTGAAATAAATTTAAGTCTGGCTGAATTTCCATACATTCTAACTAAGCGTGCATTAATATTTTTTAAACCGATACCGCCTGCTGTGGACAAGGGATCATTCGATGATAAACCCACACCATTATCGCAAACTCGAAATGCAACCGCGTCCTCATTCTTCTGAATTTGCACAGTAACCTTTCCTCCGTCTTCCAGCGGTGCAATTCCATGCTTAATTGCATTTTCAACCAGTGGCTGGAGGATCATGGGTGGTACTGGAAATCTAGCCAGAGATTGATCAATTTGAAACTCGGTGGTTAACCGATCGCCCATTCTTTTGGATTCCAAATCAAGGTAATCTTTAACGAATTGTATTTCCTTTTCTAAAGGTACTAAGTCATTTTTTGAACCTTTGATCACATACCTGAATAAATCACCAAGCTGGGCAATCATAGTACGTGTTTCTTCTGCATCTGTTGAGGCCATGGCACTGATACTATTAAGAGTATTAAAGAGAAAATGAGGATTGATTTGTGACTTCAATATGGCAAGTTCCTGTTCTTTCTGAAGAGCCAGCAATTCCCGAGTAACTTTCTCTTTTATACGTAACTGCCGCAGGATTTCATAACTATGGTATATCGTAAACTGCAGAGCATAAATATACAAATTGAAAAATAAAAGCCAGCCAGGATTTAATTCTAATGGTTCAGCATATATTCTGGTGCCAAACCATTCAACCATATAATACTGATAGGCAAAATTTAAAACTGCATAGATAGGGCCAAGAAAGAAATGGGCAATACCCTTCCAATACCATGGTTTTTTATACATCCAGCGAATAACAATGAACCAAACCGGAATGCTTAAAATAAACTTTACTGCACTTTGACATGTTTGCCAAAACAATGACTCTAAAAAAGGAATTTGGAAGGAATGAACAGGTGGAATAGCAGTATATAGTGAATAACCGCACCAGATCGCTATGATAATAGCCACACCTCGTTTGGTAATATGAGGTTGGGAAGGTTCTCCCGATATATGAACAGGAGATGATGGTTTTTTTGTCATTTTTTAACCAATTTTCAATATGTTAATATAAATAATTACCAAAAGTTACAGAAATAAACAATCCTAATTTATGTAAATAATGAATATACTGAAATTTAATTTTTATTGGTTTAAACAAATTTACTAACTGAATATAAAAAAATCAAGATATAATTTATCACTGCCCAAGATTATATTCACCTTGGGCTTTTTTCTGTGAGGTGAAAAACATCTTACAGAGCAGGAAACCCCTCTTAATCTCCCTTATCAGGCGAGATTTGTTATAGTCATATTAATTTTATATCTTGTACATCCGGTTTATCTTGTCTAATATTCAGAATCTAAAATCCGAAGTGATCAATGTTATTTTAAAATTGATTATGTCTTATAAATGCTGAGTCTCTGGGGACTGAAAAACTACTTCACCATTAAAATTTATACATTTTATATAATGACTAAAAAAAAATAAACTGTACCAGTAAGTCATACTAACCAAAACCGCCAGTGGGCGTATTTACCAACCCACTGGCGGATGTGACAATCTTACTTCTTCAGTATATTATTTTATAAGCAGCATTTTTTTGTTATCCACAAAATCCCCTGCCTTAATCCGAGCAATATAAATTCCACTGGTAACTGTTTCTTCATATGTATTCTTGCCATCCCATACAATCTCATGATTTCCTTTTAGATAGGTCCGGTCTGTCAGGGTTTTGACCTGCTGTCCCAGCATATTGTAAATGGCTATCCTTACTTTCTCTGTCCGGGGAAGTTGAAAACGTATGGTGGTACTCGGGTTAAAAGGATTGGGATAGTTGCAATACAACTGGTAACGTAACTTTGTGGATACCTCCGGTTCGGAATGAATTGAACTCACTTCTTCAGGCTGCCAGGTTTTAATATATACGGGATATTTTCGCATATACGATTTACCCTTTGTTTTCCAGTGAATTTCCGGAGTATAAACAAAGTGTACATCTTCACTGTTATCCTCCAATACCTGTAAATTAAGGGTAACAGCTGTACTATCACCTGTTGATAATGTACTGATAAAGACACTATCGTTGCCTAAAGGCTGAACCATGGAGGTTGTGGGGTATGTAATCAGAATGCTGTCTGCTGCCATATTACCGTTATTGGTAAGATTCAGGCTAAAAGACAGGGAATCACCTGCAACAAAGGGGAATTGCTCCACGTTTTCCAGGTTGTATTTATACATAAATACCCGGCTGTCATATACCCTTTCTTGCAGCGAATTGCCGTAAAAGAAGGCAGGAGCTGCGGTAAATATGATCTGGTTTCCGCTTGAATCCCTGACCATAGCCTCAACATCGATAAATTCATGAGGCAGGTCATCGGGAATCAAAGCAAAGACCTCTCTCTTTTCCTGGTCGATCTCCAGGTCCAGGACTATTTTTTCTCCTGCGGATGGAATCAGAGAACATTGAATCTGATCAATATCATGATTAGCATCGTACACGAGCAACCTGACTTTATTATCATTTCCGGAAGGTCGGAGCCATTGCGCCGGCTTACCATTGGATAAAACTATCAATTGATCGATATTAGGCGGATTAACTTTAGGATAAGGAATGCCATCTTCAGGCAGATAAAATTCATAATCAACTGTGGTATGACCATTCTGTCCCAATAAATAATAATTGCGAGTATTACCCTGAACACGATAGCGAATTCCCTTTTGAACATTATATATTAAAAACCATATTCCAAATAATTCTATTTTATTTGCTTTTGCTTTATCATAGAGACTATAATTAAATACAGGTTGATTAACATTGTTTCTTGAAGAAAATTCTTCGTATACACCGGTGGGAGAAATAGCTGTTTCTTCACTATACCTCATCATATTAAATATAACTAAATTGTTATCCCATCCATCAAAATTATCTATAGCCGGTAAATAAATCTCTTCACCGGGATTAAACTGTAATGTGTCATTACTTCCAATTATATAGCGTTTAATTTGTTGCTCAGAAATAAGATCCCGAACTCCTGGTCTTTCAAAAATAATGAGTTGTTCATTCTCATCTGTCCATAAATCACCAAGTTCAAACCATCTATATCCCCTTATCATTCCTAAGGATAAAGAATAAAAATTATCCGGATTAAAACTGGCCGGTGTCTTTAAAAAAGAAATTTTACTATATTCCATCTTTTCAAAATCAATACCCATACTAGATCGACTTTTACTTCCACCATCAAATTCGTAATAATTCCACCAAATTATTTGTTCATCCTCCTTTTCCGGTAAACCGGGAACCATCAAATTTTTATTTAATTCACAAAAATGAACATTACATAATGTCAGGTTCTCAGAACCGCTGGGTGGAATCAAATCTTCTTCTTTTTCAACACCCTTTATTTGGTAATTAAGTACTAATATATCATCTGTTGGTTCCCATAATCCTATAGCACTTAAAGAAAGGCTTGAATCAAACGGGGAGATATAAACATTCTTAGCTGAACCAAAGACTCCACCGCTTGCAGTAACCGAATCACCTAGTGATTGAGATATACTTATGTCATACATACGATCAAGCAGATCTTCATCTGTTCTAATAGTATTATTGATATCATAAATAGGACCGGGGAATGCATAAAACTCTGCTTCTTCATGGCTTATGGTTTGATAACTCAATCCACCTACTTCTACATCTTTTCGCTGCACATAATAAATATAATCGGTTGTATCTTCTGTTATATGCATTGAAGAAAGTATATTATAGTTGCCCTTCGGGGATGTTATATAATATTTTTTGCTTCCTGTACCAAAAATAACCTCATTGTAAACAGAATTCGGATCCCATAGTATAATAAAGAACGGTGCAATATCACACTCAACCACTAGCATATTCGCTTTAACGAATCCAAACGGTACCCTGATCGTATCAGCACTTGATATGCATAGAAGATTTCCAAAATAACCAAAAGGCTCTTCTTCCACAATGGGCACGCTGGAAGGCACCACAATTTCCGCTGTCAAAGATATTTCTTCATCGGGATCCAGGGCCACCGAGCTCTGGCTTATATTCAACTGAACGCCAGCAGGAAGATCATCCTCACGACTAAACTGGATTAGATGGGACTCTGTACCCATATTCATTAGGCTAAAAGAAACCGTATCTTTCCATACTTCTACCTCCAAATTCACCAGACCAAAACTGAGCATTCCGGGTTGAGCAATGATATCCCGGTGCGCGGCATCCCAGGCGTCCACACATCCGCTTCCCTGACGATAGGCATTATATTCTTCATCCAATGCTCTGGCTGAATTAACCAGGGCCCATTTCAACTGTTCCGGTGTCCAGTCCGGATGTTGCTGTTTAAGCAGGGCGGCCACGCCCGCAACATGCGGCGTGGCCATGGATGTACCGGAATATTGTGCGGTTTTATTATCAAGTACGCTGGAGCGGATCCCCACACCCGGTGCCACCACTTCAGGTTTTATCCGGAAATGCAGCGGATCCGGTCCTTTGGAACTGAATTGAGCCAGAGTAAACGACGAATCACAGGCGCCCACTGTGAGCGCCTTTTCCGCTGTTCCCGGAGATGATATGGTTTCAAATCCCGAGCCGAATATGTCCTGCTGTCCCCCATTACCTGCAGCAACGACACATAAAATACCGGCTTCCGAGGCATTGTTGATCGCCGGGTCCATCGGGTTTTCAAAGCCGAAAGCTGTGGGAGCGCCCAAACTAAGATTGATAATATCCACTGCATCATCCGTTGCCGGATTTCCGTCCGGATCCAGACAGTAATCAATCCCGGCAAGCGCTGTTGAAATCATTCCACAACCGCATGCATCCAATACCTTGGCAGCGATAAAATGCACTCCCGGAGCAACGCCGGTTAAAGAATCACTGCTGGCACCGACTATTCCGGCGACATGGGTGCCGTGGCTGTGATCGTCCATGGGATCTTCATCTTCATTAAAAAAATCATATCCCCCGATCACCCGAAATGCCGGACCCAAACCTTCTCCCAGCGCCGGATGCATATAATCGATCCCAGTATCCACAATGCCCACCAGAACGCCTTCTCCGCTTAATCCCAGTTCATTCCCTACCCGGTCTGCTCTTATCTGGGAAACACTATGATCCAGATTGATTTTCACTTCCCGGTCCTGATATACATTTTCCACCATAGGTAAGGAGCGAATCATATCCGCAATGCCTCGTTTGCAGGTGAGGGAGATGCCATTAAATGCTTTGTAATATTCATGTTTTATGCTATAATCCGGGGATAGGGACTGTGTCTTTTTCATTTTCTTTTGGAAAAGACCGGCGAGTCTGTGTAACTCACGCTTAAAAGCATCATGTTCGGATTGAATGTCAATTTGTTTACTTAAACGTACCAACTTCTCCTGCAGGCATAAGGGTTTACCCTTAAAAGAGACAATGATATTCATCTCTTCTTCCAGATTTAATGATTGTACGGAAGTCACTTCTCCATTTTCCTTGGTGACAAATAACATCGGTTCTGATTTACTCAGATATCTGGTCTCACCATTGGGTAATCGTATAATCGACTCTTGACCGTAAAGGGTTAGGCAAAATGAAGAGAATAAAAAACCGATTAAAATTAAATAATACTTTCTGTTGTTTTTTTCCGCTTTCATTTTACAACCTCTTTTAACTTATTATTATGAATAAAATTACTATTTTAATATTTATACCGCAGAGACTCAGTCTCTGCGGAAAATTGAATTAATATTTTTAATAAATCCCCCTTAATCTCTCTTATAAGGAGAATTTTTATTGTTCTATTGATTTTAATCTATCCTTTGAATCCTGTTTATCCTGTCAGAAAAATTCAGAATCTAAAAAATCTGGTCCATCATCCTGCAACCTTTCGCCTGGAATCCCATTGAAAGGTTGCGAGTATGACGGTGATTAGTAACCGTTTTTTAATTATCCTTTTTGTAAATCCACAAAATCACTTCGCTTTAACAGTGTAAACGCCTGACCCTCTTTGTCCATTGGTTTGGCTCCTACACCTAGCCATTTAGTGAATAACCAATCCAGGTAATGCTCATGAACTTTATCCCAATTTTCATTTAAACCCAGATGTAAATCCTGGTTATCATATTGTTGAGTAATTTCTTCAATCTCCTCCGGGGTGAGTTGATGATATTTTTCCTGATGAATAACTCCTGCACCATCCAGACGACCTTTGTGATAAAAAGGTTCTTGATCAGCATATCCCAATACCAGGGCAATGAGTGGATAACAATGTTTCTTCGGTAAATCCAGTATATACCATATCCGCAGCATGTCACCACGATGGATACCATTGGTAACCAGCGAATCAATACCCAAGGCTTTGGCGGCAATAACTGCGGTTTGTACGGCGAGAATGGTGCTGGTACTGCCGGTAATAAATCTCATCATACCCTCAGGATGATAATCGTACCCCAGCGATTGAGCACTCGCTTTCAAGCGATTATAATCGACACAATAAAGCAGCACTACACTACCCTGGTAACCGCAGATATCTTTCATCTTTTCACGATCCTTGATAACAATAATGGAATAACTTTGTAGTGCGGAAGCGTTTGGTGCCTGAATACTGGCCTGTAAAATCTGCTGAAGCTTTTTGTCCGGAATATCTTGGCTTGAAAAATTTCCGTGAATGGTACGAAGACTGTGAATGGTTTTTAAGGTTTCATTTCCTGATTGGGATAACAAAGGAGCATGATCTTTTGAGGCAGCATGTGTTTTACCAAAGATGCTTGATGTTAAAAAGAATCCAGTTACAAAGTGAAGAATTTTCTGGAAAAAATTTCTACGGAGTATTTTTTTTACCATTTATGATTTCCTTTCAATTTTATATAAATAATTATTTTTTAGACGCAGGGGCCAAAATCCCTACGGAGAGAGGAAATAACTAATATATTTTATAAGGAGGATTAATTTATTTTCAATAATTAGTATTCTATTCTCCGCAGGAGTAGAGCCTCTGCGGGACTAAAAAACTACTGTATCAATCTAAGAAAATCCTCCTGAAAAGTCGTCCGCCTGATGACACAACGTATTTAAATGGACATATTTTAATACTTCCTAGAGTCCCCCTTAAGGCTTAAAATCATTATTTACCATAAACACAAAGTGTCAATTCTAAATCAACTATAAAGCAATAAATGGCAGCAAAATTATCAGATAATCCCGGACTTCCCAATCCATGATCTAAATACATTATCAATTACATATCTAGGATTTTATGGGAAAAATGTGAGATCTAACTGGGCTGCCTAATCCAACTATCATAAAAGGCCGCCTAAAAAAGTTATTAATTGTCACCCTGAGTGGAGTCGAAAGGTGATAAATATAATAAGAACAAAATATCTCGACTCCGCTCGACATGACATTTTTGTAAAAAAATCAACTTTTGGAACAGCAATTATCAATCTATCGTTACCCTCCTGGATTCCCGCTTAAAGATGGCGGGAATGACACCGGTGGGTTGTATCTTTACATATATTCTTATATTCTGCAAATGCAGTGCCTTTGCAGAACAGATATAGCTGACCGATGGAGTGATTAGTGATGTGGTAATTATCATTTATTTAACGCAAAAATAGCATTTTTTTTACTTCTTCAAAATCGTTCCCTACTTGCAATTTATATAAATAAATACCACTTGGTAAATTACTTCCATTAAAACCCAAAGAATATGTACCGGCGACCTGAACTTCGTTGACTAAAGTTAAAATTTCCCTTCCAAGAATATCATAAACTCTCAAATTGACTAATTCTGAAATTGGTATGGAATATGAAATTATCGTCGATGGATTAAAAGGATTTGGATAATTTTGTTTAAGACAATAACCTTGAGGAACAATTTGTAGACTATTTTTTTTATCGATCGAGGTAGTTATATAGTTAAGCAGTAGTGTGCCGGGTCCACCATAGGCACCCATATCGTTTACCGTGCTTCCCTCTGAAGGGAATTTAGCAAAACCAGGGTTTAAGGGATCTTCGGGATCATTATAAACTGAATCAGGAACTCCTGCGTCAATGCACGGGGAATTATCCCTAAGATAATAGTTTGTATGGGCAAATGCTGGATTTTGGTCAATGTTTCCCTCACCAGGCCAGCTCCCTTCTACATCACTATATGTGCAATCCGCAATACCACCACTCATTTGAGCAATCTGAGCACCTTGACTTTGGATATTTCCCCAAATAATATTATTACGTATTGTTGCAGAAGTTGACCAAACAAATATGCCTCCGCCCTTACCACCAAAAAGTCCGCTTCCCGTGGAAGTATTATCTACAATTGTATTATTTTCTATTATTTTAGGTGCAGGGCCATCTTTATACATCCAAATCCCTGAACCGCCATAATCCTGGCCCCCTGTATTCTGACAAATAATATTATTTTTTATAATAGCTCCTGTATAGTTGAGTACAATCCCTGCACCATAAAGACCAGTATTCGACATAATAATATTATTTAAAATTTTCGGTTTACTTCCGTCACAGCGAATAGCGCCGCCACCAGCGCTTTTTACGCCGGTTTTGTTAATTGCTTCATTATTGATTATCAAGTTGTTTTTAATTACTGGTGAAGCAGCCTCTATTAAAATGCCACCTCCTTCTCGATAAAATCCACCAATATGTGCGTCCGGCCATTTTGTTCCTCTGCCACCAGTAATGGTAAATCCCTGCAATACTGCAGTCGAATCTTCACCGTAAATAAATAATACAACACTGGCAGTATCTGGATGTGAAGGATTGCTACCGTCAATAATCGTCGATGTTATAATTTCCGAATCATGATTCAGACAATAATGACTGGCAACAACAATGTTTTTACCTTTAAAATTGATATTTTCTTTATAAGTTCCTGGAGTAACCAAGACAGTATCACCGTCATCTGCGGCCTCAATTCCACTTTGAATCGTTAAATAGTCATCTGGAATATGGATTAGATTTCCCTGGGCAAAAAGATTTTTGAAAATAATAAAAATAATGATCACTAAAATTACCTTTTTCATAACAACCTTCTCCTATTATTTTGATTTAATATATATTTGATAAAACATGTTGTTTTCACCGACTATAAGCATAAGTGAAAATTGTGTAATATAAGCCATTATTAAGTCTTAGGATACACGCATTTATTAATTATGATAAAAAATATAAAAAAACATCAAATAATTCGACCGACTTCATGAAGTCGGTCGTTTTTTTAAAAAAAATAATTCATGAAAAAAAGATTTTTTAAAATCTGGCGAAGTAAAATAAATATCCCTTAAAATCGATCTGAATTTATAACCTCCGATATAACAGTCCGCTGTTGCTGAAAGTTGAAATATTCAGGATGGACAAGTATATACTGAAAGGCAACGTTATTTTATTATGCGTTGTTTTATAAAGGGGTTTGATATTCCAAAATTTCATTCGAAATCAAGGCAAGTTTTTCAGGAACGATGCTGTCTAATAAATTCAGATGGTGTGATTCCGGTATATTTTTTAAATGCCTGATTAAAACTGGATTTTGAATTAAAACCAACGTTGTATAACCTTTCCAATATTGTGGTCTTGGGATCAGCAGTATTGATTATTTGCCTTTTAAATTCATCAATTCGGTGTCGATTGATAAATTCGAAAAAATTCTGATTGGTGGATTGGTGTATTACCTGAGATAGGTACCGTGGTAATATCGATAATTGTGAAGAAAGATCATCGAGTGAAAGATTGGGATTGAGGTAGGGTTTGTTTTCTTCCATGTGTTTGACCAACCGGTTTAAATAATCTTCATAATCTTGGGAACGAAGTTGAGATGTTGCATACTTTGGTTTTTCATTGATACCTGAAAAAATGGCGAGTTGTTTCAAACCGCAGTATACAATACCAGTCGAGAAAATGAAATTTATGGTTAGGGATAGCAACAATAGTACATTACTTATAAGAGGAGCGCTTATATGGCTAAATCGTAGTATAAAATTTGTAAAATCCATAAACCACATCATAATAAATCCCAGAAACAAAAATAACAACCAGGACAGATTTACTTTTTCAATAGAAGAATACATTGTTTTGATTGCGACACGGTAACCATGAAATGTTCCTAAAATAATAATTGAATAAACGACAATCTGGATGTGATGCAAAAATAAAAAAAAGATATCCAGTATCTGATTTGAATATGCAGTTTGAATGAAAGCCCAGGTCACCAAGGAAAGATATGGCAGCGTGTGAAATAAATGCCAGACTCGAAGCCGAAAATTTTTGTAGCAGACGGATTTGATATATAAATATAATAGAGGGATAAGTAAGGAATAGCATGATCGCAGAAAAGCCCAACCAAATAACAATGTCTCATAAGGTATAAATCCCAGACGATTATTTAAAAAAATAAGTATCAACAATGCATTTGAGAACATGAATGCCGAGAGCAGGCGGTGGCTTAATGTTTTGCCTTTTTTGTGTGAGAGTAAAATATAACCTAATAAAAGTAATTGAAAGGCAGTGATGATACCAATGACATCAATGATAGTAACAAACATGTTATCAACTCGTTGGATTATTGGACACAATTATTATGAGTGACAATAATATATAAAAAATCCGTATAGAAAATCAAGAGTTATTTAAAATCAATCGGTGTTAAAGTGAATGCAGTGAGTGGCCTAAATCTTTATTATTCATTTTAAAATAACAACTATCTAAAATCTCTTTGAAGCAATGACTGGAAGAGGATAAACTATATCTGAAAGTCATTGTAAACAAGGTACACCAGTAGGCGAATCCACCATTTGACGTGATAGAAGATCAGCCTGCCAGTGGGTGCATTTCCAACCCACTGGCAGGTGTGGCCATCTCACTCCTTAGTATATTATTTTATAAGTAATCTGGAATATTAATAACCCAAATTGTTGTTCCTGTCGAACCATCAGGATCTGCTTTAGAAGATTCAAAAGCAATCCTATTTCCATCTGGTGACCAGGATGGAGCCCCATCATATCCACTATAATTGCTTATCTTTATAGCATTACCTCCCGAAACTGGAATAATGAACAGATTAGCGAAATCAATATCCTCCTCATCTGAACTGTAAACAATGCATTGTCCATCAGGAGAAAAAGAGGCATCGGTTTTATCTCCAGTTCCTGTGGTAACTTTTCTATGATTTTCCCCTTCTTCATTCATTACCCAGATATCCCATTGCTCTGGGGACAGTTTCTGGTATAAAATTAGATCTCCGGTTGGCGACCAATTTGGTTGTCTGCAATCATCATTTGGCTCGGTTAATTCTTGATAGGATTCAGACCCATCAACTTTATATTTCACAATTATACCCTCCCCTTCTTCATCCAGCAAATGAGATTCAAAAACTATCCATTGGCCATCGGGAGAGATTGAAGGTTCATAGGCAACTTTATTCAGTCTGTTTGTAATTTTTTTCTCATCACCAGGATTTCCATTATCTTTAATGATATATATTTCATCATGAGGATTTCTGCTAGATGAAAAGACTATTGTATTTGTTCTTGCATTCCATGATGAACCGGGCAGATTTATATTTCCGCTTCCATCTGATACAAGAGTTTTAACCTTGTTTTTTTCCAGATCAATAATCATAAGATCAGCGGGTTCTTCATTATATCCATTCCAAAATCTTGTATAAAGAAGTGATTTACCATCGGGTGACCAGGTTGGATTTTGAAAACTCCCATTTTGTGATATGTCTACTTTGTAGGCATTATCACTTCTTTGTGAATTTTCAGAAAGCTTAACTCCATTATCATTACATCCAATAAAAATGATAAACGTAAGCATTATCAAAGGAATGTTTTTTATAAACGGTCGCATTCTATTTTTTATCTTTATTTGTATCACAGAGGCTCAGCCTCTGCGGCAAATTTAATTAATATTTATTAATAAACCCCTCTTAATCTCCCCTTATCAGGGGAGATTTTATAGTTCTATTGGTTTTAGTCTATCCTGTGAATCCTGTTTATCCTGTCAAAAAATGATAATCATTGTTTTAGCAGAGCCCCTGCGGGACAGATAATCGGCGATTTCAATTGTGTGCTATAAAATATTATGCGGTACTACCGTAAAAGCAGCATCTTCTTTTGTTCAACAAAAGCATTTCCAACTTTTAACTTGTAGAAATATATACCGCTTGTAAGTTTAATAGCATTAAAATTACAGGAAAAATTACCAGCTTCTTGAAATTCATTAACCAAAGTTTGAACTTTTCTACCAAGTATGTCATAGACTTCTAAGATGACATAATCAGATATTGCTATTGAATATGAAATTTTTGTTGTCGAGTTAAATGGATTTGGATAATTTTGATAAAGGACAAAGTTGCCAGGAATACAATTTTCAGAATTCTCTATTGAGGTGATAAAATCATCTCTACCCGGAGAACCATGTATTGAGTAGGAAGCTCGCCAGTTCAACGGATCATTCAAATCTCCAATCGGATTGATATCTTTTGGAACCAGCGAATAGCCACCACCATCGGGCGATTCGGGCCATGGCGCCTTATCGCAATATTTTACTGAAAAAAGGCTATCTCTCACAGCATTGCATAGAGTGATGGACTCTCCCTCGTTATTCAACTGACCTGAATATTCCCCAAAGGGGAGAAATCCATATCTATTATTGAATTCCTGTTGATTGGAGGCTAATACAATAAACTCATTTGAATTCAATATGGTACCAAATGGAAATGTATATTGTATTCCGTCTTTGAAATATGCCTGGGATAGATTGAAGGGAGCTGTGCCTATATTTTTAAATTCAATGAATTCGAACTCACCATCATTTACACTATCTCCATCCAGAGGATGATAATGAATTTCTGTGATCTTGAGGCCGTTCACATTATCAGCAACCAACAGTATGATCTCATGCAGTGCGCTCCAAGTCGCGTTATTTTTAATCCGTGCTTTTACTACAGTGGTTGTTTGTATGGTTATTTCTATCTCATTACCTCCGTCCTTTGCTGCACTTGCAGCTTTACCACTAATTTCTCTTGGGTCGTTTCCGTCAATAGTGAATTTAATTAAACCCGTATTGTTATTGGGATTCAATATTTTTAATTTAAATCCGGAATTGATTTTCAGACTTTTCTCTGGAATATCTGTATTATCATTTTTAAAAACCGGGGGGGTAATATTTGGATAGAGGTCTGCCTCTTTGAGTTGATCCAGAACGATATCCGTACGATAGGGAAAATAATTATTGACGATATCATCCACAGCCCACTGCCAATCATTATCTTTTGTTCTTACTGGCTGGACATTTGTATCACCCCAGCGGGCAGATTCAGCAATAATTGCCAGCTCAATTTCTTTTGCTCGGGAAAGAAATAAGGCTTTGGCTTTATCGAGTGTCATACAGCCATTATTAAAAAAATGTTTATAGACATGATCTGCAAATCGCATTCGATACTCTTTATTATCAGATAATTTGAAGTGCAGCCATTGGGGATGGAATTTCATAAAATCCCAGACTTCCATGCGGTAGTCGTTGTCTAATTCTCCAATATTCACCCGATTTTCATAAAGTCCAAGGGTTGTCGGATCTGTTCCCCAGGGTGTTCTGAGTGTGTGTTCAGCATCTTGTATAAAAAATTTAAATCCTTCATTGCCATTTCGATTATAAATACAATAAAAATTATGAGGGATTTTGTTCCCATAATTGATAACGGTGGGGCCGTCAAGATTTCCCGTATAGAAAATGACAAGCATAAAATCGATTAAATTATCAATGTCCACCAATACTTTATAGGCAGGATTCCTTGTACCGTCAGGATTTAGACCCTGTAGTTTATAATAATTTGTATTTGAGAATCTTATATTGCAGAAATTCCATAATTCGTGATAGGCATCTAAATTACCATCAGTGGCTTCTATTTCATGTACATCCCACCATTCTCCATCATCCGGTTTTACAACATCGTAATCAGATTTATCTCCACCAAAATAGGTGGCTGCGTAACGTGCTTCGGAACGTTCCTGGGTCTGAAAGAGTCCCCAATAGACGCCATTTATATAAAGGTGATAATAGCGACTCCTGGTATAAGGTTGTCCCATTTCTTTCTGAAGGTCACGCGAGAACACATCCCGATTCATTGTATTGTATTTACTACCAGGAGGGGGCTTATAACTCCAGGAATAATTTTGACTGGTTCGCAAATCGACTTTATCGAATTCATCTGCACCTTCATCGCCAAAAAGCGGATATTCCAACTTGCCTTTGCCATATTCTTTTCGAAAAAACAGACGAAATGCATGCTTGGGATTGTCTCCGTGCCGGCTCCAGCCGCCGCGAATGCGAACACCGGCATTAATGGCGAATCCTTCTGTTCCATCAGGGTTCAAAAGCTCGATCGATGCAGGCCGCTCCCAGTCTTTTCCGCGTCGATTTGCTTTCATATAAATTCCACTGTCCGCAGCAAATAGATTATTCAAATCAGTGGACATGGAAATAGTTGGAATGTCTAACAAGGCATCCTCAATCAAGTCTTTATAGCGTGGATCGTTTAACACATTGGGATCCATGCCATAGACCATCCATTGTCCGGAACGAGTTGGACTGGGCCAACCAGGGCCTGGTTTTCTGCCATCCGCTGAAAGTAATTTTACTTTTTCATAAAATAAATATGTGTGCGTAACAACCTCGCTAACTGAATAACCCGGACTGGCCGTACAGGCCCGCAGTACCACACCAGGATTTTGCCCCCTCTGACCTTCAGTACTTTCCGGATCGATTTTAATAGTCGCAGGGGATGGTTGGCTTAATGCTGTCCAAGAAATTCTCGGATCGGAACCATCAAATGTGTATTTTATCCATGAATCAAATGTTTGAGAATAAACGTTTACATCGAAGCTGGTCTCATAGAATCCTCGCTCAATCGAAAACTCAGGAGCTTTTGCCGGCTCAAGATTGGGATTCGTTTGCACTGTGATTTTAACAGGTGATGATTTTATCTCATTGTCTTGATTGTCTGTAGCTTTGGCATAAAAATAATATTCACCTTCGATGATATTTTCCCAAGTTATGCTGTAGGGGCTGCGCGTATCCTCGCCTATTTTAATGTCACTGTCAAAAAATTCCACTTTGGTGACGGTACCCTCCAGAATAGTTACTTCCGCAGTTATGGTAATATCATCACCGGCAATAAAGGACTCATTTTGCTGGGGTGAAGTGATTATGATGTACATATTTTTGTTTATAACCCGGTCAGTAAATTTTGCTGTACCAAATAAACTAGGATCCAGATAGGAATTATTGCTTTCGGACCACCATTTGGCAATTTTATCACATGTGCCATAATCGTTGTCATTCAATTGGAGTTCAAAACCAAAAATATGGTCTTCCGAAAATCCGAAAGGCAGATCCTCAACCGGTATTCTTAACTCAAAATGATATCCATCATCGGTATCCTGCCAGGCATGTTCACTATTAGGCGTTCCGGGATTTCCACTGTTCTCTTGATACACCCAGCGATAATGCACATCGTTGGTGTCATATCCCTGTACTTGGCTGTTTTTACTATTATCACCATCGAAATAAATCTCAAAGCTATCGTTTTCCCATGAATTATATGCGGATGTATTACGATCATTATCTAAAACATTGACAAAAAGATAAAAATTTTCATTATCCCACATTGTTCTGAAATTATAAATTAAATCATTCCAATCCTCAAGATCTTTGTAAGTAAAAGTACCAAGCTTACAATATTTATTATTGGAAATTTCCGGCATAAATTTCCAGAGTTCATCCATATTTCCATCAATCTCCGGTGAAAAAGCCGTTCGATTTATATCTAAAATATTCGACACTTCTCTATCAATGAGTTTCGCAGTTCCGAAGAGGCTGGGATTAAACCTGTTATCGTTGCTTGATGACCACCATTTTCCAATGTGCTGCCGGCTGTTGCCATCGTTGTCGTTGTGCTCTAGGTCAAATCCAAATACATGGTCTGCTTTAAAGGTTAAAGGTAATTCGGCCGTCGGAATTGCTAATTCAAAATTATATCCAAAATCTGTATCTTTAAAGGCATGAATCGCATTGGCTGTACCCGGATTTCCAGATGACTCACCATAGACCCATCTTAACTGTATATCGTTATCATCATAACCAACATCCTGACTGTTTTTACTATTATCACCGTCAAAAAAAATCTCAAAGCCATCTCTTTCCCAAGCATTATCATTATTTGTATTTGTTTCATCATCAAACCCGACAACAAACAAGTAAAAATACTCATCATCCCACATTACCCGAAACCAGAAGAATAAATCAAGCCAATTATCTGGTTCTGTGTCATATACATAAGTTAAGTTTCGTATTTTGGTTACATTATGCCATATTTCATCCATTTCACCATCAATCTCCGGTGAAATGGAGGCTTTGGGAACAAGCAGCGTATCGCCGCTCATTGTCTGCGATTTTGCGATCAATAAATTCGATACCCATAAGACGATAAAAGGAATCACCATACTTATAAAAATTTTACTTTTCATAATACTCCTTTCTTCTTTTATTCCGAATAGTGTTTTCATTGTCCCCCAGAGGCTCAGCCTCTGTGGAAATATTATCTGCCAAACACTACAAAAAGAATATTTTCGAAAAACAGCAGTGTCCACTGGGTATTTTGCTATTAATATTAAAAAGTACTTATTTTCTTAATAAAATAAATTACCAATTAAATGTCAAGAATTTTATGGAAAAAATGTGAAATCTAACTGGGCTGCACAACCCAACCATTATACTCCTCGGATTCGGAAATCCGGGACGAACAACCTGCAATTCCATCCCTGGATTCCCGTTTAAAGATTGTAGGAATAACACTTGTGGTTTGTGTCTGTTATTGGCAGAGATAGAGTCTTGGGGGTACAGGAAACCTACCCCACCATCCCCTCAATCTCATCCATAGTCCGGTTCATGGCCTTCATGGTCAGTTCAAAAGGCTCAGATGAGGTCATATCCACTCCTGCTTTTTGCAAAAGATTAATGGGATAATCAGAACCCCCGGCTTTTAGAAAATCCAGGTATTTTTCCCTACTTCCCTCCTCTTTATTAATAATTTTTTCAGCCAGGGCTGTGGAAGCAGTAAAGGCAGTGGCATATTGGTAAACATAGAAATTATAATAAAAATGAGGAACATAGGCCCATTCCACTGAGACTGGCTCTTCCATCAGGCAGACACCTTTTTCCTGCCCGTAATACTTTTTTAAGATACTTTTATAGATTCCCTTCAAACTTTCACCGCTCAGGGAATTCCCTTTTTCTACCTCTTGGTGAATCATTAGCTCAAATTCAGCAAACTGAGTCTGGCGGAACACTGTCCCTTTAATGGTATCCAAATACTCCATCAGCAGGGAAAGCCTGAGATTTTTATCCTCAACCCTACACAGCATTTCTTCTTTTAACAGGATTTCATTAAGGGTGGAAGCTACTTCTGCCACAAAAATAGAATACTCAGCCATGGGATAAGGCTGGGATTTATTGGACAGGTAACTGTGCATGGTATGTCCCAATTCATGCGCCAGGGTGGTGACATCTTTGTACTGATCATTATAATTCAACAGAATATAGGGATGCACATCATACACGTTGCCGTTACTGTAAGCCCCGGAACGTTTCCCGGTAAAGGGGAAAACATCTATCCAGCGATTCTGTCTGGCTTGTTGGATGACCGCAACGTATTCCTTTCCTAAAATTTTTACGGCTTCCAGAATTAAATCCCAGGCCCGGGAAATATCATATTTCAGATCGATCTCTTTAACCACCGGAGCGTACAAATCCGAATATTTCAGAATATCCACATCCAACATGCGCCTTTTCAGCTTTAAATAACGGTGGAACACCTCTATATTATCATTTACATTTTCTATTAAACTATGGTATACCTCTACCGGTATGTTATCAGGATCAAGGGCTCTGTGCAGGGAGGAACCGTACCCTCTGGACTGAACATAAAAGATATCCTTTTTTACCTGAGTATACAACTGCACTCCAAAGGTTCCCTTGAATTTATCCAAGCTGTCAAAAAAGGCCTGAAATACTTTTTCCCTATCTTCCCGATTGGGTAAGGCTCTGGACTTGGCAAATCCGGCCTGATCCAGCCGCACCTTACTGCCGTCCTTAAGCTTAATTTCAGGATAATCAAATTCCGCATTACTGAAAATGGAAAAAACCGCATAGGGACCTTCGGCAACCATTTCCGCCCTGGCCAAAATCTTTTCTTCCTTTTCGGATAACATATGCTTTTTTCTTCGCAGGATATCATGGAGAAGAAACCTGTACTTTTTCAAACCAGATTCCTCTCTGATATATTTGTCAATCATTCCTTTTCCCAAGGCGGCTATTTCCGGTTCGAAAAAGGAAAATTTGGTTGCATATTCGGTATGAAGCTGTTCCAGTTCCTGTTTCTTTTCAATATACCGGGATTTTCGAATATCCTCATCAGATTTCATATGAGCATAACTGTAAAGCCGGGAAAACTCCTTTTGCATATGACTTTGAAACTCAACACATTTCAGAAGAAATTCGGCAGATAAGGATAGTTTTCCCTTAAATCTGCCTATTTCCTTGATTCGAGAGGCCCATCCGGATTTTTCCTTTTCCCATTCTGTATCTGAAGCATAGATAGGGGTTAAATCCCATTTAAACTCAGGGGAAACCTTGTCTCTTGACCGGACTTGATATCCATTTTTCTCTGTATTTTTAAAGCAAACTGAAAACTGATTCATATAAAACCTCATAGATAAAACTTTCTACAACTATTAATAAATAAAAAAAGCCCGACATTTACAAGATGCCGGGCATTTTAAAATAAATATTTAATTAGCTAAACCACTAAGAAAATAAAGATCACGAAGGGTATAAAATATATTCCTTTGGTATGGAATATTGGATTAATGGAATACTGGAATGACAGGATAAAGCTCATTTTTTTCAATCTTCCATCCTTCCATCCTTCCATTTTTCCATAGCCTATTAATCCCTTTTTCTAGTTTTCCTGGTTTAATATTTATAGAACGTATTAAGATAAATCAACCTGATTTATTTTAATACATTCCGCCGCCCATACCACCCATTCCACCCGGAGGCATGGCAGGACCGCCTTTATCTTCTTCCGGTTTATCAGCAATCACTGCTTCCGTGGTCAGCATTAAACTGGAAACACTGGCTGCATTCTCCAGAGCAGTTCTGACTACCTTAGTGGGATCAATCACACCAGATTTTATCAACTCTTCATATTTTTCGGTTTGGGCATTAAAACCAATCTCAGGACTTTTCTCTTTCAATTTCTGTACCACCAGGGAACCTTCCAGGCCAGTATTATTAACAATCTGTCTAACCGGCTCTTCCAGAGCCTTTTTTACGATTTCAACCCCAACCTGCTCGTCGCCTTTAAGTTTAAGATCTTCGAGTGCTGAAATAGATCGCAGTAAGGGAATCCCACCTCCGGCAACAATACCTTCTTCTACTGCTGCCCGGGTGGCATGCAGAGCATCTTCCACTCTGGCTTTTTTCTCTTTCATTTCTACCTCGGTGGCAGCTCCCACATTAAGAACTGCTACTCCTCCGGAAAGCTTTGCCACTCGTTCTTGAAGCTTCTCCCGGTCATAATCCGAGGTGGTCCCCTCAATCTGCTTCTTAATCTGATTGATTCTGTCCTTTATGTCTTTGGTGGAGCCAGCGCCTTCTACAATCGTGGTATTATCCTTATCAATTCTAATTCTCTTGGCAGACCCCATATCTTCCAGGGTGGCATTCTCTAATTTGAAACCAGCTTCTTCGGCAATAACCTGCCCCTTGGTAAGCACGGCAATATCTTCCAGCATGGCTTTTCTGCGGTCACCGAATCCCGGAGCTTTTACTGCGGCTACTTTCAAGGTACCTTTGAGTTTGTTAACCGCCAGGGTTGCCAGTGCTTCACCTTCCACATCTTCAGCAATAATGAGAAGAGCTTTACCCATTTGTGAGACTTTTTCCAAAATGGGAAGTAAATCCTTCATGGCGCTGATTTTCTTGTCATGAATCAGAATAAGAGGATCTTCCAGCACCGCTTCCATGGTATCCGGATCGGTTACAAAATAGGGTGAAATGTATCCCCGGTCAAACTGCATACCTTCCACTACATCCATAGTAGTTTCAATGGTTTTGGATTCTTCCACAGTAATAACACCATCCTTACCGACTTTTTCCATGGCATTTGCTATCAAATCACCAATGGTCATATCATTATTGGCAGAAACTGCTCCTACCTGAGCGATTTCCTTTTGACCGGAAACAGTCTTGCTCATCTTTATAATCGAATCAACTACTTTCTTTACCGCTTCATCTATTCCCCGTTTTAAATCCATGGGATTGGCACCAGCGGTTACATTCTTCAAACCTTCGTTAAAAATTTTCTGGGCCAATACAGTTGCGGTAGTAGTACCATCACCTGCTACATCACTGGTTTTGGAGGCAACCTCCTTAACCATCTGGGCTCCCATATTCTCAAAGGGATCTTCCAGTTCTATTTCTTTGGCGACCGTAACCCCGTCTTTAGTGACAGTCTGGGCACCAAATTTTTTTTCAATAACTACATTACGGCCTTTGGGACCTAAGGTTACTTTTACAGCGCCTGCCAGTTTATCAACTCCTTCTTTAAGAGCTTGTCTGGCTTCAGCGCCAAATTCAATTATTTTTGCCATAATTATCTATCCTCCTAATTTTTTATTCAATAATAGCGAGTATATCACTTTCTTTGACAATAAGATATTCCTTATTATCAACATTTACCTCTGTTCCGGAATACTTACCGTAAAGAACTGCATCCCCCTTTTTCACTGACATGGATATAACTTCTCCGGTATCAGAGGCTCTCCCCGGTCCCACAGCTACAACTTTACCTTTTTGAGGCTTTTCTTTTGCGGTATCCGGAATAATAATACCCCCTTTTACTTTATCTTCGGCAGGGGCGGGTTCAATCACTACTCTGTCTGCTAAAGGTTTAATTTTCATTTAGTTTCCTCCTTAAAATTTTTTATTATATCTATTATTTTAAATTTATTATTAGCACTCCCTCAATAAGAGTGCTAATTTATGATATAATTTATAAAATTATCGAAAAAAGTCAAGTTTTTTTTATTTCAATTTTTAAAAAAATTCATTATATTAAAAATTATTACATATCTTCAATTTTTAAAATGAAAGGATATACCATGAAATGTTCAAAAAATTGGCAAATTTTATGGGGAATATTTCTGCTCTTTCTATTCAATTCATCAATTTATTCTCAGTCCTGCTGTTCAAATAAAATTTTAACAGATAAATGTACAGTGGTAATTGTAGGTAAAGATGCCTCAACCGACGGTTCAGTAATGACCACCCATACCTGTGACTGCGGATTATGTGACTGGACCTGGCGCTATGTTCCTCCTGCAGATTATGAACCCACTGCCAAAAGAAAAATTTACTATTTTAATCAATTCAAGACCGATCCCCCGGAAATGGGTCTGAAATGGTCTGCCATTGCAGATAATTTTAATGGCCTGGAAATCCCCCAGGTTGAACATACCTATGGCTATAAACATGGTGATTTTGGCTACATGAATGATAATCAGGTAGCCTTGGGAGAATCAACCATAGGATGCAGGGATGAAATGGAAAATCAAACTCCCACTCCCAAATTCGATATTACCATGCTCACCCTCATTGCTATAGAAAGAGCCAAGACTGCCAGACATGCCATAAAAATAATGGGAGAACTGGCTGAAAAATACGGCTATGGTCATACTGATACCGGTGAAATGCTGGCGGTCGCCGATCCGGATGAGGCCTGGATTTTCGAGATTATGCCAGTAGGTCCATTATGGACACCCCAGAGTGAGAAACCAGGTGCAATCTGGTGTGCTCAAAGAGTACCGGATAATCATGTGAGTGTCTGCCCCAATGAATCCCGAATCGGAGAGATAGATCTTGATAATAAAGATTACTTTATGGCATCAAAAAATGTGAAATCATATGCTATAGAACATGGCTACTGGGATCCGGAAGGGGATGAACCTTTCAGCTGGAAAAAGGCATATTCTCCCGCCGAAGGAAGTGCGGCCAGTACCGATGGTTATCATGGACGCATGTGGCGATTTTTTGACCTGGTAGCTCCATCCCAGAATTTCAGTGATGAAATACCAAATATGGACTTTCCCTTTTCTATCAAACCGGACAAGAAACTTTCTCTATCTGATGTAATAAGAATACTGAGAGATAAATACGAAGGAACCAGATATTATACAGCCCGGGGATTGCAGGGCGGTGCTTATCAGAATCCCAATCGCCTGCCCTACGGTTTTACATTAGAAGATAAAAAGTACAATCTTGGCCGTGCCATCTGTGTTAACAGAGCGGAATATGTAACCATTACCCAAAGCAGGGATTGGCTGCCTGATCCCATTGGCGGAATAGTATGGTTACTTCTCGGAGCCCAGGATACCGGTTGTTTTATGCCTTTTTACTGCGGTGTTAACCGTATTCCCCCTTCTTTCGAAATCGGTGACCACTGGCAGTTTGATCGAAACTCTGCCCGCTGGGCATTTGATTATGCTGATTTTCATACCCAGGTTGTATATTCTCATGCCATCAAGGAAGTCAGAAAAGCCCAACAAGAATGGGAAGACAGTGCTGTGAACAGGACCACCGCTATTGATAAACATGCTTTAAAGCTCTATAAAAAAGATCCGGCCCAAGCTATTGAATATCTTAACGATTACTGCAATAACAATGCAACCCTGGTCATCAATGCCTGGTGGGAGTTGGGGGACAAGCTCCTGGTTCAGTATAACCATTTATGGCATTACAATATCGAGGAAAGAAAAAGGGGAGCTTTAACCTATCCTGACTGGTGGTTGAAAGAGCTGATACAATACAATGACCTGAAGCCGGTTGGAGAGTAGGAAAATTGATTAAAATTATTAAGTTATTAAATTGGGAGGATTAAAATGACTATTCCCGTAAAAAAAATAGCTACGCTGACAGGTGCAATCTTTTTAATTTTTGCCACAGCCCTCCTTTCCCAGGAAAAGGTACCCCAGTGTGAGCTGCCAGTACTCACCACTTCAGCCGGACAAAGTGCTGATATCAATACTCTGAATGTCATTCTGGAACAGGCAGAGGTAAACTATGATTATTGTGATGTTCCTACAGTTGCCATGCTAAAAGATGGTGTCGGTTTAGGAGGGAGGGAGTCCGGAGAAGGGTTTCATGTTGAAATAAATACTGATCTGGAAAAATTTAAAAAGGGCACTCCTTATAACACCGTCATCTTTGCCATTGGCGCCAGTCTGAAAGGCATGGGAGCATCCGGGCTTACGGTTGAGGATGAAATAAAGCGTCTGAAAAATATAATCAACTATTGTCAGGAACATGATATTTTTATTATTGCGGTACATGTAGGTGGTGAATCCAAGCGGGGAGCCAAGGGCAGCGATAATGAGAAAATGATAGATACAGTTACTCCCCAGGCTGATTATATTATTGTTGTCAAGGACAGCAATAAAGACGGACGTTTTACCGAAATATCTGAACAGAATGAAATCCCCCTTACTGAAGTTGAATATGCTCTAAATATCGTGGATTTAATGAAAAAAATTTTTCCGGTACAATAAATATGGTTATGCAAATCTCAGTAATTTTACTGTTAATGGCAGCAGCCTATACCCTGGCCAACTGGAAAAAACTTTCCGTAGAACTCTGTATACTAAGTGCTGCCCTGGCAGGAGGTATTACCGGTGCTTTCTTTTCCACTCCCCCCCTAATCCAACTACCCCGGCATTTGGTAGAAGGGACTTTTGTTTATCTCGATATAATGTTAGTGTTTGTCACTGCTACCATATTTATAAATCTTATGGTGGAAGCCGGAGGTGTGAATTATGTTGTACAGGGGATTATAAAATTTTTCCATAACAAACGCATAATAGCCCTCCTCTTAATTATGGTTGTCATACTAATTCCCGGTGCTTTAACCGGAGCTGGAAGTGTTTCCGTACTTACAGTAGGAACTCCCTGCGCCCTGGCTTTAAGGTATTTGGGGATTTCCAAACGAAGAACTGCCGCAATTTTATTTATTATTGCCGGATTGAGCGCAGCTGCTCCTCCGGTAAACATCTGGGCCATGATTATATCTGCCGGAACCGCCATACCCTATGTTGGATTTGAGTTTACACTGGGTATTCCAGTTCTGCTGCTGGGCACCTTTACCATGCTGGTTCTGGGATTAAAGCAGGAGTCAAAGATTGATCTGGGAAATATTCTAAAAAATATACCGGCAGTGCCGGAAAAAATGCGGTGGTGGAGAGTTGCCTTGCCTTTTATGATTTTTTTCGGTCTGGTAATTATTTCCCGGATTTTTCCCTTCAGTATACCTATTCTGGGACTTCCCCTGGAATTTGTGATTGCTTCAGGAATAGCTCTTTTGGTAAGTCCTAAAAAGATAAATTTACTTACTCTATCCCGGAATACGGTGAAAAAACTCACTCCTCTTCTGGCTACCATGGCTGTGGTGGGCTCCCTGCAGCAAATAATGACCGTGACCGGAGTAAAGGGTCTTATTTCATATGCAGTCATCAGCACTCCCCTGGTATTGCTCTATATTCTGTTGATCTTTATCATTCCGGTTTCCGAAGGAGTGCTTACTTACGGAGGAGCTGCCATTATTGGAATACCTCTGGTATGGTTTCTTGATTCCCTAGGACTGCACGCTACCGTGGTTATTGCCGGATTAAGCCTATTATGGCCCTTGGGTGACGGACTTCCCCCTACTGCCCTTATCGGAAGACTGACTGTTATGATGACCGACTATAAAGATTCCTACTGGTCCTTCCTGAAAAAGACCTGGCTGCCCTGGATAGTTATCACTGTGGTGGGCATACTTATGGTGATTTTTAGTTCCAAACTTTCTTTTTTAGTGGAATGGAGCATGTAGTCAGAGGATAGAAGTTAGGTGATGGAATACGAAATAAAGATAAAAGAAAAAAGATAAAAGATAAAACAGGTTAAGGTTGAGGAAAAAGTTTATACATCTCTGGAATAGTGGAATGCTGGAATATTGGAATAGTATAAAATTTTTACCCGTCATTTCATTTTTCCATCATTCCAATCTTCCATTTTCCATACTCCATTTTCCTTTCCTTATTCCATCTTCACGGAACTTTTGAATAAAGGATAAATTCAATGAACTTTATAATGATCCTTTACTATCTGATTTCCATTTTCATTTCCTGTATGCTGATCTGGAATTTTATACGTGAAAAAAAGGATGTTCAGAGAATGATTTTATATCTGATTGTGCTGATTCCTCTGATATTGAGAATATTTCGAATAAGATAGGATGATAAAAATAATAAACCGATAAAATCTAAAAAAGTAAAAAATGAAACAAGATAACATTGATCTTCTTCTGGAAAATCAATCTTTAAAATCTGAATTTAATGCCCGGGGCCTTGATCTTTCTCAAATATTTTGTGAAATACCGGACGATCTGGCAAGAGAAAATCGTGTTTTAATAAGTCTTCTGGATTGGGTGACTATGTATGACCAATACCGGGATCGCAAAAAAATGGAAGCTCACGGATATCTTTTCCCCCCTATTTCTCCAGGAATTGATCCGGAAAATGATTGGATTCGCTTTAAATGGTGGTTGAAGGGTAAATCCCTTCGTAAAAAATTAGTAAATCTTCTTCCGACCTATTTTATTCCAAAAAATCCAGAAAATTTATCATACCATGAAGCCCTTACTGCATTAGAAGGAATGTCAGAACTGCTGGTTGAAATTCAATTCTCAATTGATTTTATCCAGGATGTTCCTCCTCAATTAAAATATCAGCATTTAATCGAAATCCTTGAAGATCAGTTTGATATAATTGAAGAAGGCTACTGGCATCTGGATGGATGTACAGGTTATTGTCCGGGATGTTTTCAACGTCCCTGGTGTGAGGCAGGAAATCGTTCATGTTGGTCTGAAGACGAGGAAGCAGGAAGAATGTGCCTTATTGATCCGATTAAAAAATTTGTTAATGCAAGTTCTCAGTCACTGCAGATATTAAAAAAATTTAATGAATTTAAAAAATGAAAATAATAAAAAGGGAAATAATTTGATAGATAATATAGATGATATTAATTTACCATTTTAGGAACATATAACAATCAAACTTTGTTATATAAAAAAAGGAAAAAAATGTTAAAAATCAATTATATAAAATCACTGCTGGTCATACTGACCATGCTGGTTATGGTAATTTCAGGTATACAGTTCTATAACCACCGTCATTATAAGCTCCCCATTGTTGCCGGTAAGGGTGTGAAAAAAGTCGAGATGCTGAGCAAGTATTGTGCAAACCTAAAGGGAACTGCAGCGGATACCAAAGTTTTTTATCTGGAGGGAAAAGAAAAGGGAGGCAAGACCTTACTTATTGCCAACACCCACTCCAATGAGCCGGCTTCTATTCTTTCTGCTCTCATCTTTATTGAAAATTGTAGGGTGGAAAAAGGAACCTTGATAATCATTCCCCAATTTAACAACAGCGGCAGCAGAAATACAAAACCTGGTGACGGCTATCCCCTCTTTTTTAAAATCCTCACTGAATGGGGGGCAAAAAAATTCAGAATGGGCAACCGAAATGCTGCTCCCCTGGATCAGTGGCCGGATCCTGATGTTTATGTCCACTATCCTGACCGGCAGCTGCTTTCTTACCTGGATGTTCGAAACACCAACCGAACCTGGCCGGGCAGACCGAATGGCCCCCTGATGGAACAAGTCACCTATGCTGCAATGGAACTGATGCGGCAGGAAAATATCGATGTTGCCATAGATATACACGGTGCTGAAACTATGTTTCCGGTCACCAATTGTATTGTGGCTCCGGATAAATCCATGCGTATTGCCACCATGGCTTCCTTAACTGTAAAAGCAAGGGAAGGGTTCGAAAATCATGTGGAGCCATCCCCAATGAATTTTCGAGGATTATCCCATAGAGAAATTGGAGATTTTTCTGAAAACACCAAACCATTTTTACTGGAAGCACCTCTTCCCTTTCTGGATCAACCCACCGGACCCAAGACAGAAGATTTATTATTGAATGGTAAGGATCCCTTTTTATTAAGCCTGGCCAAGCAAAAAAAACTATTTGTACCCTATGACAAATCCGGATGGCCTATGAAAAAACGGGTCGGTCAACATTGTTCTGTCATCCAGGAAATAATAAATCAATTTTCTGCCAGAAATCCTGATAAATCCATTATATTACAGGGAGTGCCACGATATAAACAGGTGGTTGAAGAGGGAGTAGGTCACTTTTATCACGATCCTCAAAAAACTGACAAAAAAAATATCTACTATAATTAATGCATCTTATCTGGATTGTATCATTTGTATTATTTCTCTTCTATCTGCTTATAGAATCAAATAGGCTAGCCAAAAGAAGAGAATCCATCCCATTGAGAATTACGGTAACTGGTATCAGAGGTAAAACCAGTGTAGTACGGCTATTAGCATCTGTACTCCAGCAAACCGGAAAAAAGGTAGTAGCCAAAACCACCGGGGCAAAACCTTGTCTTCTTCACAGCTATGGCAGTGAAGAAATATTGAAAAGGCGAGGATTACCCTCAATTCTGGAACAGAAGAAACTTATAAAAATCGCTCATCAAGAAAAAGCTGATGTAGTTATCAGTGAAATTATGAGTATTCAGGCAGAAAACCATTTTATGGAATCACAAAAAATTCTAAAACCTCATATGGTTGCCCTTACCAATATACGTTTGGATCATACTGATGCCTTAGGGGAAATCAAAGAGGATATTTCCCAGGTATTCTGTCTTGATATTCCTGAGAAGTCAACCGTATTTATCCCAGAGCAGGAAGAAAATTCGGTGATAATTAATTGTATAAAAAAAAGGAATTGTAAATATGTTAAAATTAAAAACAACATAACAGAATCCTTTACAAATAAGTTAAGAAAAATACCTTACCATATCTTTCCCTCAGATTTAGGTATAGTCTATTCCATATGCAGTCATCTGAATATAGATGAAAAAACCATAATAAAAGGTATTAAAAATGTCTCTCTGGATGAGTATGCCTTGAAAATCTGGGAATATAAAAAAAATAATACCATATTTTTTGTCAACGGTTTCGGTGCCAATGATCCGGAATCAACCCTGAAGACAATAGCCAAAATTAAAGAGATAGTACCCCTGGTTCCAAAAAAAATTACCGGACTGCTCTGTTTACGAAAAGACAGGGGCGATCGAACCCTGCAGTGGGTTAAATTCTTGAAAAATAATCAGAAGCAGGTATTTAATAGATTATATGTTTCCGGCGGATATTCTGGATATGCAAAAAGAAAACTTGAGAAAACGACTCTTATAAAAACTAATAATCCTGAGTTAATAACTGAAAAAATTGTTACTGATCTGGAAGACAATTCTGTTCTGCTTGGGATGGGAAATTTTAAGGGGATGGGAAATAGACTGGTTGATTACTGGGAAAAGATAGGAGAAAATATTATTAAAACTGAGTATTGGTAAATTATTAGAATTATGTCACCCTGGACCTTATGCTGAATTCGGTTCAGTCTTGTTTCAGAGTCTTTTTAACTTATTCAGGAGATGCTGAAACAAGTTCAGCATGACAGTTTATAGTTAATATAAAAT
>CAZKMO010000023.1:0-29435 GCA_964554015.1 uncultured bacterium
GCGGGGGGAGGATTCGAACCTCCGACCTTTGGGTTATGAGCCCAACGAGCTACCTACTGCTCCACCCCGCGATATAAAGTAACACATATAATATAAATAAAATTTTTCAAATGTCAAGCTTCTTTAATAAATTAAAGCAATTTTTAAGGAAAATTTGATAATAATTGCTAGTAATATGAGAGAAAGAAATGTATAATTAGATAAAAATACGATTAAAATAATCAAACGAAATACGGAAATTAATTTTACATAAAATCCTAATAACTAACTAAAATCCTTACCCAGAATGACTGCAATGATAACCGCTAAAATTGCAAGTGGAGCAAGATATTTAATTAAGAAACGGAATATTGTATAGATTATTTTTGATATACCATTAGTTTTAAATAGACCGAGTTCTGCTTCACTTATTTTTTTATCTAAAAACCAGCCCACAAAAATTGTAATAAAGAATCCCCCTACTGGTAACATCCAGTTTGCTGCCAGATGGTCCAATGTACTCAGTACACCCTCCTTACCCGGACCAAATATGCTAAAATCTGAAAATCCCGATACGGCCCCCAGAGACAGTGCCGAAAAAATTGATACCACATAAGCCGCCATAGCACCAATCAAGGTAGCCTTGTGACGATTAAAATTCAAGTTGTCAATTAAGAGTGATAAAATGACTTCCAATAAAGAAATAGTTGAGGACAAGGCTGCAAATCCTACAAGAAGATAAAATGCAGGAGCAACAGCTGCACCGAAGGGAATTTGAGTATATAATAAATTTGGAAGTGTGATGAACAACATCCCTATAGTGGAACCGGAAACACTCTCTTTGATACTCGGTGCTGAAAAAATAATCGTATACATAATGATGCAGGCACAAAGAGCAATGAATGTATCTAAAAACACAACCATAGCCGCATTCCGTTGGATTGATTCATGACGATCCATATACGACCCATAGGTAATCATTGCTCCCATACCCAAAGAAAGCGTAAAAAAAGCATGACCCACAGCTTCAAGTATTCCGGTACTTGGCAAATCAGCAAAGTTAGGACGAAATAAAAAGCGAAAGGTCTCGACACGTGCTGGTAAAAACAGAACCATTATAACCAGATAAATAATAATTAAGAATAGCACCGGCATTAATATTCGAGTGGTACGCTCGATCCCTTTATTAACACCTTTCCAAATAATGACAGCAGTAATAGCTATGAAGATAAAGGAGAGTAAAAGCTGAAGCGACCCATTACCCATGAAATGTTTAAATGAATCTTCAGGCTGAATGATATATCCTGATATACTCCATTTTAAGCAGGATGTAAAGGAAGTAATCGTCCAGCCAGCAATGACACTATAATACCCGAGAATTACCAGGCCCGTTATGACTCCCAACCAACCGACAAAACTCCATTTCTTTCCACCCAACTTCTCGAAGGCGGGAACAGGACTATTCTGTGCATTTCGTCCAATCAGGATTTCGGCAATCATGATCGGCCATCCTATAACCACAACACTGATTAAATAAATTAGAACAAATGCCCCGCCATTATTATGCCATGCAATATAGGGAAACTTCCACAGATTCCCCAATCCCACTGCCGAACCAGCTACAGCTAAAATAAATCCAATTCTGCTAAAACTCCCTCTATTTTTTACCATTAATTAGGTTCCTCCATTATATCTTTTATGAATTTTGTAAAAATAATTTTTGGTTAGTGGAATCAGCTGGGGAGAAAGGAGTAAAACCGCAATCAAATTAGGTACAATCATTAATCCTAATGCCATATCTCCATAAGCCCAAACTGTTTCCAAAGCAAGAACAGCACCTAAATAGACAAAACAAATATAAATAATACGGTACAAAATAACATACTTTACACCAAAAAGATACTCGATACAGCGATCCCCGTAATACGACCAGGAAATGATAGTTGAAAGAGCAAACAGAAATACAGAAATAGTTACCATGTAATTCCCAAATCCACCAATATTCAAAAATCCTATCTGAAAAGCCCAGGCTGTCAGGGCTGAGCTATTTTGCAGCATATTACCCTGTATATGCAGTTTAAGGGTATTATCCTTGCCATCCTTGATACTAGTCCCCTTCAGACTAAATATTCCTGTATAAGGTTTTCCATCCCTAATCAGAACCGGATTTTCTATGAAACCATCATCTGCAACAAACAATACACCAAATATTTTCCCACTATCTACCCGCGTTGTCCCCGTAAAAGGTATAAGAGGGACATTATTTGTACCATGTAAAGAACTATCATCTACCATAAAACCAGGATCTGTGAGAATTTCAATCTTATTAGCATCCAAAAACCGAAAATCCTCTTTCTTTTGATTCCAAACACCGGTTACAATAATCACTAAACCCGTTAACGTACAAATAATCAGGGTATCGACAAATGGACCTAGCATAGCTAAAATACCTTCTCTCACTGGCTCCTTTGTCTTAGCAGCCGCATGGGCAATGGGTGCACTTCCCTGACCTGCTTCATTGGAAAAAACAGCCCTCTTTACCCCCCAAAGAAGAGTAAGATTCCAAATTCCTGCTGCAGTGCCTCCAAATGCTGCCTTCGGCTTCCAGGCATCCGAGATAATGGTGATGAATAAATTAGGCAGCTCAGGCAGATGGATAAAAAGAATATACAATGCACTTAAAATATAAATTACGGTCATTGTAGGCATTAATCTGGAAGAAACAGATCCGATTCGTCTAATCCCCCCTAAAATTACTAAAGAAACGACAGAAGCCACAATGAGTCCTACCAACCAATCAGGTGCATTAAAATCTGCAGCTGCACTAACAGCCACTGTATTGGATTGATTCATGTTTCCTATTCCGAAAGAGCTTACAACGGCCATAACAGCAAACAGAACAGCCATCCACTTCCATCCCTTTCCCAAACCTCTTTCAATATAATACATGGGACCACCTGAAGCTTTTCCCTCTTTATCAAAAATCCGATAATGCATAGATAGGGTACATTCAGCATACTTTAAGGTCATACCAAAAATACCCGAGATCCACAACCAGAAAATTGTTCCAGGGCCACCATAGTGAATGGCTGTTGCCACGCCGGCTATGTTTCCGATACCTACAGTAGCGGAAAGAGCTGTGGTAAGGGCCTGAAAATGATTGATATCCCCCTCATCCTTAGGATTGTCAAATCGACCTAGCATAACGTCTATGGCATGCATGAAATAGCGTACATTTATCCACCCCATTTGAAAGGTTACAAAAATACCTGCCCCTAAAAGCAGAATCACTAACCAGGGTAATTCTGTCGGTGATTCCCAGATATACTTATTGGCAGTATCAACAATTGATTTTAAAAATGATTCAAGCATTTCTCATTTTATTTTTTTAGCTTAATTAATCCCCAAAAAATACCACCAAAAAGAATAACGAAAATAATGATTCCCATTACGGTTGCCAATGCACTCATAATAAAACTCCTAAGTTACTTTGTTTTCTTTTTTATTCTTACCAGAAACAAAGGTAAAAAACGCAATAACAATTGATACCACCAAGATTATAAAAGGCACTAATCTGCCTGAGGAACTGTAAAATTGGTAGAATGCCAGGACAAATCCGGCATAAGAAATAAACCAGCCTAAAATCCTGAGGAGTTTATTTTTGATGGAACGGAAATTATTTTTATTTTGTATTACTATGGAGAAATACATCAAACTTATCAAAATAAACCAACCACCTATCATCAGTGACCAAACAGGATAACTCTCATAGGGAGAGTTTATCTCTTTTACAATACTCATTATGATAGTTATTAGTAAAACAATTGGGGTAATGTATTTTACAGAAATGATCCATAGTTTTCCAAACTTTATTTTCGAAGTCAAATCTATATCAATTACTACTTTCCGGATATCAAAAAACCAGCCGATAAGAATTGCCTCTAATAATCCCACAATTACCAGGCCCCAGTTCATCCAATGATCTACAACATCTAACCAGTAATATCCGGCTTTTGATGTGTATAAGAGACCAGCTAAAAATCCTACCAAACAAACCCAGAAACAAGTTTTTTCTCTATTAATTTTAAATGAATCCTTCAATCCGGTTACAAATGCTTCTACAAATGAGAAAGCAGAATCAATACCCAGCGTAAACAACATTAAGAAGAACATTATTCCGAAAAGAGATTGGGTAATAATACCGCCTGGTAATGTTCCAATTGCAGTTGGATATACAACAAAAGCTAAACCCGGACCAGCATCTATCACTTCATTTATGGGCTGATTAGTCTGAAATGCAAGATATCCTAATACAGAAAAAACAGCAAATCCGGCAAAATAAGAAGTAGCACAGTTTGCAAATGAGACCAGCCAGGCATTGGTGTTAATATCTGATTTTTTAGGTAAATAAGAGGCATAAGCAATCATGACTCCGAATCCGAGGGAAAGTGTAAAAAATATCTGGCCGTAGGCCCCAAGCCAAACATTAGGATTTAACAGCTGGGAAAAATCCGGTTTGAGATAGAAATCCAGCCCTGTACCAGCTCCTTTCAAAGTAATGCCACGAATGATAAGTATTAGCAATAATGCCCAAGGTAATCCAACCGTCCAATTCACCACTTTACCTACCACTTTAATCCCCTTGAATATAATCAGGAAAATTACTAACCAAGTTAAAAGATTGGCAATCACCAGTGGCAGTTGAATGCCCCCCAGTTTCTCGATTCCGCTAGATATACCAAGTACTTGGTTGTAAAAGAAATCGCTTTCGTTGCCTGCCCATTTTACTCCTATGGAATGGAATAGATAATTTACTGCCCAAGCCATATTCACCGCATAATATACAGTGATCATTATGGTTGTTCCGATTGCAAACCATCCAATATAATTTGTATTTTTATGAATAAAATCATACGCTTCTGTCGGTCCTTTCTGATACCGGTTTCCAAGATAGAATTCAAGTGCAACCAAAGGAATGCCTGTTGTAATTAATGCAATCAAGTAAGGAATAAAAAATGCTCCCCCCCCGTTGGCGTATGCCATATAAGGAAATCTCCAAACATTTCCCAGACCAATGGCTGAACCTATGGCAGCCATAATAAATGCCGTTCTCTTGTCCCATCTTTCTCGAGTCATACAAATACCTCCTTTTAATTATAATAATAGGGTAAAGAGACGTTATTCATGAAATTTTTATCAGGAATTTTAAAGTGAACACTTTTTAGAATTATTTACTTTCATAAATTTGATATAAATGAATTTATTTTTTCTTTTTCATATTACGACGGGCGATATAAATACAGTATCCTAGACCACCATACATAACCAGACATCCAAACACCAACATTATCCAGGCTGAAACAGGCATACACGCCTCCTAAAATTTATCACTAATAAACAATTTTTTATCCTTTCTACTAGCTCAGGACAGACCTTCAAGGGAGAAAGAAAAGGAGAATGGAAGGTTGGAATGATGGAATCATGAGATAGAAATCTTACACTATTCCAATATTCCAGCATTCCACTATTCCAGGTTTTTATAAAAACTTTCTCACTTCCCTCATCTTCTAAACTCCTATACTCCATTTCTCTTTTTATCTTTTATTCCTTCGACAAAGCCTGTACTGAACACTTCGATAAACTCAGTGCAGGCATTATCGAAGTACTCAGGACAAGCTTTTATTCCTTCGACAAGCTCAGGACAAGCTTTTATCTTTTATCTTTATTCTTTTGTCTTTTTTCTTTTTTCTTTAATTCTCATCCTTTCCTTTACTCCTCCATAAGAAAAAACCAAGTATTAAAAAGAAAAAAAGAACTCCCCAACCTCCCACTAAGGTAGCCCATCGAGGATAGTTATTGTAAGTTTGAAGAATTTCGGAGCGAAGATTAATTACAAGAATGATCAGAAGCGCTAAAGGTGTGATATACCGTAAGGCTATTACCCACCAATTACCTAATTTTACCTCTGAAATACTATTAAGATAAGCTCGGAAATCCTGTACCTTATACAGATACCCAACTGCAAAACATTGCATCATTCCTGCTACTACCAAACCAAAATCACAGATCCATTTATCTACAATATCAAACCAGTAAAATCCACCCTGAGTAGTAAATATTAAAGATAGGGGAAATGCAAATAAGACAAAACCTCGAGCCAATTTTTCCGAAGGTATATGCCACTTATCATGAAATCCAGTGGTAAAAGCTTCCTGAAGAGCAAATGCAGAATCAATACCTAGTGTCAGTAAGGTAATAAAGAAAATAATTCCAAATACACTATTAAGAGCGGGAAGGGTAGAAATGGCAGTGGGATAGGTAACAAAGGCAAGTCCGGTCCCACTTTTGGTTACATCAGGTACCGGAAGACCCTGTACCTGGGCCAGGTAACCTAACATGGAAAATACGGCAAATCCTGCCAGAAAGCTGGTGCCGCAGTTGGCCAGACCGGTAATTAAAGCACTGTTAGTAATTTCTGCTTTCTTACCCAGATATGACCCATATCCAATCATAACACCAGAGGCTAAGCTGAGAGTAAAGAAAATCTGACCGTATGCCCTAAGCCATATACTCGGATCAGCCAGTTTGGAAAAATCCGGGGTAAGGTAGTAGTTTATTCCTTCTATCGCACCCGGAAGAGTAAGCCCTCTAATTAAAAGAATTATAAGGAGGATTACTGGTAAGGGAACGGTTACCATTACTACTTTACTTACGTTACGAACTCCTTTACGCAATATTAGATAAATTGCACCCCAGGTCAAAGCCATTCCTAAAACTAAATACCAGAGGGGGATTCCAATCTCACCGGGACCATTAGATCGCTGCAATATATTCTCAATAAAAAACTTTTCTGCATTATTGCCCCAGGCAATTTTGAAGGAATTCCAAAGATAAACCCAAGACCAGGAAAGAACTGTGGTATAGTAGATAACAATCCCAGCACTTAATCCAGCCGCCCACCAACCAAACCACTGCAGTCCTTTCCGGATCGAACCAAAGGCTAAGGGAGCACCTCGCTGTAATCGCTGCCCTAATCCCATTTCAAATATGAGCATAGGGATACCAGCTGTAAAAAGAGCTACAAAATAAGGAATAAGAAATGCTCCCCCACCACTCTGATAAGCAACATAGGGAAATCTCCACACATTCCCCAAACCTACAGCTGAACCAATTGCTGCCATAATAAATGAGGTTCTACTTTGCCAGCGATCACGTTTATTGGCCACCATCTCCTCCTAAATTTTAGTCATTTAATAATAAAAAATGTATGAATTTTTTTCGTTTTCCATCAATTGAAAATAAAAAGAGGAATTGTCTAAAAATTATGAAACCGCCAGAATAATCCGCAAACACAAAGTATTAAAAAATAAATACAAATAATAATGTATCTCCCCCCGTTTCCTCATGGTTTATTCTGTGAAGGCAGCGGTTCTTTCTTAGAACCATCCTCCAGCCTAAACAAGAGTGGAGACGGTGGGAATCGAACCCACGTCCGAAAACAGACAAACTCAGAATACTACGTGCGTAGTTTGTCTTTCTTATTCTCTCTTAGTCTCCGACAAACAGGATATTAAGAGAAAAGCCTGATGTATTTCATCAACAATTATCAGGCATACATGCTGACTAACCTGCCATTACGACGTTCCAAAAGCTTCTCGGCAGGTATAAGAAACTAAGGAACGGGCTGTTTAATTAAGCAGCCAAAGCATAATTATAGTTGTTAACTATTTTTTCCCCGGAAGATTTACCAGGATCCAGGAACCTGGACACGCATTCACAAGCTATTCTGTCCCCGTCGAAGCCAAATCGTCCCCATAAATTTTCAATTATTTTAATATACAAAACGTTAATAAAAAAATCAATCTGCAGTATTATTTCTTTAAAATGCAAAATAAATTAATACCCCTTGCTTCACTTTCAACTTCTATTTCAGAAACCGGAAGTGCGGTTTCCCTACATATTTCTATTAGGTCAGCAGCTGTACGATGAAATAAAAACCATTTCCCCACCAGTTCCATCCCTTTACGGGTTGGATTCTGAGGACTGAAATTACCAAATATTATTTGCCCATTATTCTTGAGATTTCTCCATATTTTTTTTAAAAGAAGTACTGCCACTCTTTTTTCCAGATAATCAAATAAACCAGCTGACCATACAAGATCATACTTTTTATTAGTATTTAATTGTAAGGCATTAGCAACTGTAAAATCAATGTTGTATTTTTCAACTTTTCCGTCTAATAATTTCTTGGCATATTCAATTGCCTGAGGGTCACTATCAATACAATGAAAATGAAAATTATAACCTTTTTTTAATTCTTGATATATTTCCTTCACATCCCGACACGAACCACACCCCAGATCAAGTATATCTACTCTTGTACTTTTGTTTTTAGATAATTCTCGACATTTTGTTTTAAAATATTCCTTACGATTCCGTACCGAAACAGCTGCCTCATAAGAATGAAATAAATCATCAAATAATTTCCCCAACTCGTTCTCGGCTGTTTTTTTTGTATATATCCAATCTATTAAAAGGTAATCACCAGCATAACCACACGGTTTCTTACGGGTACGGTCATGCATTATACTGCAGTCAATATCAGAGCAGAGTTTGAAAAACTCTTCTTTTAAATATTCTTTATTAGATGAAGAATTTATTTTTTCAGCTATTTTGTCAATCAGGGTAAAAAAATTACTTTTATATTCATCCAAACTATCTACTGTGTTTATTTCTTTAAGTAATTGTTGAAAATTTTTAAACTCTGTTTGAATTGAATTCATTAAACTTTTCCTACTCCCTTTAAAAAATTATTTCCCTAAACTATTAATAAATTATTTCATGCAAACTATATACCATTGTTGATATATAAAATATAAAATCCTTAATAAGTTACTGGTTATTCTATATTTATAAGGAAGATTAAAATAGATAAGAGAAATACACTAAGTGTTAAAAATTTATCTAAATGGTCAATTTTATTTCAGTATACGCCTTCGTTTTCCATTACTTGGCGTACTTTAGT
Source organism: uncultured bacterium (assembly GCA_964554015.1). Lineage (GTDB taxonomy): Bacteria > Zhuqueibacterota > QNDG01 > QNDG01 > CAYUAG01 > CAYUAG01. The sequence continues at coordinate 9,005 of CAZKMO010000023.1, forward strand.
TCCCAAGGTTTTCATGGTATAGGGTTTCTGAAGAAAAGGAAAGCTTTCACTTATTAAATTATGCCTTTTTAATATTGGATCCACATGTCCGGATATAAAAAGTACTTTCATCTGAGGCCGTTCTGATTTTACTTTTTCCACTAAATCCACACCATTAAGATATGGCATTATCACATCGGTTATTAATAAATCTATCTTATCCTTGTTTTCATTAAAAATAGAGAGCGCAGACAATCCTTCTTTTGCTTGAATAACTTTATACCCCTGTTGTTCAAGCATTTTGGCAGTTAAGTTCCGGACTGCACTTTCATCCTCCACCAAAAGTATTGTCTCATTTCCTTGAGGTAATCTTTTGTTTAATGTTTTTTCTTCTTTTTCTTCTTTACTGGCCTGACTCAAAGGAAAATAAACATTAAATTCACTGCCTTCACCTATTGTACTATTAACCACAACATCACCATTAATCTGCTTTAAAATACCATATACTGAAGCTAAACCGAGTCCGGTACCTCTTTCTTTTTCTTTGGTAGTAAAAAAGGGTTCAAAAATTCTTTTTTTAATTTTATCAGACATTCCTATGCCGGTATCTGTCACATTCATTCGTACATACTCTCCAGGTTCTAGAGAAAGATTAGCAGCTTGGGAAGATAGGGCAGATAATAATACATTGTCAGTACTTATACTCAATTTTCCACCATGGGGCATTGCATCCCTGGCATTAAGAATCAAATTCAAAAGAATTTGTTCTATTTGAATCGGATCACCCAAGATACAATCAGACCTTGCCCTACAATTAATACTAAGTTCAATTTCTTCCTCAATAAGAGTTCTGATCATGGTTTCAGAGTCTTCAATAATTAAATTTAGATTAAATAACTGAGGCTGTAATATCTGTTTTCTACTAAAGGCAAGAAGCTGTTTGACCAGATTTGCCGCTCCTTTACCGACTTTATAGATAGTATTGAAATTATCTCTTGTTTCATCACTAAGTATTACTCTGTTCAAAGCAAGTTCGCAGGTTCCGAGAATGGTTGTAAGTATATTGTTAAAATCATGTGCGATACCTCCTGAAAGTTGCCCAATTACCGCAAGACGTTCGGAATGTATAAGTTGCTTTGTTCGTTCTTTGATTTGACTTTCAAGCGCATGAGTATGACTTCTTAATTTCTTATGAGCTAATTGAAGTCTTCTGTTGATTAACCAAGTCTTTCGACGATAAAACAAATTAAACTGGGAACCGGCAACCGCTATAATAATAGTAGAAATCATAAAAAAATTATTACTAATAAAAATGGCCCATTCTGATCGTTCCATTATTAAATAATTTGGCACAAAATAAGCAAACCAGCAAGCGGCAAAAACAATACTACTTTCCCCTATGGTAAGAGGGAGAAGTAATCCAAAGCCCAACAAAGGAAGATTAATACCAGCATAATATGGATCTGCCGGACCTTGAGAAAGCACACACATCAAAGATATTGAACCGCTGACAATAAAGGTAAGTACAGCTCCCAGTTGATAGGAATAACGGCGACCAAAGGATGTTTTTACTAAAAAGTAAATACATATTGAAAATACTGTAACCGTACTTCTGATGAACATAAAGGTAAAAAAATACTCTATTTTAGAAATATAATCAAGTATGCCGAAGAGTGGTACTAAGAATGTTGCCAGCAAAGCACCTATTATCACTCCCTTATTAATAATGGTTGAACGAATTTTTTCGAAATCATGATTTTTCCGGGAACGAAAAGATAGATTTCTTAACAACATTCTGATATTCAAATCATTGCTTTGTAGTTTAATCATTTACCCACTCTTTTATTAATCCTCAAACAAGCAGTATTATAATTTAACAAATCTTTCTCATCTTTTATGCTGTGAGAATGATTTCCAAACGATATGTTCATCGAAAAAGGATCAGATTCTATTATTGCACTAAGGGAAAAAATTAATTTCTCCGCCTCCTTACTGGTTATCATTTTAATCCATCTATCAATATCATTAACTTTATACTGACAAAAAATTTTATTATTTTCTCCATGCCATAGTTTAACATCATTTGCTCCCCATTTTTCATAAAGAGGCCAATAGGCTTTCAAACAGACGAAATAATCATCTATGGTTTTTCCGTGCTTAAGTAAATTTTTATAAGTAATGTAATACATAAATTTATTATAATTTCATTCTGAAATATGTTATAAATTGATTATGTTAATCTAATCTCCATAATTAATTATTTTATATATAATTAACAAACTAACCGTTTTTATCCTTATTATTTAATACATAACCAGGCAAATGACGTACCAGAATGTTGATCTTCTGATGACAATTAAAAATTCCCCTTATTTAAGAGCAAAAAATACTTTATCATTTACAAAATTTTCTGTATCTTTACTATAATAATTGAATATCAATTTAGCAGCAATTGAAAATTTTTTAATTTTGACAACATCAAAAAAAATAAACGCCTGGTGTTTCTATGACTGGGCAAATTCAGCTTTTGCTACCACTATAATGGCAGCTGTACTTCCTATTTTTTTCAGAGAGGTTGCAGCTGTCCATCTTGATTCTTCCCAGCATCATCTTGCTACTTCTCTATGGGGTTATACTGCTGCTGTGGCCATGCTGTTTGTAAGTTTTATATCACTCATATTCGGACCGGTTTCTGATTTCAGTTCATCTAAAAAAAAATTTCTTAAATATTTTATAATAGTAGGTGTTTTTGCAACCGCACTTTTAAGTCTTACTGGCTTTGGAATGTGGAAATTAGTTTCTTTACTTTTTATTGTAGGTAATATCGGTTACGCCGGTAGTGAAGTTTTTTATAACGCTCTGCTTCCCCATATCAGCCCTCCGGATAAAATAGATCGGATATCCACCAGAGGATATGCATTCGGGTACATAGGAGGTGGTCTGCTATTAATGGTAAATATGGGTATGATCTGGTTTTTACCTAAAACCAGCTTTTCTTTGCATCATACTGATATTCCCTTACTGGGAATGCAACTCTCTTTCTTAAGTGTGGCAGTATGGTGGGGATTATTTTCCCTCCCCATATTACGCTATGTCCCAGAACCACCAGGTCCCCATACCAGTCTTCAAGGTATAAATCCTTTCACTATTGCAAATCGACGGTTGAAAAAAACTTTTAGCCATATAAAAAAATATAAACAACTATTTCTTCTTCTCATTGCTTTCTGGTTATATAATGATGGTATTGGTACTATAATCAAAATGGCCACTGCTTATGGAAATGAGATTGGAATTGGAACCCTTGATCTGGTAGGTGCTTTATTATTGGTCCAGATTGTGGGAATTCCATGTAGTTTTGCCTTTGGCAGACTAGCTGAAATAATCTCTACCAAAAAATCAATTCTTTTAGGATTGATGGTATATCTACTCATAGCTATTGGTGGTTTTTTTATGACCAAAGCAATCCATTTCTGGATTTTAGCCTTTATGGTGGGTTTGGTTCAAGGTGGAACTCAAGGATTAAGCCGATCACTGTATGGTTCTATGGTGCCAAGAGAAAAATCAGCTGAATTTTTCAGCTTTTATAATATCAGTGGAAAATTTGCCGGAATTGCAGGTCCGGTTGTTTTTGCCCTTATCAGTCAACTTTTCAGATCCAGTCGTTTTGGTATTATTTCTCTAGTCTTCTTTTTTATTGCCGGGGCGGTTCTATTAACACGGGTTGATGTTGAGGAGGGGAGAAAGATGGCGAAACTTTAAATATACTATTCTTCTAAAAGACTATTCCAATATATATAATAGCCTTGAATTTAAACATTTAATGAAGATTATCTATACCTTTCAGATATTTTGGAGAATACTGATAAATAATAAATCATATAAAGGATGCAGAAAAATCATTCAATAGAAATCACTAATTATAAAAAATACTTACTTTATTTTCTCTTTTATCCTTATCTCTTATTTCTAATAATAACTTCTTAGTAAAACCACAGAGATCAAATTTTTCAATATTCCTTAAATCTATCCATTTATATTCCTGCGCTTCTTCATTCAGAACCACTGCAGAGGAATTGGCCTTACACATATAATCAATAAAAATAAAATGCCTGTTCTTATGATATTTTTCCGAGGGAATATTCTCTTTTACACTGATCAATTTTATATCATATATAGGTAATCCGGTTTCTTCTGTTATTTCTCTTTGCAGGGCAGCTTCCATTTTTTCGCCTGGCTTAATATGTCCCCCCGGAATAATATATTTATTCCCCCACTTGGCAGATCTAATAATTAATATCTTTCCCTGTGGATTAAAAATTACGGCTCCCACTACTGGTTCAGGACATTGTTTAGGAACATTACTCATATTTAACTTTAATTAATTTTTTGGTAAGGTAAATAAGTTAAGAGAAAAAAATAAATTCAAGCTCCTTAAATGGTATAAAGGAGCTTGAATGCATCATAAAAAATTTAACCATTCTTCATAACAAAATTAATCATAAATTTATTTAATTCTTCCACTCCCTGCAGGGACATGGCATTGTAGATCGATACTCTCACTCCACCTACTGAGCGGTGTCCTTTCAATCCGCCAAATCCGGCCTGGACGGCTTCGGCAATAAATTTCTTTTCTAACTCTTCATCAGGCAGACGTAAGGTTATATTCATTAAAGAACGATCTTCTTTCTCTACAGCTCCCTTGAAAAAATCACTGTATTTATCCATGGTGGTATATAAAGTATCTGCTTTTTTTCGATTAACCTGTTCCATCTTCTCCAGGCCACCCTGATCCTTTACCCATTCCAGAACCAGCTTCATTAAATAAATGGAATAAGTGGGCGGAGTATTAAAAGTAGAATCCTTATTAACATGAGTTTCATATTTCAACAAAGTGGGAATATCTTTTCGGGCTTTTTCAACCAGATCTTTCCTTATAATCACCACTGTTACTCCGGCAGGGCCAAGATTTTTCTGCGCTCCAGCATAGATAAGACCGAATTTACTCACATCTACTTTCCGGGAGAGAATATCACTGGACATATCAGCAACCAGAGGTACATTTTCTGTATCAGGATAAGTATGCCACTGAGTTCCGGCAATGGTATTATTAGAAGTTATATGAAGATATTTTGCCTCGGCATGTAAATCAAAATCTTTAGGAATATAACTAAAATTCTTATCTTCAGAAGTACCTGCCACTTTACCTTCAGCAATAATATTGGCTTCGGTTATTGCTTTTTTAGACCAATTTCCGGTAATAATATAATCCGCAAATGATCCCGGGGATAATAAATTCAGGGGGATCATAGCAAACTGCAGACTTGCTCCACCCTGTAGAAATAGAATATAATAGTTATCAGGTATGTTAAGTAAATTCTTAAGAAGTGATTTTGCCTCAGAGTGAATTTTTGCATAATCATCAGATCGATGGCTTAACTCCATAACCGCCATTCCGGTATTATTATAAATAGGTAAGTCCGTCCTCGCTTTCTCAAGCACGGAAAGAGGCAGGGTTGCTGGCCCGGGATTAAAATTCCAGATTCTTTTAGCCATAGTTATCTCCTTATATTTATTTAAATTCACTGATAATTTTTACAATAATATCACTGATTCGTAACAGATTCTCCTTGGTGGAAGCGCCCAGATGAGGAGTGAATTGGACCTTAGAAGCTGCAAGAAGAGGTGAATCAGAATCAGGAGGATCTGAATACCAGACATCATTGGCATATTTTCTAATTTTCCCGTTTTTTAAAGCCTGGGCAATATCTTTCTCTATTACACATTTTCCTCGACTGGTATTAATGATAATGACTCCATCTTTCATTTTAGAAATCATTTCCTGGTTGAACATTCCTTCGGTCTCATCATTCAGATACACATGTATAGAGATATAATCAACTTCTGATAACAATTCATCTAAAGGTTTCATCTCAGCAACATCTGATTGATTCACATATTTATCATAGGCAATAATCTTCATGCCAAAAGCTTTGGCTCTCTTGGCAACCTCGGTCCCGACTCTGCCTATGCCAATGATTCCCAGTGTTTTGCCCATAAGTTCCGTACGCTTCAACTCTTTTTTTTTCCATTCTCCTTTTATTAAACTATTATGAGCTTCTATTAAATTGCAGGAAGCCGCCAGCATATGAGCAAGGGTAAGTTCTGCTACTGCTACACTGGAGGCTTCCGGAGTATTTCGCACCTCTATACCTTTTTCTTTGGCATAGGAAAGATCAATATTATCCAGCCCTACTCCGCCTCGAATAATCAATTTCAAATTCTGGGCCTTGTCCATATACTCTTTGGTGCATTTAGTTTTGCTTCTGACCAGTACAATATCTGCCTCTGTTAGTTGTGATCTATCTTCTGTTACCTCTCCAAACTGTTTTAAACTGTCCGGGAGAGAAGGAGCAAAAGGGTCTGAAATTAAAATTTTCATAACACTTCCTCCTTTAATTTTATAAAATTTAACAATTATTCTAAAGTATGAATCACAACACCACTGTATAGTTTGGGCTCAAACCAGGTGGATTTGGGTGGCATAACTTTACCGGCATCAGCAACAGATAATAATTGATGAATGGAGGTTGGATACAGAGAGAAAGCAACTTGATAATCTCCTTGGTTAACACATCTTTCCAGTTCCTCTAAACCCCTGATACCACCTACAAAATCAACTCTTGCATCATTTCTGGGGTCAGTAATTCCAAGAAGTTTTTCCAGAATATTATTCTGCAGTATAGCAACATCTAATTGCCCGATGGGATCCGCGTCATTAATAATACCCTTTCTTGCATGTAATCGATACCAGGTACCGCTAAAATACATCCCGAATTCATGCATTTTCTGAGGTTTGAAAGGCATATTTTTATTATATTCTGTGATCTCAAACATATTTGAAATCTTATCTATAAACTCTTGTTCCGACATTCCCCCGATATCTTTTATTACTCGGTTATAATCTAAAATATACATTTGATCATGAGGGAAAATAACCGAAAGAAAATAATTATATTCCTCTTGGCCGGTATGTTGGGGATTATTATCTTCTCTTATTTTTTGAAGTCGACAGGCTGCTGCGGATCGATGATGACCATCAGCTACATACAGTGCCTCTATTCCCTTAAAAGCAGTTTGTATTTTACGAATTAAATATTCTTTATCTATTATAAATAAAGTGTGCTCAACATTATAATCCCCAGTAAAATTATATACTGGCTGAGATTGCATAGCTTCTGTGACCAAATTATTAATTTCTCTATTTGACCGATAGGTTAAAAATACGGGACCGGTCTGGGCATGGATATAATCAATATGATGTAACCTGTCTTCTTCTTTATCGGGTCGGGTTAATTCATGCTTTTTAATCCGATTATTATTATAATCCTGTACTGATGCACACGCTACCAGGCCAACCTGCTCTCTGCCCTGCATCTGTAATTTATAAACATAAAAACATGATTTATTATCCTGAATAAGAATTCCCTGTTTTATCAAATAATCAAAATTCTCTTTTCCTTTTAAATACACTTTTTTATCATAGGGATCCAAATCAGGATCAAGATCGATCTCAGGTTTAATCACATGGAGGAAGGATAGCGGATTTCCCTTAACTCTTTCCCTGGCTTCATCTGAATTTAATACATCATAAGGAGGTGAGGCTACTTCCTCAATTTTATCCTGGATAGGTCTCAATCCCTTAAATGGTGTAACCTCTATCATAATCTTCCCCCCGTATACCTATTGTGCTTTAAGTCTGAAAACTCTTACATTATCTAAAATGACTGAAAATTCTTCCGGTTCCCCCCCTATCCAAAATCCTATCTTACCCTCAGAATAAATAGGTCCAAAGCCTCCTCTATCCTTAAAATCAAGGATAAGCATATCATCAACATAATAACGGATACGATTACCAACTTTTTCTACATCGATATAGTAGGTTCTTTCACCGGTACAGGGATCAACCTGACTTTTGGCCAAAAGAAGATGTCCTGGATTTTTCCTTATTTTGCTTCCAGGGATATGATCTCCTTCTGCTGTATAGCAGTGGGAAGAAATATGATAACTGCGGATATTCCCTTTACTATAGTCCTCTAAAGCTCCACTTCTTTCCGGATGATCATCCAGGATATCTTCTCCCTGAAGACCATGAGCACATAATATGATTATAAAAAAACCTTTTTGGGAGGGAATGGTCAGATTAAATTCTAACTGAAAATCATCATTAAAATTCTTCAAAGCCCATAATGCCAAACCTTTACTTTCTGCTCCTAGATGCAGTAGTGCTTCCCCCTTAGCAGTCAAATCAATTTCACCTATTCCTTCTTTTTTCCAATTCTCTAAACTAGTATTAAAATTATCCTGAAAAATCAACTTTGTATCATAACCGGGGATTGACATTCTGGGTATAACATTATTCTTTGAATTACAACCAAAGAATAATAGAACCATAAAAACTATTAGTTTTTTAATTTTCAAAATCACTTCCTCCAGCAATAACTCATGTGTCTATTTACTCCTAATATTTTTCAATCGTTTTTTTTCCCTCTCTCGGCGTTTTCGTTTTAATTTAATTTTTCTTCGATTCTGTTTACTTTTACTTCTGGCCATACCTACTCCTTATTATATATTATATTTGTTTATTACCTAAATATTTAACAATTAATAATTTTAATGTAATAATTTTAGACCTTAAAATCAAATCTATATATTTCCTTTGCCAGATAAGATAATGTTTGCAGCCTCTTTCAAATCTACCGCATAATGATCCGGTTCCACTTGAAATTCATCTCCCTCATCTCCATATCCCGTTTTTACCATTATGGAGGACATCCCAGCTCTTCTTCCGGTTTCAATATCTGATTTTCTGTCTCCTATAAACCAGCTTTGGGATAGATCAATACTTAAATCCTTTTGGGCACGTTTTATTAATTTTAAACCCGGTTTTCTACAATCACATTTATCGGATTTACTATGAGGACAATAATAAATCTTGTCAATAAGGATACCGGATTGGGAAAAATCTTTAAGCATTCTTTTATTAACTTTATAAAAATCCTCTTCCGTATAATAACCAAGACCAATGCCTGGTTGATTCGAAATTATGACTATTTTATACCCTGCCTCATATAACTTCTTAATACCCTCAATGGCATTTTGGGTAAATTCAAACTTATTCGGTTCATGTAAATATTGAATTTCTTTGTTAATAGTACCATCTCTATCCAAGAATATGGCTGGACTTGGCTTTAGCTGTTGGTGCTTATAGTGTATTGTTTTACCCTTTCTAACCAGAATTGGCCTATATCTTCTTAAGGAAGTAGCAATTTTCTCAATTATCTGCGTTGTGGATATCTTGTCTTTTATAGGTATAATTTTTATCTCTCCCCCATATTGTTCAACTAATTTACCAGAAGTAAGCTGTTGGGAAGTATAATCTCCAGCTTTGATATAGTAATTAGGTTTAAGCACGGTTATATTTTTTTTATTCCATCGATCCGAGAAAAGAAAAACATAATCAACTGATTCCAATGCAGCTATAACCCTTACTCTCTGTTTTTCATTGATTATAGGTCGCAATCCCCCTTTGTATTTTTTTACCGAACTATCGGAATTTATTCCTACGACCAAAATATCACAAATCCGGGAAGCTTGCTCTAAATAATGGACATGGCCGGCATGAAGTATATCAAATACTCCTGAGGTAAATCCTATCTTTTTACCCTGCTTTTTGAGATGGCGGCAGATAGTTACTATCCTTCGCCGGCTTTGTACTTTTTTCGTATTCATTCTATATAAACTGTTATAAATTTAGATTTGTATAAATATACTTATTTTTTTGATGATAAAAAAGTAACAATTTTTTCAGCAATTTTTTTATTTAATCCCTGCACTTGGGCAATCTTATCTAGGGTTGATTTTCTAATCTCTTCTAGGGAATTAAAATGATTAAGAAGAGCTTTTTTTCTTTTCTCCCCTATTCCTGGTATTCTCTCAAGTTCTGAAGTTAAGGTTCTCTTTTTTCTCAGTTTCCTATGATAATCAAGGGCAAAGCGGTGGGCTTCATCCCTAATTCTCTGTAATAAAAAAAGTCCGGCCGAATGCTTGGGGATAACCTGCGGATCAGAGCATTGGGGCACATAAACCTCCTCCAATCTCTTGGCCAGACCCACCAATGCTTGATTTTTAATCCCACAATTATGCAGTGCCTCCCATGCTGCAGATACCTGTCCCTTACCTCCATCAACCAGTATCAAATCAGGTAACTGTTTTTTTTCATTTTGAAGCCGCCGTATTCTGCGGGTTATCACCTCAGTCATTGCTTTATAATCATCAGGACCTTGAACACTGTTAATCTTATATCTTCTATACTCACTCTTTTGGGGATAACCATTTTCAAAAACAATCATAGAAGCAACTGTATCTTTTCCTGAAAAATTGGAAATGTCAAATGCATTGATTCTCTTGGGAGGTTGGGGAAGAGAAAGATTTTTTTGAAGGGCAATCACACTCTCTACGAGAGTATTTTTTTTGATTCCTTTTTGCTCCTTCAACTCTTTTAATAATAATTCAGCATTCTTAGTACACATACTCATTAATTTTGCCTTTTTCCCCTTCAGTGGTATTTTAAGTTCAACCTTTGCACCTCGTTTCTCTTCCAGCCATTTCTGCAATTGCATCATATCATTTGGTCTTAAAGGAAATAGTATTTCTTTGGGTATGAATTCCTTTTTTAAATAATACTGTTTTATAAAGGCCGAAAGCACTTCTTTTTCTTTTGTACGATTCTGAAAAGTTATATAAAAATGCTGCCGGTTTATAAGTTTACCTTCCCTTACATTAAATACCATAGCACAGGCATCCTTATTTTTAGTTACAATAGTAACAAAATCACGATCAGCAGTAGTTTCATCCATAACTTTTTGCTTAGCTCTAAAAAGTTCTATTGCCTGTATCCTATCCCGCATTTCAGCTGCATTTTCGTATTTTCTTTTATCTGCATACTGCTGCATACTAAGCTGTAATTCTTTAATTAAACTCTTGTTCTTTCCCCTGATAAAATCTACAATCTGATTAACTATTTTTAAGTATTCGTCTCTTGAAATATGTCCTTCACAGGGACCGGCACATCTTTTAATATGATAATTAAGACAAACCTGATACTTTTTTTTCTTAATATTTTCCCAAGTCAATCGATGAGAACAACTCCGCACCGGGAAAATTTTTCTAACTGCTGCCATAAGTTCTCTGATCTGTCCTACTTCCGTATAGGGTCCGAAATACCTCGATCCATCCCGCACCATCTTTCTGGTAATAAAAATACGTGGATATTCCTCATTAGTGACTCGAATATAGGGATATGATTTATCATCTTTTAAGTTTACATTATATTTGGGATGATATTCTTTAACCAGATTTGCTTCCAGGATTAAAGCTTCCACTTCATTATCGGTAAGTATTACCTCAAAATCTTTCACTTGTTTCATTAGTAATCCATGTCGGGGATCTTCCTTTATACCTGGATTAAAATGAGAACGAAGTCTCTGCCTCAATGATCTCGCCTTCCCTATATACAATATTTTTTTATTTTTATTTTTAAAAAGATAAACTCCTGGTTTACTAGGGATTAGCTTTAACTTATCCTCTAAACCAGTATTATTTATCAAAACAGGGGACATTTTAAATATCCTGCCAAAGTTGATCAACTAATTTCGGGAGAATCTCCCCGGATTTACCCTGAATGAAAATATCAACCACATCAGAAATTAGGGTGGGTTCTGTATTAATTTCAATAACAAAACTTCCGTTTCTTTTCGCTACCAAAGGAAGAGAGGCAGCCGGTTGTACTACTGCGGAAGTACCTATGGAAAAAAATAACTCACTGCCTTCGCTAACCCTGAAGGATTTACTTAACACATTTTGGGGAAGCATTTCACCAAACCACACCACATCCGGTCGGAGAAGCCCCCCACAGATGCATCGGGGCAATTCTCCTTCTTTAACTATAGTTAAGGAGTTTGTTATCTTTCCACAATCAAGACATTTATTTCTCATAATATTACCGTGAAGCTCTAGTATGGATTTACTTCCGGCTTTGCGATGAAGGTCATCAACATTCTGAGTTATAAGAATAAATTCCGGAACAATTTTTTCTATTTCTACCAAAGCATAATGACCGGGATTAGGTTCAACCTCTAATATCAATTTTTTTCTATAATTATACCATTCCCATACCAGCTGGGGATTATTCATAAAGGCATCAAAATTCGCTAATTCCTCAGCCCGATATTTCTTCCAAAGTCCATGTTCTCCCCGAAATGTCGGCACTCCACTTTCAGCCGAAACACCCGCTCCGGTTAAAACGGTGACCTTTTTAAAATTTTTTATTCTTTTTTTATCAGTATTGTTGATTAACATTATAGTGCGCCCCTAAACAAAAAAGGCTTCCCTCCAAGGAAGCCCTGTACTTAAGATCACTACTGTCAAACTAAACTTTACTATTTTTGTTTTTGTTCCTCAATTCTTGCCGCCTTACCCTTCAATTTCCGTATATAATAAAGTTTTGATCGACGAACTTTTCCTTTACGGGTAACTTCAATTTTTGCTATCTTAGGGGAATGAAGAGGGAAAATACGTTCAACCCCAATCCCTCCTGAAATTTTCCTTACTGTAAAAGTTGAATTTATATTTTTCCCATTCCTTTTAATTACCAATCCCTTAAAAATTTGTATTCTCTCTTTATCCCCTTCAATAATTTTATAATGAACAGCGACATCATCACCAGCTTTAAATTCCGGAATATTCTTATTTAATTGATCTTGAGTAAACGCTTTCAACACATTCATTACCATCAACCTCCAAAAATTTATTCTTTATCTTTCTTTTTAAACATATCTGGTCTTTTTTCTTTTGTCTTCTTTTTAGCCTGTTTTTTCCGCCATTCCTCTATATTCTTATGATGACCGGACAAAAGCACCTCTGGTACTTTCATTCCTCGGTATACCGGGGGTCGAGTATAATGAGGATAATCTAACATTCCCTTAACAATGGAATCACTCTCAGCAGAACTAAAATCTCCCAGTACTCCTGGAATTAATCGTACCACAGAATCAATTACCACGGCTGCCGGAATTTCACCACCGGTCAACACATAGTCCCCAATCGAAATTTCTAGGGTCGCCAGAGATTCCACTACTCGTTCATCTACTCCTCTATAATGCCCGCAAAGAAAAATTAAATTTTCCTTTTGAGAAAGAACTTCCGCTTCCTGATGATTAAACAACTTACCCTGAGGAGACATCAATATTATTTCCTTCTGAGTAGTTGCCAGTTCTTCTAAAATTTTATCCACTGCCCTGAATAACGGTTCAGGCTTCAAAATCATCCCGGAACCACCACCGTAAGGATAATCATCAACACTCTTTCTCTTATCAGTAGCGAACTTTCTTAAATCCCAGACTTTAAACTCAACTATCTTTTTTTCCCGAGCCTTGAGAAGCATACTCTCATTAAAAATAGCCCGCATCATCTCAGGAAAAGCAGTTACTACATCAATTCGCATTATCCAATAAACCCTCTATGGGGCTAATGATTACTTTTCTGTTCTCCATATCAATCTGTTTTACAAACTCTTTTACAAAGGGTATTAATAATTCTTTGTTCCCTTTCTTTACCACTAAAATATTTTGAGCAGAATGTAACAGTATGTCTTCCACAACTCCTATCTTCTTACCAGTTACAGTCTCCACTATAAAATCATTTATCAGTAAGGTAGAGAAACTGTCTTCGTCTACTTCCTTCACTGCTTCACTGTCAATATATAATAAAGAATCTCTAAATAATTCAGCACTATTTCTTTCACTAATATCAGAAAATTTTAATAAAACCCATTTGTGCTGAAAACGTACACCATCTATATGAAGCCATTGCCCCTCTTCCTCACCTCTTTGCACAAAAACAGTTTTCCAGTTTTTAAAGTATTCAGGCTTTTTTATATATGAAAAAACTTTTAACTCCCCTCCCAACCCATGAGGTTTTATAATTTTACCAACAACCGTAAGATATTTATCCCCTCCCATTATTTTTTTATTTTCTTACTACTCTAAAATTTCAAGTACAGATCGCTTACCACGTTTTGCAGAAACAGCAGATAAAAGGGTCCGAATCGCTTTTGCTGTTTGTCCTTTTCTTCCAATAACTTTCCCTAAATCACCTTCACCAACTCTTAATTCATAAACTGTAGTTTTTTCTCCTTCAACTTCTCTTACATCAACAGCCTCTGGATTATCAACCAGATGTTTTGCAATAAATTCAACAAATTCTCTTAACATTATCCAATCCTCCATAATTAGTGTTCTAATCCGATACGACTCTTATCTTAACTATAATACAACTGCAAAGTGCATTCTATAGCTTATTATTTTATTCCTTTTTTTCTTTATCAGATTTTTTGTCGGATTTATCCTTTTTATTATCCGACTTAGTTTCTGATGTAGTTTTTGATGATTTTTTTTCTTCCGATTTTTTCTGTTTTTGTTCGGATTTTTCATCCTTGGCTTGATCGGATTCTTTTTCCTTCTTCTCTGTGTCGATTTTTTCGCTCTCTTTTTTGGTTGTAACAGTCTTCTCCGTTTTCTCTTTTTTCTCAGAATCTTCGCTCTTCTTATCTTCTTCTACTTTTGCTGCCTTTTCCTCACTTTTCTCTTCCTTTTCTGGCTCCGTCTTTTTAGTATCCTCCTGTTTTTCTACTTTTTCCGGTTCTGCTTTCTTAGCTTCCTCTTCTTTTTTTATTTCTTCTTTCAGGACTTCTTCAACCTTCTCTTCCTTTTCTGTAACCGGCTCTTCTTGGCTTTGTTTGGCTTTTTCTTTCTTCTTTTTTTCTTTCTCTTCTAACTTTAATTTCTCTCTTTTTTTACGTTCTATCTGCAGAACTTCCCACTTTTTCATTTCTTCGGTTATCTTCTCTTCAGGAAAACCTTTCTTCTTCATCCAACGTTTATATAAAACTCCCTGCTGTTTTAATAAACTGGATACAGTATCAGAAGGTAAAGCTCCCTTGTCAAGCCAATATTCTATACGTTCTTCATCAATAATTATATCAGGTTCTGTGGTAAGAGGGCAATACCTGCCCACTGTTTCAATAAATCCTCCATCCCGTGGTGATCGTTGATCCGCCACCACTATTCGATAATAAGGTCTATTCTTCCGTCCCTTTCTAGTTAACCGTATTCTTACTGCCAAAAATTACCTCCTTTGTGATAATCAAAATTAAAATCCAATTGGCATCCCACTTGGAATATTTAATGATGTATGTTTTCCCATACTTTTAATCATTTTTTTCATCATTTTAAATTGTTTTAAAAGTTTATTTACATCTTGAATCCTTGATCCACTTCCCTGGGCAATACGTTTTCTTCTACTCCCATTAATTATATTTGGTTTCTGTCTTTCGACTACAGTCATAGAATTAATAATAGCCTCAACACTTTTTAAAGCATCATCGTCTATCTGCATATTCTTCATTCTTCCTGCAGTGCCGGGAAGCATATTGGTCAGCTGGTTTAAAGGACCCATTTTTTTTACTTGCTGCAGTTGATCAAAAAAATCCTCTAAGGTAAAAATATTTTTCCTAAGTCTCCGGGAAAACTTCTCAGCTTTCTTAGCATCACCAACTTCCTCAGCTTTTTCCACTAAGGTAACAATATCCCCCTTACCCAAAATCCGGGAAGCCATGCGATCTGGGTAAAAAATTTCCAGATCATCAAGTTTTTCTCCCATAGAACTAAATTTAACCGGTTTACCAGTTACTGCCCGAATTGACATAGCGGCTCCACCTTTTGCATCACCATCAAGCTTGGTTAATACAATACCGCTAAAATCAAGATATTCTAAAAAAGACTGAGCAGATTGTACTGCATCCTGGCCAGTCATACTATCTGCAACATACAGTATTTCTGCAGGATTTACTTCTTTTTTTATTTGTTTCAGTTCATTCATCATTTTTTCATCAATATGCAAACGTCCCGCAGTGTCAAGGATTAACACATCATTGTTATTACCCAGGGCTTCTTTAATTGCATTCTTGATAATTTGTAAAGGAGAAACTTTCTGCTGAGTATAAACCGGTAAATCAACAGATTCTCCCACTTTCTGAAGCTGCTCCCTAGCTGCTGGACGTACAACATCAGCTGCAACCAGCAGGGGATTATGATTGTTTTTTCTAAGATAAACACCTAATTTCCCTGCTAAGGTGGTTTTACCAGAACCTTGAAGCCCGGTAAGCATAATAACAGCCGGTGCACCTTTTAAATGTAGGGAAGAAGGGACTGATCCAAGTAGTTTAATCATTTCATCATGAACTATTTTTACTACTTGCTGCCCCGGAGTTATACTTTTGAAAACTTCAGTGCCTGTTGCCTTTTCCTTTATTTCAGCTACAAATTTTTTAGCAACCTTATAATTAACATCAGCTTCAAGCAGTACTCTCCTTATCTCCCGCATTGACTCCGAGATATTTTTCTCGTTTAATTTCCCTCTACCCCGAATTTTTCTTACCGCCCCATCTAATTTCTCTATCAGTTCTTCGAACATATTTTTTGTTCTCTATTTAGCTTAAAAATTTATACAATATATATATTTAATGCAAGTATTTTTTTATAAATTTTAAAAAAATTATTTAATCCTGGCTATTTCTCCCTGAACCACCACTCTGTCCTCAGCAAACAGTTGTAAAACTTCCGGATAAATTTGATGTTCGACCTCCAACACCCTTCTAGCCAGACTTTCTACTGTATCATCTTCTTGGACCGCAACACATCTTTGAGCTACGATGGGGCCATGATCATATTTATCATCTACTACATGAACCGTTACACCAGTAACCTTACATCCTCGTTTCAATATATTTTCATGAACATAGTGACCATACATACCTTTTCCTCCAAAAGAAGGGAGAAGGGCAGGATGAATATTAGTAATTCTATTTCTAAATTCTGAAATCAGCTCTGGGGGAATTTTCTTCATATACCCGGCTAAAGCAACAAAGGTAACCTTATGCTCTTTTAATACCATTATCATTTTTTCTACAAAATCTTCTCTATTTTTAAACATAGATCGGCTAATAACCACAAAGGGTATTTTATGAGTCAAGGCTGTTTTAATGACACCAGCATTCTTATTGTTTGTTACTAATAATTTAATCTCAGCATGTAATTCATTTTGTATAATCTTATCTAAAATCGCTGAAAAATTAGATCCTCTTCCTGAGGCAAAAACTCCTAATTGTAACCTATTCATTACTCCGTCCTCCTTTTTTTAAATAACCAAGGGAAAGATTATAGTCTAATAACGATTTTTAAGCATAATATACGTTTCCCACGATTCCTGGGTAAGACGAAAATTTCCTAATCCGGTTTCATCTACAAAAATTAAATTTTCTCCAAACCTATAGTAGTACCATACTTCATATGGTTTACTATCGATCATATGAGGATATTGTCTAATATCATCAGGGGGTCCCAAAACTATATAAACCTCACCCCGGTCAGTTAACCACCCTTCTCTACTATCTGAAAAATGTTTAT
This sequence comes from uncultured bacterium, assembly GCA_964554015.1. GTDB lineage: Bacteria > Zhuqueibacterota > QNDG01 > QNDG01 > CAYUAG01 > CAYUAG01. The sequence continues at coordinate 26,566 of CAZKMO010000023.1, forward strand.
TAGCAAAGGCTACTCTGGAATAATATTCCTTCTTTAATTCATTCACTTCTGTTGATGGAGTCGGATCTCGCGATACCCAGAATTCATTAAATAATTCTTCTTTTTTATTACTATCCTCCGTTTTAAGCATTTGATCAATTTCATTTAAAGGAGCTATATATTTCAATTGTTTGATGGCTGAATTAATATCTCTGCTTAATTCTGTCATATTCATCCAATTAACAGAAAATTGTAATTTTCTTTTGATTATCTCTTCATCTCCTTTGACTTCCAGATCTAAAATATAATTCCCGCTGGCAAGCTCTTCTTTAACAACCTGTAATAATACTGTTGTTCTGAAACCTTCTAAATTCTTTATATAATTGTAGGTTTTGTAAAGATTATCATTATAATCTTTAATACTTGTTTTAATATTAATTACACTAATTTTTTTGTTATTGAACACATCAAATTGTAAATAAATATCTTTTTGATTTGTATTGTAATTGGTTATTAAATTGGGAGTGTAGGTTATTTTCCCTTGTTGACTCGTTTTACTTAATAATAAAACATCACTTATACTAAAGGGTACAGAAAAATAATCAATAATATCAACATTTTTATATTTAACCACAGTTAATTTGCTATCATTATCCATTAACTCTATAACCAGTCTATATTCCCCCGGAATCAGATAAAACAATTCCTGCAAAAAACTATACTCATCTCTGCTATTTGTTGATTCAAAATTTTTCACAGTAATATATTTTTCCCTGATTCTGGTCTCAATAACATTTTTCTTCGAGTCTAGAACAGTTAGGGTTAGTTCGTATCCAGCTTTAAACACACTATCTTCAACCACAAACTGAAGCTCATCATAAGGGACACTCAAAAAAAATGTCATTTTACATGTATCAGGAATGAGACTTGCAGTTGTATGAATTTTATAAAAAAATTGAGGATGATCATTTTCTTTGTAGTGTGAATATGGCTGAACCTGAGTACAAGCACTGGAGCTAATTATAAATAATATAAAAAATATAAATATATATTTATGCTTCTTCCCATACATCATTTTCACCTCCGTTTTTTATTATTTGTTTTTAATGAATACATCAAACCAATTATATACTATGCCCTTTCAAATCATAGGCAGAGTTATGATCAATCTTGACAGTATAAAATTCTCCAATCTTTAGAGCTCCTCTTACCCAAATCATTTGATCAATTTCCAGGGCATCACCCTGGGAACGTCCGAAATATATTTTATTTCTTTCATCATATCCATCTATCAATACTCGGATATTTTTCTTAAGATATGACCTATTAAGCTCAGAGGAAATTTCATACTGGGTTTCCATAAGCTGATTGTATCTTCTTACAGCTGTCTGATTATCTACCCGATTATTATACTGGTAAGCTTTTGTTCCATATTCCGGGGAAAAAACAAAACAACCTACCCGATCAAATTTCACTTCCTGTATAAAATCAAGTAATTCCTGAAAGTCATTCTCTGTTTCACCCGGAAAACCAAGGATGAAAGAAGTCCGCAAGGTTAAATCAGAAATGCTACTCCGAAGTTTTTTCAGTAAATTAATAATTTTCCTTTTATTTGAAAGTCTGCCCATTGCTTCTAAAATATGACCGGAAATATGCTGCAAAGGAAGATCAAGATAGCTACAAATTTTTGGTTCATTTCTTATAATTTGAATAAGCTCATCGGTTACAGATGCCGGGTAAGCATACATAATTCTGATCCATTCCAAACCCTTAATAGTAATTAATTCCTTAAGCAAGGCTACCAGCTTGGTTTCCTTGTATAAATCTTTCCCATAGGCGGTTGTGTCCTGAGCAACCAAATGCAGTTCCTTTACTCCCCTATCAGTCAGCATTTGTGCTTCATTTTTTATATCTTTCAGAGGTCTACTGTGATAATCTCCTTTTATTTCAGGTATTATACAAAAGGTACAATCATGATTACATCCGTCCGCAATTTTAATATAAGCAGTATGGGTATAAGGTGAAATAATTCGCATATTCCAGTAGTGAGGGGAACAGGTAAAATTGGATCCAATAAAAAACTTGCCCATTTCTTCGAAAGCTTCTACTCCCCAAAACCCATCAATTTCTGGAATCTGTTCTTGAATCTTTTGCTTATATCTCTCTGATAAACATCCCCATACATACACTTTCAAATCATGCTTTACTTTTTTTATTTCTACTGCCTCTAGAATTGTATCAATGGATTCCTGTTTAGCTGATTCAATAAATCCGCAGGTATTAATTATAATGATGTCAGCTTCCTCTGAACTATCCACCAATTGAAAACCATGGGTTTTAAGAATTCCCCCCCAAATATCTGAATCAACATCATTTTTAGGGCATCCAAGTGTAATTAATAATACTTTTTTCCCCGTATTCAATAAATTCACAACTCATTAATCCTCTCCCAAGAGTCCATTAACAAATTCTCTCCCCTTAAAACGTACCAAATCATCAATTGTTTCCCCAATTCCTACCCATTTAATGGGCAAAGATAGTTTCTTTTGAATGGCAACTGCAATCCCTCCTTTTGCTGTTCCGTCCAATTTGGTTAAGGCAATCGCATTGACTCCTACAGTATCGGTAAAAACTTCAGCCTGGGATATCCCATTTTGACCGGTAGTTGCATCTAATACCAGCAATACTTCCTGTGGTGCCTCTTGCATTCTTTTACCAATAACCCGATGTATTTTTTTCAATTCCTCCATCAGTCCCTTTTTATTCTGTAATCTTCCTGCCGTATCAATTATTACAACATCCTTCCTGCGAGCTATGGCTGCATCCATAGCATCATAGGCAACCGAGGCCGGATCTGCTCCCGAAGTATTCTTTATGAGATCAGCTCCCGC
>CAZKMO010000024.1:0-28507 GCA_964554015.1 uncultured bacterium
TTAGCGCGCTTTTCAATAAGATAAGCTTTAACTAAAGCAGGGCCATACAAGACCTTATCATCGATATATAAATCACCTATCGTGAGTCCTCCTCTAAGAAAATAACCCCTTAATGCCATCTCTGCTTGAAATAAACTTATAAGAAATACAACAGTGCCCAAGTCTGGTTCAGCATTTAATTCAAGATTTATTAATGGACGTGCTATGATGATGTTGTCTGTAAAAGTACGAATAATCCATAAACCATCACTGTCTTCTTCTTTAATTATTCGACCATAAGCATAATGAATAGCTTTATAAAAACGTCTGAGCTTTTTATTGGCTTCCTTAGTATTCGCTGAACTTAAAATTTCTCTTTTAAATACGAGTATATCAGCAAATACAATTATTGTCGGAAATAGACATGGTGCACCACTATCGGATTTGTAACAAGAATTGACCATTATACTATATATTCTCAAATTAATTATTTATTAAGTTAAATTTTATTTATTTAAACATAAAATGTAGCTTCAAAGCTATTAATATTTCATCTTTTACCTAATTTCCAAGAATATCCACAATTTAAACATGTCAATTTCATTTTATTCATGCCAATAGCACCTGCCGTAAGCCCAACAGGAACAAAGCTAAACCGGCTACTGATTTTCCTATACCAAATCCTTTTTTATTAGCGGTTATTTGATCTGAACCACAGTTTGGGCAAGTAATTTTATTTTTTCTACTATTTTGAGTATTTGTTTTTATTTCAAATCTCGAATTTTTATTATTTAAATCTTTTTTATAGTCATATACTACATTTTGAGAATTAAAATCCAATGTTGAAAATTTATTTAATTTTTCAGAAGATATATTAACAGGTTTGCCACAGTTATCACAATATTTAGATGATTTATTTAATTTGTTATTACAATATTGACAGTGTGTTTCTTCGCCTTCTACAATAATAATATTATGACATTTTTTACAAGAATATTTTTTTGTTTTTTCTGAAATCTTTACTTTGTATTTAGTATTACAATTATTACAAATAACAGTTTTTAATTTATCTTTCATAACACTTCATATCCTCCTGAAGATAAAAAAAATAAATTGATTATATTTATATTATAAAATTTTTTTCAAAATGTCAAATTTTTAAATAATTTTAAGCTTCTATATATAAAAATAAAGAAAAAAATAAAATTAGTTAAAAACAATCTTACTTAAAAATTTTGATAATTTAGGTGAAAAGTATATATTAATAAATAATATCCCATCGAGATCTTGAATCTCGATGACCCCAGGTTGCCTGAGCACCTGGGTTTTTTTTATTTTGATCAGAGTAATTAAATGTTTAACTAAAAGTTTATCATATGGTTTAAAACACAGTTCAAAATCCAATCCTTCTTTTCTTTGGCGGTGGTTTAGGATTCAAAAATTTTTTAATAAGTTGAACTAACTCAATAATTTGTTCGTCATGTTCAGTTAAATGTCGTTCAATTTGAGATATTTTCCGTTGCAGCTCTTTTTGACCAGCAACCATTTGTCTTAATTTGACGAAAGCACGAACAATAAAAACACTAACCTCGATTGCTCTTGGTGTGTTAAGAATACTGCCTACCATTAAGGATCCATGCTCAGTGAATGCATATGGTAATGTCTTGGAAAATTTAAGTTTCTCGAGGTGGTCGCAATTTGCGACCACCTTTGCTTTTTCATCTGGAGAAAGTTGAAACACAAAATCTTCTGGAAATCTATTCTTATTCCTTTTCACTTGTTCATTGAGTCTTTTTGTTTGTACACCGTAAAATTCTGCCAAATCAATGTCGATGATAACTTTATTTCCTCTGATGAGAAGAATTCGATTCTCTATTTTGCCAGCAGGAATAATTGAATTTTGTTTAACCATAATTATTGATTATGTATGTTTTGTTTCATGTAATAATGTAATTAAAATCCTCTGGATTCGGCATATTCTGAATTGGTGAATAAGCGGAAATTAGAAGATGAGTTTTTTTTTCGTAAAAATTAACGTATATATTATAATAAATGATTAAAAAAAAGTCAAATACATTTTTCATTAATTGAAAAATTAGGATTTATGGAATAATAAGAGACAGGAATACTGGAATACTGGAATATTGAGTTTATACATCTGATAATTTTATTCAATCCTCCAACCTTCCACCATTCCAACATTCCATCATTCCCTTTATGTTTTATCTTTTATCCCTTCGACAAACTCAGGACATGCTTTTATCTTTTGAATTTTACAGGATTCACCATTTTTTCCTGAAAGAATCATACCCTTCTATAATGCTCTGGAAAAATAGATAATGAATCATCATTCTGCTCACCTTTCCGGGAGTGCGGGGCATAAGTGTACGGAACCATTGAGCTATGGTTTTATTTATAATTACTCTGGTAAGGAATCTCCTAAATCCTCTGGCTGTGATCAAATCAGCCCGGAAAGCCTGTTTAAGATCCGAATATTTTTGTTTTAAATAAGGAAGGGTAAGGCTGCCGAATTCCCGCATTTGCTCCAGCATACTATCCGTATCCTTATCCCAGACCGCATAGCTTATCGCTTCTTTATTATAAATTAAAGGAACTGACACCTTGTTACCTAAGCGGAAGCTAAATTCAACGTCACAACCGTAACACTTTATTGCAGCATCCTGTCATCCCATGCGGATAAAATATTTACCTTTCATAGCCAGATTTTGAGAAGTAAGATATTTATAAGGTAAAATATCCTGATCTCTACATTTATTTTTCCCCCGGGACTGAACATAGTCGGCCAGAATATTGGACTGGGAATTTTGGTAAACAAGTTCGCCTAAAGAAAAACAATCACTCTTAGCTAAAATTCTATAATGTTGTTCCATTAATTCAGGAGCTGGAATACAGTCAGAGTCAAACAAAAGCAGATATTCCGACTGTACATGAGGCAAGGCCAGGTTACGGGTGGCATTAGGGCCCTGCCTTGTTCCTTGTTTATGCTGCAAAGGAATAATTTCAAAGGGAAAAGTACTTCCCATTACATAATTATTTACCTGCCGGGGATTTCCGTCGATGCAGAGCAGAATTCTGAAATCTGAAAATGTCTGGGTAGAGAATCCCTCTAAACATTTTTTTAAGGTATCAGGATTCTGGAAGGTTGGAATTATGACATCAAATAAGCTCATACCGCTAAAATTTTTTCATATACATTCTTGGTTTTTTTAGCTATGGAATCCCAGAGAAAATTATTCTTTATGTACTCTTTTAATCCTTCCGGCTTTGGATTCTGTAAAGACTTTTCTATTCCTTTCCGGATGGAAGAGACTGAATAGGGATTAACATAATGGGCAAAATCCTTAAAATATTCCCTGGTTCCGCCGTACGGGGTAATCACAATCTTGGCTCCTGCCAGAGCTGCTTCCAGAGCTGCCCTTCCCGGGGTTTCGAATTTGGAAGGTAGAACAAAAACATTGCAGGCGGCATAAGCAGAAGCAAGAAGGGGTGAATCATGATCCAGTCCGTCAATAATGATTAGATTTTTATTTTTTTTCGCCTCTTGTAAACAAGCCTCACTCTCATCTCCGGGAGTAATTCTGCCGATTATAACCGCGGGATGATCAACCTGGGCCAGAGCCTTAATCAAATTAAGGACATTCTTACGGTTAGGACCAATGTGCCCCACATTAAGAATAAAATCCTTGATCCCGTACTTTTTTTGAAAAAGAGAGGGATCTCCCTGTAGAAATTCAGGGGAAACTCCATTGGGAACCACCTCTATTTTTTCCTCCGGAATACCAAGGCCCCGGGAAATAAGTTTTCCTTCCGCCTCAGTATTAGGTAGTACTCTTTCTGACCACTTGCAGATATCCCGGCTAAACCCCCAATCCTGCCAGATGCCGGGAAAAATTTTACTAAGGTAAGACTGAAAAGCGACCACGGACCGGACCACCGGAGTTGAGTGACGGGTAAAAAATATGGGATTAACCACAAACTTCACCTTTCTTCTCCATAAATCACGGGCCAGCCCATACACTCCCAAGTTAGCCGAAAAAAGATGCACCAAATCACAGTCTAATAGTTTTTTTGCAGGATCCCACATATTAAAATATTCAACCCTCATTCCCAGCTTTTCCAGATATTTTTTGGTCTGGATAATTTTTACCAGCGGTCCTCCCCTGATTAATCCCACACTTTGGTAACAGGCAAAATAAATTTTCATTTTTTTAATTTTCCCCAATAATGATTAAAATCATGTACCCACATTCGCCAATTGAATTGCCTTAACTGTTTGAAATCAATATGTGAAAAATTCTGTTTTGTCTTAACCGTATATTCACCGGATAGTAAGTGAGATTTTTTGGTAACTGGGTTTAAAATTTCTTTTCCGGAAGAGAGAGATATTTTACACCAAAGTGAATCATTTATGCAGGAAGGATGTAAATACAGTGTTCCCTTTAAAATTTCCGGGTTCCAGTCAAAAGAGGTTCTTTTTTCCCACCATTTGGAAAAATCCCCCAGGGAAACAACCGGTATATTCTGTTCCCTAATTATATGGAACACGGTATCGAAAACATCGAAATATCCGTGTACAGGATGATGATAAAAAATTATGGGTTCATACACTGCCTGCTTGATTCTTATCATCTTGGAATAATAATCTATCATATCCTCTTTGCTATGTCGGGCCCGGCGCAGACTACCTGTACTTATAGGATGAATGGGTATCTGCAAAACCGAAGAAGAGGAATCTCCCACATAGGGATAATAAGGAAAATCATCATAGGCAAGGCCAAATTCAGATGAGTACTTAAAGTTGTATTCCTGAACTAGTCGGGCCAAGCCCGGATACCATTCTCCGTAGGGAGCCGCATACCCTTCCGGCCTGATTTTTTCCTTTTCCATGAGTGACATTCCCTGCTGAAAATCCTCCCGGGTCTTTTCTGCATCCGGAAAAAGGCGGTGCCGGTAACAGTGATATCCGATTTCCTGATTTTCCATTTCCCGGTAATACCGGATCCAATCCGCCTGGGATTTGGTTTCCACAAACCAGGTGGCCGACAGGTTATGCTTCCTGCACATCTTATACAGTTCCTCAACCTGCTTTTGAGAACTGAAATCCGTATCCACTCGAAAGGAAAACTGAGTCCGGTTACCCTGAGGAAAATACCAAAGATGGAGAAAAGGAAGATTGCGCACCTGAAATAAATACTTCAAACCGGACAGAATCAGATTCCGGATACCTCCCTTGGAAATCCTGGAAACTCTTTCCGTAGGCAGTCTTTGTCCGAATTCGGAATAAAAACTTCTTCTTTTGATAGAATAATCAAGTAAGGATACCATCAGCCCCGAGGGTAAAATTAGAGCAGTTCCCTTTCCCAGGGTTTTAATTGAAATTGTCTTTTTTCCTTTTTGATTTTCTACCCATTGAGCAGGTGATACGATTTTACACTGTTTGTCTAAATCAAGGGGTGAAATGAAATTAAACAGGGAAGTGTCAGGCGAAGATAAGTATTTTATGGTTATTGATTTTACTTTTATATCCAGTAATTGACGGGCAGTATCCGCTTCCATAAGCAATGATCCACCGGCTTCCATATAACGGAGAATATTTTTTTTATTCTTACTGATATTCCAGGAACTTATTATTAACACTGCCCATTCTTCCGGAGTAATTTCATGATTAATATTTACTGGCTGAAAAGGCACACCTATCTGTTGCAGAATAAGTTTCCACCCGGGTGTGACTTCTGATATTCCTGTCCGCAGTTTCAAATAAATTTCCTTTTCAAAAAATATATTTCATTCTTTCCTATCCCTCCCAACCATAAGATATAGGGAATTCCCATAAAGGTTATAAATATAATCTTTATATAAAATACCAGATGTATATATAGCAATAACGGTATTACTATTAAACAGGTTCCCAGAAGAGGAAGTACCAGAGTTCGCATATAATTAAGGTGAATCTGATTCTTAAGTGCAGTTGCCATAATAACCAGGGCCGTCAGCTGGTAAATAATCAAACCACCGGCTACACCAAACATACCCAGTGCTTCGGTAAACAACAACAGAAATAGGATAAAGGCTATCATTCCTGCCAGCAGGGATGCGGTATATACTTTTTCTTTTTCCATACCAATAAGGCTGAAGGTAAAAACCGAATTAATGACATTAAAAATAAAATAACCCACCAATACCTGAAAAATGGGAACCGCTCCCAGAAAAGAAACACCGAAAATCCCCCGAATAATGAATTCACCGCTCACCACGGCATAGAGTCCGACTATTAATACCAAGACAGTGGTAATACGCAATACCAAATTTACATTTTCTTCCAGTTTCTCTGGAAACTTATGGAAACAGCGGCTGATAAGAGGAAAAAATATGGCATAAAAGGTTCGATCCAGAATAAGTAAAAATACAATCACTTTAAAGGCAGCACTGAATAATCCTACCTGGGAGGTACCGGCAACCAAACCTAGATAAAGGGGAGGAAATTGAGTGGTGAGCTGAGCAATAATGGTGGCAGCTCCCAGGGGCAGGGCTTCCCTTATGAGTGATATTATTTTTAATTGTTTTTTCTGAAAACTGCTGGAATAGTATTTTGCTTTGAATACAATCCATAGAAAAATACTATTAGCACCAATACCGATGATCCAGGCCCAGGCTACCCATATTATATCCCGGGATGATTTCACCAATATTAGTACCATACCCAGATAAAAAATCATGCCTATTATTTTTCCGGCTGCTATAACACCCAGTTTCTGCCGTCCCTGAAAAAACCATTCCAGTAAGAAAGCTGTGGGAAAAACTCCCAGCAGATAAACTAACGTTACCCGGAAAATATCGGTTTCATCTATAAAAAAATAAATAATGCCTGTACCAATACCAAAAGCAGGTACAGAGAGTAATAACTGAGTAAGGATAATTCGAGGAGTTAAAACTTCAATACTCTCCTGTTCACCGGCAACTTTCCTAGTTCCTAAAATTTTCAGTCCACTGTTGCCTATGACCAGGACATAGGCCAGGGCCGCTAATCCTATACTGATAATACCGAAATCAGAAGGGCCTAAGATCCGGGCCAGATAACTTACTGCTGCCAGACCGAGAAGACGACTGGCTGCATCTCCAGAGTAAATAAAAATGATGTTTCGGGAATGAGAAGTTAATTTCATTCAGTATCCAGCACTAGTTTTTTTAAACCGTTGATGCGAGTCTTTAAGGAAAAATTTTCCCTTATGCGCCTTCTGGCTTTTTTCCCCAGAGAATGATTGTCCTCCAATGCCTTCTGTAAAGCCTTTTTCATATCCTCTCTTGAACCAAAAGGAACAATAAAACCAGTATCACCAATGGCAGTAGGAATTCCTCCCACCCTGGTACCCACCGGTACACATTCACAGAGCATGGCTTCACATAACGCATTGGGTAATCCCTCCGATCGACTGGGCTGACAATAAACCGCTGCTCTCTGATAATATGATAATAAATCCCTTTGTTCCATAGCCGGTATAAGCGTAACATTTTGAGGAATTGCTATATCCAGACTATCAAAAAGAGATCTGTTTATTCCCACCAGATAAAAAGAAATATCAGGTAAGGCAGATGCCGTTTGCAGAAGAAAATCAATGCCCTTGGTTTTCAGTCTGACTTCAGTTGTACCGGAGGAAACGGTTAAAACAATTTTTTCTTTGGATTCTGCCGGAGAAAAAAAATCTGCATCAAAACCAAAAGGAAGGTAATGAATATTACTTCCTGCATAGCAGGCAAGTTTCTTGGCTTTGGTTTTTAAGGATGGATCAACCGCTAAAACAGTATCTACTCTGCGGATGGCAGAACGGACAAAAGGACGCTTCCATTTGGTAAGCCAAATCCCGTATCCAATTTCACTAAAGGCAGCAACATCAACTCCAGCAATAACCAGGATGGTCTTTTTCCCTAACAATTTCGCCAGAGAAACTGCCAGGCCGCTGTATACAGAGGCAAACCAGCAGAACAGAACATCACAAAAAAAAATATTCCAGAAGATCTCAAAAATCCCTCTTATGCCGCTGGTAATAAGGCAGTTTACATCTGCAAAATCCTCTAAAATCTCAATATCATGTTGAATAAAAGGAGTGATAAAGGTAGAGAGAAAGAGTATGCGTTTTTTTCTTGGTTTAAATTCTTTCATTACCCCTTATTTTCTCATTAACTTGACCATAATTGCCTTTTGCACATGAAGGCGGTTCTCTGCTTCCTCAAACACAATGGAATGCGGCCCTTCCATAACTTCATCTGTAATCTCATCTCCCCGATGAGCAGGCAGACAGTGCATAACCATTACCTCAGGTTTAGCCTGCTTTAACAAGCTATCATTAATCTGATAATCTTGGAAAATTTTTTTCCGTTCCTGGGCTTCAGATTCCTGCCCCATGCTGGCCCAGACATCTGTATAAATAAACTCTACCTCTTTAATTGCTTCCCGGGGATCTCGAAAAATTTTGATTTCACTGCCCGCTGAATTTCTTGCTTTATTAAGAATTGTCTGATCCGGATCATATCCTTCCGGAATGGCCAGATGCAGCTGCATAGGAATTCGGCAGGCCATATGTAGCCAGGAATTAGTCATATTGTTACCGTCCCCGACATAGGCCAGTTTCACCCCTTCCAAGGTACCCTTTTTCTCCAGGATGGTAAACATGTCCGCCATAACCTGACAAGGATGCAATAAATCAGATAATCCATTAATTACCGGGATGGAAGCATACTGACCTAACTCCACCACATAATCATGAGCAAACACCCGAGCCATAATACCATCATTATATCTGGAAAAAACCCGAGCGACATCAGGAACAGACTCTCTTGTGCCCAAGCCGATATCATTCGGTGACAAATACAAGGCATGTCCTCCCAACTGGAACATACCTACTTGAAAAGAAACTCTGGTTCGGGCAGAAGGCTTCTGAAAAATCATGGCCAGAGTCTGTCCTTTCAGCAAATGATGCTGCTGGTCCGATTTGGTTTGCTTTTTTAACTCGGCTGCCAAGGTAAAAATCTCATGAATCTCTTCTGTACTCATATCCGGTATTTCAAGAAAATCTTTCTTCACTACTCCTCCTGACTATAATATATATTTGGTTAAATCTTCATCTTCAATGATGTCTTTAAGTTTCTCTTCCACATCCTTTTTTGTCATCTTCACTTCCTGAATTTTTTTATCCGGAAGCCGATACAGGGCCTCCTCCAGTAAGGTACTCATAATAGTATGAAGCCTTCTGGCACCAATATTTTCAGTCCGCTCATTAACCAGAGTGGCGGTTTTGGCTATTTCCCGAATAGCATCCTGGGTAAATTCAACCTTAACATTTTCCGTTCTTATTAACTCTTTATACTGTTTTATCAGTGCATTCTTCGGTTCAGTAAGGATACGTACAAAATCATCAGTAGTAAGACTTTTTAACTCCACCCGGATAGGAAACCTGCCCTGTAGTTCGGGGATAAGATCAGATGGTTTGGAAACATGAAAGGCACCGGAGGCAATAAAAAGAATATGATCGGTTTTAACCATTCCATATTTTGTTACCACATTGGTTCCTTCCACTACCGGCAGGATATCCCTTTGTACACCTTCCCGGGAAACATCAGGGCCACCATGTTTATCAGAATCAGCAACTTTATCAATTTCATCTATAAAAACAATTCCGGAATCCTGAACCCTTTCTATGGCTTCCTTGGTTACCTTGTCCATATCAATCAATTTCTGTATTTCTTCGGCCATTAATACCTGTCTGGCCTCGGCAATGGTCATTTTCCGTTTCTTTTTCTTTTTGGGCATCATGCCACCAAACATATCCTGAAGATTCATTCCCATCTCTTCCATTCCAGCAGGGGTGAATATCTGCATCATAGGAAAAGAATCAGAACTCACACTTAACTCTATTTCTCGATCTTCCAGTTTTCCTTCCTGTAGTTGTTTGCGCAGCTTCTCTCTGGTTCGCTGTAAGCGCTCCTCTTCTGATTCAGTTTCCACAATTTCATAATATTTTTCTTCAGTAACAGTCTTTTTCTTAGCCGATTTTTCGGAACCGGATCCGGGGAGCAACAGATCCAAGAGTCTTTCCTCCAAGGCACCCTCAGCTTTTTTTCTTACCCGCTCTGACCATTCCTTTTTAACCATGGAAACTGCCAGATCAGTTAAATCACGGATTATTGACTCCACATCTCGCCCCACATATCCCACTTCCGTAAATTTGGAAGCTTCAACTTTAATAAAAGGGGCTTCTGCCAGCCGGGCTAATCTGCGGGCAATTTCTGTTTTTCCTACTCCGGTGGGACCGATAAGAATAATATTATTAGGCATAATCTCATCCCGCATTTCTCCGTTTACCTGCTGTCGCCTCCAGCGATTACGCAGTGCAATGGCAACCATTTTCTTAGCTTTATCCTGGCTGATAATATATTTATCCAAAGCGGCAACTATTTTACGCGGGGTTAAAGCATCTTTCTTTTCTGCCAAATTCTCTCTCCCATAACTTTTATTATCTTTCAGTTATTATTATGTTTTATATTCTGATTATAATGTTTCCACCACTATCTTATCATTAGTATAAATACATATTTGAGCAGTAATCTTCAAGGCTTCTTCCACAATTTTTTTGGCCGGTAACTCTGTATGTTTTACCAAAGCTCTGGCTGCTGCCAGCGCATAGGAACCACCCGAGCCTATTGCCACAATATCATCATCAGGTTCAATTATATCACCGGTTCCGGAAATTATAAGAGTGCTCTCTTTATCCGCCACTGCCAAGAGAGCTTCCAGGCGGCGAAGATATTTATCCGTACGCCATTCTTTGGCAAGTTCAACTGCAGCCCGATTAAGATTTCCTCGATATTCCTCTACCTTTTTCTCGAATTTCTCGAATAAAGTAAAGGCATCTGCTGAGGCTCCGGCAAAGCCGGTAAGTATGGTATCATTATACATCTTCCTTACTTTACGGGCATTGATTTTCATGATGGTCTCTCCCATGGTTACCTGGCCATCACCCCCAAAGGCAATTTTTCCCTGGCGACGAACTCCTAGAATGGTTGTGGCGCTGAACTTTGTTTTTTCCTTATCCATATTATTACCTTATTCTGTTTAATAATTCCAAATAATCTGATTTTGTGGATAAAATCATTATAGTGGAACTGTCCACAGTTTCTTTATAGGTTTCCAGGGTTTTAAAAAAAGAATAGAAATCAGGATCGCGATTATAGGCCGCTGCATAAATTCTGGTAGCTTTGGCATCCGCAACTCCTTTTATTTCCTTGGCTTCTTTATACGCCTGAGAACGTATCTGCTCTAATTCCTTATCCCGTTTTCCTTCGATCTCCGCCATGCGTCCCTTTCCTTCGGAACGATATTTTGCGGCAATACGCTGTCTCTCAGAGATCATTCTTTCATATACTTTTTCCCGGACATCTTCCACATAATTAATTCTTTTTAACCGCACATCCACCAGTTCTATGCCAAACTGGGGTGTGCTGGTCTTAGCCTCATCCAAAACCTTTTGAACGATCTTTCCTCTTCCCACATATATCTTTTCTATCGCTGCAACAGAATCCTCGTTCAGTTCTAAAGCTACACTTTGAAATTCTCTGTTTGAACTCCTGATTATTTCAACTAATAAATTCTCTGCAACATGATCTCGTATTACCGAATTTACAATATTATCCAGTTTACTATGAGCCCCGGTTTCGGTGGTAACTGATTGTAAAAATTTCAAGGGATCAACAATCTTCCAGCGTGCGGTGACATCAACCCAGATATATTTTTTATCTTTGGTGGGTATCTGATTGGGATCACCATCCCAGGTTAAAATTCTTTTTTCAAAAAAATTAGCTTTTTGGATTAGCGGAGTTTTCCAATGAAGACCGGCTTTGGTTATCGGATCTCCCACTGGTTTTTCAAACATGGTTATAACTACTTGTTCTGTTTCTTTAATAACATAAAATCCATTTAATAAGATTATAAGAATTATAATAACTAAGATACCAATAATTATATTCCGTGTCTTCATTACTCACCTCCTTTCCTGAGTGGTAAGAACTGCAGCACTCCCCCTTGCGACTCATCAAAAATATATTTTTCCTTAGCTTTGGGCAGTATTTCTCTCATGGTTTCCAGATACAGACGTTGTTTGGTCACATTTTTTGCATATCGGTAGGCATTCCATACCGCTACAAAATTAACTGAGTCTCCCCGGGATCGGTTGATTCTGTTTATAGCATATCCTTCTGCTTGCTGAATGGTCTTGTTTGCTTCTCCCTTGGCATTGGGTATGGCATCATTATAGGACTGCCAGGCCTGGTTGATCATTTTCTCGCGTTCCTGTTTGGCCTGATTTACTTCATTAAAAGCAGGTTTTACTTTATCCGGGGGATTGACATCCTGGAGTTTTACCATGGTTATCAATATCCCGCAATTATATTTATCCAATACTTCCTGAAGTTGCTCTTTTGCTTTAAGAGCAACTTCTCTTCTGTTTTCCGTGAGTACTTCGCTAACACTGTAGTCACCTACAATTTGTCTCATGGTTGCTTCGGATACATCCCTGATAGTTTCTTCCACACCCCGGAGATTAAATAAATAATGTCTGGGATCTTGAATCTGATACTGCACTATCCAATCCACTACTGCCAGATTCAAATCTCCGGTAAGCATAAGGGATTCATCAGGATACTGTTTGGGGGAATAACTGGTTCGCTGTCCTGCTTTGAGAGTACGAAAACCAAATTCTTCTGTAAAGATATGCTTTACTTTGATCTTTCTTACGGTCTCAATACCAAAGGGTAATTTTAAATGCAATCCGGATTGGGTTGTCCGCATATATTTACCGAATTGCTGAATAACTCCCTCTTCATCTGCACCAACTGTATAAAAAGAGGAAAATAGAAAAATCAAAATGACAATTCCTGCAATTACAAAAAGTATGTTTTTACGATTGAGACTACTGGGAATTTCCACTGTTTCACCACCAATATTTATTTTTTTACCCATAATCATCCTCCTAATTATTTAGAGCCTGAATTTTTTTGATTGAATTGATATAAAAAAGATATAGCAGTGTTTTTAAAAATTTCTACTGCAAATGGCATTTCTACATCAAATTTCTCTTCTCAGTCTTGCTACCGGTATTTTCATCTGCTCTCTATATTTTGCCACTGTTCTTCTGGCTAATTTATATCCTTCTTTCTTTAAAAAATCAGAAATAGTCTGATCATTGTAGGGCTTTTTGGTATTTTCTTTATCAATAATATCCTTGATTTTCTGTTTGATTAATTTATTGGATATTTCCTGTCCGCTTACAGTTTCCAATCTTTCACTGAAAAAATATTTCAATTCAAATATGCCGAACTCAGTCTGCACATATTTTCCATTGGTTACCCGGCTAACCGTGGAAATATCCAGATCAACCTCATCTGCGATATTCTTGAGGATCATGGGCTTAAGAGATCCTTTCCCCCTTTCGAAAAAGCCTCTCTGTTTCTTAACGATGGCTTCCATTACTCGCAGTATGGTTGATCGTCGTTGATAAATAGAATTGATTAACCAGCGGGCAGATTCCAATTTCTGCCTTAAATAATCACGGGTTTGCTTATTAATTTTTTTCTTTTTACGTAAAAGTTGTTTATAGGAATTATTAATTTTTAAACGGGGAACATTCCAGTCATTAAGGGTTATTTTAAAATCACCGTCAACCCGTTCCACAATTACATCCGGAATAATATAATTTTCACCTTCGGGAACATATTTTTCACCTGGCTTGGGATTTAATTTTGAAATGAGATTCATGGTTTTTTTTACTTCTTCCAGGGAAACATCTAAACATTTTTTTATTTTTTCAAACCGTTTATTCTTAAAATGATCGTAACACTCCTCCAGTATACGAATAGCAAGGTCATCCCTTGGTTCTTTTCCATTGAGTTGTATCAACAGACATTCCTTAAGATTCCGGGCACCTATACCGGGCGGATCAAACTTATGAATTTCAAACAAAACCTTCTCTACCTTTTCCGGAGTGATAGAAAAATTCTCTGCAATTGATTCCAAGGAGCAAGAAAGATAGCCATCATCATCAAGACACCAGAGGATATATTTCCCTATCTCCTTTTCCTCGTCATCTAAGGGAGCAAGATGAAGTTGTTCAAAAAGATGATCCAGCAAGGTTACTGGTTCGGCTTCCGGACGATTCCTTTCATCTTCTCTGAAATCTCTTTTCTTCTCGTATTCCAGATTATTTTCATCGTTAAGAATCTCTTCCCAATCAATTTCTTCTTCTTCCTCTTCCTCCAGCTCTTCTTCCTCTTCGTCTTCCTCTTCCTCTTTCTCCTCCTCATCTTCATCATCAACATCTTTCATCTCAATTTCCTGATCAATATCATATTCCAAAAGAGGATTCATTTCCAGTTCTTGTTTTATTCGATGTTCAAGTCGTAGTACTGGTAACTGTAGAAGTGAAGAAAGCAAAACCTGCTGAGGACTTTGCTTCTGTTGTAGTGACATTCTTTGTGATAGTTGCATTATGTTTCCCTTTTAGTAACGGTCTAAAGTAAATTGTTTGCCTAAATAAATTTTCCTTGCTTCCTTATCATTAGCTAAAAAACTCGAACTGCCCGACTTAAGTATCCTTCCTTCATAAAGTAAATAGGCTCTGTCTGTAATAGAAAGTGTCTCATATACATTATGATCTGTTATTAATACCCCAATACTTTTTTCTTTCAGTCCGGTAACAATTTCCTGGATATCCTCAATGACTATGGGATCTATCCCGGCAAATGGTTCATCCAAAAGAATTATCTTGGGATTAGTGACCAAGGCCCTGGTAATCTCGACCCTTCTTCTTTCTCCTCCGGAAAGTGTATAAGCTTTTTGCTTAGCTAGACTCGAGATAGACAATTCCTCCAAAAGTTGCTCCAGTCTTATCTTTCTTTCTTGCTTGCTTAAATTCATAGTTTCCAAAATAGCCATAATATTTTCTTCAACGGTTAATTTTCTGAATACTGAAGGTTCCTGACTTAAATAACCAATTCCCATTCTGGCTCTTTTATACATGGGATATTGGGTGATTTTTTTTTTATCAAAGTATATATCTCCGCTCAAGGGCTTTATCATGCCGGTAATCATATGGAAAGTAGTGGTTTTTCCGGCACCATTGGGGCCCAAAAGACCAACTATTTCTTTGTTGGTCACTTCCAAAGATACCTCATTTACCACTTTCTTCTTTCTATAAGCTTTAATAAGATGCTGCGTCCGTAAGGTTACTTCTTCTCTTTCTGCCATTGCTTCCAAAATTCTTTAATTGGTTATAATTTATTTACTTTTTATTCTTGTTTAGGAATATATTCACCGGTACATAACCCCGGATTACTGAAAACATTAACATTTTTTAAGCTATCATTTTTAAATATAAGATTTATTTGATCACCAGTCAATAAATTTTTTCCGGTTTCATTTTCTTCCTGAATATAATAAATACTGGTAGCCTGACCAGTAACCTGCACTTCTTTGATAGTATCATTCTGGGCAATAATGTTTATACGGTTTCCCCGTAACTCATCCTGAGTAGTACTATCCTGGGAAATGATTTCCGCCTTTCCCCTTAAAATCCCTCCGTTAAAATCCATATTTCGAATACAAATATCTATAGAATCACCCTTCATGTGATGCCTTTTTTGCTTAACTACGGGTGAATCCATTAACTTTAAGGTATCTTTTTTGGCTAAAAAAATACCTCTGCCACAGTGGGCCTTAAGATCGGCTTTAACTATTTTCACACTGTCGGTTACCACTACTTTATCCTGACCTCCCCAGGCATCAATCCGTAATCCGTCAATAGTGATTTTCTCACCCGTAGCTGAATCTATTCTCACGGCATGAGGAGTACCTTTCAAATAGGCATAATCTTTAGGTTTATCATAAAAAGCTTCCTCACCATATAAAACCACCCGTTCCACTAAATCCTGAATTATTACCTTGCCAAAAGCAGCGGTGGTTTTCTGGGATTGATCATATACCACCTTTTCAGCGGTAAGTTCTCGATTATCCGTTTTTATCCTCACATTTCCAGTAGCAGTTTCTATACTTTTTTCCCCATTATATTCAACTTTATCAGCCCAGAGAGTGTGCTGACCGTCAAAAATCTGAACCTTTCTTTCTAAAATCGCAAATCGTCTGTTCCTATATAATATGGCTTTTTGACACTGCAGTTCAGCCTCTCCCTGTACTAGTTTTACATTGCCATACAATGTAGTAACATCACCAATATCAATTTTATTACTCACCAAACTGTCAGCATGTATCAGTTTTAATTTTTCTTTTTTCTGAACTTCTTGTGATTGCACATTCAGTTCATTTATTAGGAAAAGCAGAGATAGTGTCAGTATTGTTTTAATCATCTTCAGTATTCCCATTGGGTGAATTAGTGGCTTCAGCAGAATCTACGGTATCCTGCGTGGCTCGCATAAATTCCTCTTTTATTCTATCAATCTCAACTTTCTTGGAACTTACTCCCCATGGTTCATAAATTACTCTTCTGGTAAGATCGGGATTGGATTCAAATCCCTTTCCAAACAAGGTATCACCTTCCCGGGTGGTTATCATTACCAGGGTATCAGAAAAAATTTTGTTTATCTCATTATCCCATCTGAGTTCTTCGGTAAAAAGCGTCATTCCAGTATCCGATACCACCACAACCTTTCCTTTTCCCACAACATCTTCGGTAGTTTCATGATATTCCCCTTTCTTGGCTGATATAAAGGAGGTATGTTTTCCCTGGGTATCATAAAAATCAAGTTCAATACCCTTATCAAAATAAACTACCTTTTGGTCATTAAATTTCTGCATGTATCCGTAATGAAGTACAGCCTGTTTGACTCCGGCTTTGCTAATATACAATTCGGAATCATAACCTTCCTGACTGGGTAAATTTTCAGCTTCAGCAGATTTATCCACCACGGTTGTGTCTTTATTATCACACCCTGGAAAACATAAGGTAAACCAGATCAAACAGAGAATACATTTTTTCATAGAATGAATCATGCTAATCCTGCCTTCAAAAGATCATGTAAATGAACCATACCCACTACATCATTATTTTTATCAATCACGATTAATTGATTTATACTGTGCTTTTCCATAAGGTAAAGAGCTTCCACTGCTAATACACCCTTTTGGATACATTTAGGATTGGAGGTCATTATATCTCTGGCATATAATTTCCAGATGTCATGTTTTTGTTCGATTTGCCTCCGTAAATCACCATCAGTAATAATACCGGTAAGGGAGTCATTCTCATCCAGTATACAGGTTGCCCCCAACCTTTTTGAAGTTATCTCAATAATTGTTTCCGGAATGGGAGTATTCTCCCTCACTTTGGCTATATCATTCTCTGTACGCATAATATCGTCTATTTTTAAAAAATATTTTTTTCCGATATCTCCTCCGGGATGATACCTGGCAAAATCTTCCACACTCAGCCCTCTTTCCTGAAACAAGGCTAAGGCCAGGGCATCCCCCAACACCAGGGTAGCGGTAGTGCTTGAGGTTGGCACCAGATCAAAAGGGCACGCTTCAGAACTAACACTCACATCCAGCACCACATCACTTCTTTTGGCCATGGGAGAATTTATATTTCCAGTAATAGATATTATCTTGACCTTTAGATGTTTTAAAAGAGGCATTAAATTAAGTATTTCTATGGTAGAACCGCTTTTGGAAATACAAATTACTACATCATCCTTTAATACTGCGCCCAAATCTCCGTGAAGTCCCTCTGCGGCATGGATGAAAATAGCAGCAGTTCCGGTACTGGTCATGGTTGAGGCAATCTTCTGCCCGATGATTCCAGATTTGCCCAAACCAGTGATAATCACTCTTCCCTTGCAGGCTAAGAGAATATCAATAGCTTTTTGAAACTCCTCCCCGATTTTTTCTTCCAAAGCCTGAATGGCCTCGGCTTCCATGCGTATTACTTCTTTTCCTTTTTCTATACTCATAGTTTACTAACCTGTATTTTTGTAATTTATACCTTCATTCACTCTAAAACATCTCCCCCCGCATACACTGAAGGTGATTCTCTATTTTACTATCGTCTATAATGGGCGTTTTATCATACCCTATTATTAATTAACTTTCTCCCAGTCTTTTAAAAATTTCTCTATGCCTATATCAGTGAGAGGATGTTTGGTAAGTTTTTCCATTACCGCATAAGGTATGGTCACTCCATCAACTCCCAGGAGAGCGGATTCAAGTATATGATTTGGATTCCGTACACTTGCCACAATTACCTGAGTGGTAATCTCAGGATAGTTATGGTAAATTTTCACAATCTCACTCACCAGGTCCATACCGGAATAGGAAATATCATCCAGTCTGCCCACAAAAGGACATATATACTCAGCTCCTGCCTTGGCTGCCAGTATAGCCTGGGTAGGAGAAAAAATCAGGGTTACGGTTGTGCTGATCCCCTGGGCATGCAATTGTTTGACCGCCTGCAATCCCGCAGTGGTTAAGGGGATTTTAACCGTGACATTCTGAGCCCAGCTGGCATATTTTTCTCCTTCTTCCCTAATTCCTTTCACATCTTTACTCACCGGTTCGACCGCAACCGGTCCCTCTATCAGGTCAGTGATGTTCATAATGGTCTTTTTAAAATCCCCGCCGCTTTTCATTATCAAGGTGGGGTTGGTGGTTACTCCGTCAGCTAATCCCAAATTTTTTGCTTGTTCTATTTCTTTTAGGTCAGCGGAATCAACAAAAAATTTCATCTATCCTCCCAATATGTATTCACTATATTCTGCCATTTATTCTGCGTCTTTAAAATAATCTCCACCAGTTCCCGTACAGCTCCTCCACCACCTTTATTCTCAGTTATTATGTCTGAAATCTCTTTCACCTCTTTCCTGGCATTGGCAGGAGCAGCCGAAACACCTGCTTTTTTCATTACAGACATATCCAGCAAATCATCACCAATATAACATACATTCTCATAGGTAATAGTAAAATCATTAATTATTTCGTTCAGGACCTGTAATTTGTCATTTTTCCCCTGAGAAATTACATCAAATTGAAGCTCTTTGGCTCTCTGTATCACTGCCTCGGACTCTCTGCCGGTAATGATACCTGTTTTTAACCCTCCCTGTCTGGCCAGAGTGATACCCATACCATCCTGAACATCAAACTGCTTAAATTCCTGACCGCCGGTTCCCAATATAATACCACCCCTGGTTAAAACTCCATCCACATCACAGAGTAACATGCTAATTTTTTTAATCCGATCGGTTAATTCATCATTCATAACATCTCTTTACTTTAATTCCCAAAATCAATTTCAGCAAAATTTCTCACCAGCACATCCACTCTTTTTAACTGGTCCAATAAAGTTTCAAGATACTCCAAGGGCCACATACTAGCTGCATCACATAATGCCGTAGAACAGTCAGGATGCGTTTCAATGAAGATTGCATCTATACCGGCTGCAACTCCAGCCCGAGCTAAAGAAGGAACAAATTGAGGAGTTCCCCCCCGGGGGTCCGAACTAGAAATTCCATAGACCCGGATGGCATGGGTGGGATCAAATACCACCGGATACCCCATATCCCGCATAATTTTAAAAGAACGCATATCCACAACCAGATCATGATACCCGAAACAGCTTCCCCGTTCAGTTAACAATATATTATTATTACCTTCTGCTTCGATTTTACCAATTATATTCTTTACATCATGAGGGTCCAGAAACTGGCCTTTTTTTATGTTAATAACTTTTCCGGTTTTGGCAGCTTCCACGGTTAATCCGGTTTGCATAGAGAGATAGGCTGGTATCTGAATGACATCCAGCACTTCAGCTGCTGTCTTTACACTATGTTTATCATGTACATCGGAAAGAACTGGTATACCAATCTCATTTTTAACTTTCTGCAGGATACGCATTCCTTCCTCAAGTCCGGGACCCTGAAAACTTTTTGAGGAGGATCGGTTATCTTTTAAATACGACGATTTAAATATATAGGGTATACCATACGACTCGGCAATTTTATTCACTTTTTCTGCCACCTCCAGAACCAGATCTTCTGATTCCATTACACAAGGCCCACCAATAAGCACCAGAGGATGTTTTTTACCTATAGTAATTGAATTAACCATAACATCTTTCATATTTATTCTCCCTTGCTTTGGAATTTACTAATCCTTTTGTTAATCATTGACCACTACTCTCAGTTTCGACTCTCGCTCTAACTTTTTTTAAATCATCTTCTGTATCCACACCCAAAGGTTCATAAGTGGTTACTGCGGTTTTAAGGCGATATCCATTTTCAATTGCCCTGAGTTGTTCCAGTTTCTCCGCCTTTTCCAACCGGCTGGGTTTCAAATGGGAAAAATTCTCTAAAAATTTTTTCCTGTAGCTGTAGATTCCCACATGTTTATAATAGATCCCCTGTTTTAACCAATCATGTTTATCCTTTGATGAACGATTAAAAGGAATAGGTGATCGGGAAAAATAAATTGCATATCCCTCTTTATCAACCACTACTTTGGCGGTATGAGGGCTTTCCAGTTCTTCGACACTGTTGATTTCTTTTATCAAGGTTCCCATAACCGGCTCAGGATCATTGATTAAAATATCTGCAACCTGATCGATCTCTTCCGGAGTGATAAAAGGTTCATCTCCCTGAATATTAATGACAATGTCTACATTCATATTCTTTACGGCATAAGCAACCCGGTCACTACCGGAATTTAAATCGGCGGGTGTCATAATCACATCGTGGGTAAATCGTTTGACTGCTGAATAAATTCTGGTATCATCAGTGGCAATTATTATTTTTTCTGCATACTTAGATTGTTGAACACCTTCCCATACCCATTGTATCATGGGCTTTCCAGCAATATCAATCAGAGGTTTACCGGGTAAGCGGCTGGAATCGTACCGGGCAGGAATAATGCCAATAATCTTTTTACTCATTCACTACCTCTACTCTATCAGTTTTATAAAAAATAAATTTTCATTTTTACTTTTTGTTTCTTCGACAGTATTCAGTAGACAGCTTTAAATAATAATTCTATCAAAATATAAACCTTAGGCAAGAAATTGTCAAGCTTTAAAAAAATTTTGGCATACTATTTGTATCAGAGTTTAATCAATTTCTGACAATAAAAATCTTGACAATCTTAATAAAATTTTGTATACTCAATATGAATATATTTTTATCCTAATAAAGAAAGGAACCCATGAAATCTTATGATATACTAATATTAGGGGGAGGACCTGCAGGATTAACTGCCGGTATTTATGCCGGAAGAGCTCAACTGAAGGTAGCTCTTCTGGAAAAACTTGCTCCCGGCGGTCAGGTTGCGGTCACCGAATGGATAGAAAACTATCCCGGTTTTGAAGAAGGTGTTTCAGGAGCGGAATTAATGCAGAGAACACAGAAACAAGCTAAGAAATTTGGCCTGGAATTTTTAACCGGCACTATAACCAATATTGAATTAAAAGGTGCTGTTAAAAAAGTGAAGACTAATCAAGAAGAATATCAGGCCAAAGCTATTATCATCAGTACTGGTACAGAACATAAGTTGCTAGGTGTTCCCGGTGAAGAAAAATTCAAAGGAAGAGGGGTTTCCTATTGTGCAACTTGTGACGGTCCTTTTTTCAAGGAGAAGGATATTGTGGTAGTGGGAGGAGGTAATTCCGGAATACAGGAAGGTCTTTATTTAACCCGTTTTGTACGTTCTATTAAATTAGTTGAATTTTTGGATCACCTGAATGCAGAAAAAATACTACAACACAAAGCCCAGGAAAGTTCTAAATTTACCTTTTTTCTCAATCATAAAGTGCTTTCCATCAATGGAGAACAAAAAGTTACCTCGGTTTCAGTGGAAGATCGGAAAACCGGAAAATCCAAAGAACTGCAAGCAGATGGTGTTTTCATCTGGGTTGGTATGATTCCAAATACGAAATTTCTCCAGAGTAAAGTTGAATTGGATGAATACGGTTACATCATTACTGATGAGAAAATGCAGACTTCCATCCCCGGAGTTTATGCTGCTGGTGATGTCAGAAAAAAAGATATACATCAAATTGTGACAGCCCTTGGTGATGGTGCTATCGCAGCTGAATTTGCCTTAAAATATTTGGAAAAGTAGAAATCCCATACCTCAATAAAACAATATCAATTTGACTGAGTATTATTTTCAGAAATCTTAATAAATAGAATATAGTGCGATTAATATCTGTTCTTAAAGGAAATCTTCATTTAAAAATCAAACATAAGGAGTATTATTTATGGCCAATACGCTACAATTTAATGATGAAAATTTTAAAAAAGAAGTACTGGAGTCCGACAAACCGGTTTTAGTGGATTTCTGGGCTCAATGGTGCGGTCCTTGTAAAATGATAGGTCCGGTAGTGGAGGAATTAGCTGAAGAATATGAGGGAAAAGTAAAAATAGGAAAATGTAATACCGAAGAAAATCCTAATTCCATGGCAGATTATGGAATCACCAGTATTCCGGCTTTACTCATTTTTAATGAGGGAAAACCCGTGGATATGATAATCGGTGCTGTTTCCAAAGATGTTATTGTAGAGAAATTAGAGAAAGTATTATAATCTGCTTTAACGGTATATTACTGTAATTGTTTCTATTTTTTACCAGATAAAAAATAAATTTTTATAATCGATTCTCAGAATGTTCAAATAAAAACCAGAAAAGCTGTATTAATTAATATAAGGAGAAAATGATGAAAAAATACTACATAATAATATTTGCGGTATGTATTTTCTCCCTACCGGTCATAGCTGCATCAAATTTTATTATAAAAGAAATTCCTTCTCCTGGACCCTGCCTGACCGGTCTTGCCTTTGATGGCACTTCTTTATGGGGGGTGGATCGAAAAAAAGATATGATATATAAAATCGATCCTGCGACCGGCAAAATACAAACACATTTTACCTGTCCCGGATATTTTGCCACCGGCATGACCTGGGGCAAAGAACATCTCTGGATAACCGATCTGGATTTCACCAATACTTCCACGGAAACCTACGTGGGAAAAATCTATAAGGTCTCCCCTAAAACCGGAAAAACAGTGCAGGTCATCCTTACCCCGGGCTCTGATCCGCAGGGAGTGACCTGGTGTGATAATTCTCTCTGGATATCTGATAATCAAACCGACATGATTTATCAGATAAGCCCGGATGACGGAACCACTATTCACTCCTTCCCGGCCCCGGCCGGAGATCCCCGGGGACTTGCCTGGGATGGAAGTTATCTCTGGATCGCTGACCGGGCTAATGATGAATTATATCGGGTACACCCATCCAAGGGTATAGTGGTGATGACTCTGAACTCACCCGGACCCTATCCCTGGGGACTTACCTGGATGAAAAACACCTTAATTATAGGGGATTATCAAACTGATAAAATCTATACTCTTAATATATTAGATCTCCCCAAAATTAAAAAAAGTAATCCCCGCCGGGAAGAAATCGAATTCAACAGTGAAATAATAAATTTCGGCCCCGGTGTATTAACCACCCTGAATATTTTTATGGCAGAGCCGGAAGATAAACCGAATCAACAAATACTGGACATAACCTATCCAATTGCACCTGAAGAATTTGTTACTGATCAATGGGGACAAAAATCTGCTCATTTTATTAAGAAAAATATGAATCCGGGAGACCGATTTAATCCCACCCTAAAAGTCAGAGCAGAAATAAATGAAGTGATGTACTATATCTTTCCGGAAAAAGTAGATGACTTGAACGATATTCCCCAGGATCTTAGGATGTATCTTGCTGATGATATAAAATACTGTATAACTATGCCCTATATACAAAAAGCTGCCCAGATTGCCATAGATGGAGCCACAAATCCTTACTGGATGGCCAGAAATATTTTCGATTACCTCAGACAGATTTTGCATTACGAACGTATTGGCGGATGGGACATAGCTCCCACTGTAATCAGTAGAGGATCCGGTTCCTGTTCAGAATATGCCTTTGCCTATATTGCCTTATGCAGAGCAGCCGGGCTTCCTGCCCGTTATGTAGGTGCTGTAGTGATCAGAGGTGAAGAAGCCTGCTTTGACTTTGTCTATCACCGTTGGGTGGAAGTCTATCTTCCCGGATACGGCTGGATACCGGTTGATCCCAGTCGGGGTGATAAAGACTTACCTGCTGATCAGGCCAAATCGTTCGGTTATCTGAATAATGTATTTTTGATAACTACTCAAGGAGGCGGTGATTCCGAATATCTGGGATGGGATTACAATTCTCATGACCAATGGGAAGCTGAAGGGCCAGTTCAGTTGCGGGTGGAAAACATTGCAGAGTGGAATCCGGTGAAAGCCGATTAATCTTCTTAAAAAGTATTTTAGAAAAGCCTTGTATTATTATAAGGAGAACATCCTATGTTTATAAAAAAAATGATATTTCTCTTATGTCTGATTTTTTCAACTGTTCAGGCCCAGGATACTATTCGGGGTAGCTATTCTTATACCTACGGAGACAATGAAAGCCTGGTGGAAGCACGACAGACCTGTAAGGATCTGGCTCTGCGGGAAGCAATTGAATCCTATGCGGTATTTATTGAATCTTCCACCCAGGTAGAGAATTTCCAAACCAGGGATGACATTGTCGAATCCATTTCGGCAGGATATCTGCAAAATGTGTCCATAGTTGATCAGCAAGAAGAAGGCAGAACCATCACCATGACCGTGGAAGCATTTGTTTCACCGGAAGAGGTTAAATCGATTATAGATAAATTAGTTAGGGATCAACAGGATGAATCACCTGCTCAGGACAGTACTGAATCAGCTACCCAGGCAAGTGATGATAAATCGGAACCTGCATCTAATATGACCACCCAGTATGAGAATAAACTTACCGCTATTGATAATCTCCAGAAACAAAATAATTATAACCTGGCAATATTACAAATAACCAGATTAAAATCTTACTTAAAAAAACATACACCCCGGAAAGAGAATAATTTTCGCTGGGATGTATATAAAGTTAATTACCAATATATTTCTCTTCTGCAGGACTTTCTTCAGTTCAAAATTTATAAAAAAGAGAGAAACCGGATAAAAGCAGCCCAGACGTTAAAACTAATTGCCGTAAAGAGGAATTCACTTCAAATCGGTTTGAATAATCTGGAGAAATATGAAAATCTATCTGAAAAAGAAGAAACCATAAAACAAAATACTTTAAAAAGAGGGTATCAACTGTTGAACAGCATCAGGAAAGAAGCGCAGGTGGTGAGACAAAGAAGACAATAGTTGGTTCTATTTAGATTTACTCTGATAGGTGGTCTCCATCTTAAAGATGGAGACCACCTTTTACGAGAGTTAAGAATTTACTTTCATTAAACTTCTCTCAGGCAATCCTGTCAATAATCTCCCAGATTTTATCCATCCATTCATAATGCTCCGGTTTCATCAGGCAGGAGCGGATGCAGGTAAGCTGAGGAGTATCAAAATCAACCTT
The DNA here is from genome assembly GCA_964554015.1 of uncultured bacterium. Lineage (GTDB taxonomy): Bacteria > Zhuqueibacterota > QNDG01 > QNDG01 > CAYUAG01 > CAYUAG01. The sequence continues at coordinate 25,503 of CAZKMO010000024.1, forward strand.
CTCCCAGGTGTTTTCCAGCAGCGAAACCGGATAATTAAATAAAGCAAGATGGAGATTATGCTGGGCTGCTTTTTGAAAGAAATTCCGGGAAAATTCGGAAATGGAACTGGTACTCTTACCATTTAATGCCCAGACCACAATATCCAGTTCCGGCGGCATAATGGTTCGAAATCTGGAATCTCCCTTTAATCGTTTATAGAGTTCCAGGGCCGCTTTACGGGATTTTTCCAGATTACGGGCAAATTTCCCTTTTTTTTCCAAAGGAAAGAGTTTCTGGGTTGCCCAGAGAGCAACCGCTGCTGCTCCGGCCCGGGAGCACTCCAGACTGATTTCTCCTAAATGCAGATCATCAGAGGTAAAATAAGTATAAGGAGAGTCATGCCGATAATATCTTCCTACTTTGGGATCTCTATATAGAATACAGCCACAACCATAGGGCTGCAGACCATGTTTATGGGGATCAACTACCAAGGAATCAACCAAAGGCAGGCATTCATAAGCTGCTTTGGTTGGACCATTTAAAGTATCAGTTAAGATAAAATATCCTCCATAAGCAGCATCGGCATGTATACGAAAATTATATTTTTCTCTCAGTTCCATTATTTCCGGAAGGGGATCAACAGAACCGGTGCCAGTGGTTCCAACTGTAGCCACCACTGTTCCCACATTCCCTTGGGCTAATCGATTTTTCACATATTCAACATCCATTTTAGCAGCTGCATCACAGGGAACCAGTTCATAGTTTAAATCCAGAACTTCCGAGATTCTCTGATGTGTGTAATGTGCCTGTTCTGAGATAAGTATAGTTGCACCGGGTTTTTCTCTGGAGGCTATCCACAGGGCTTCCATATTGGCCATGGTTCCCCCTCCGGTTAAATGCCCCAGAAATTGTTTCCAACCAAACATAGCTGCTATTTCTGCAACCGCCTCTTTTTCCATAGCAGAACTCTCTTTTCCTCCATCCAGAGCATGATTATTAGGATTAATCCAAAGAGAAAGCATATAGGCCAGCCTGGCTACAGGATGGGGTGGTTTTAGCATTTGTCCGGCATAGAGAGGATGAAAATAAGGATAATTGTTGTGTAAGCGCCGGGATACCTCCAGCAGTATTTTCTCGATCTGGGAATAATCGTGATCTGATTTCAGATCCTCCAGATTGTTGAATCCGACTTCCAGCTTTTTTAAGCTGCGTTGTAATATCTCTAAGGATTGAACCTCGAATTTCATCTTATCCCACCTTTGCTTTAGTAAAATTTACCTATTAATTTTAATACTGTGATTATATTATATTATTTAACAGTTTACTAAATTAAAGCTTCAATGTCAAGATTTACCTGATAACCTGAACAAAGACAAAAGACAATATAAATAAAGATAAAAGAAAAAAGATAAAGGATAAAACAATGACAGAAAAATCACAATTATCAAATAACAAATTACAAATAAATTCCAATTACCAAATTTCAAATAACAAACAAATGGAAAAGTGGAATAATGGAAGAATGGAAGAATGGAAGAAGGGAAGAATGGAAGAAAGGAGTGGTTATCCGGCATCTGGAAATCTGTGTGAAAAAATATGCTGCTTGTGAACGCCCGGAAGCAATGTATGTTTGAACCTGTGGAACCTGTCATTTACAATGAAAATATTTTAAACAGTGTAATTATTTAATATATAATACTAGCAGCCATTTAATTCCACAGGTGAGTTTACATTGCTTCAGTGAGCAAGCAGTATATTTTAGCAGATTTCCAGCTTGCCGGATGTTTTTTTGGTTACTTTTTTTCAAAAAAAAGTAACCTTAAAGACCCTAGGTTTCAAATTAATTATGATTGATACAGAAAGGTTAGATACTCTAAACCTGTACATTCTGTAAAATCCATTTCATTGTAGTATAGATTGAGAAACACGAAGATTACAAATACAGGAAACAACAGAAAAAATCACAATATACAAATCCCAAATTACAAACAAATGCAATGATGGAAAATTAGAATGGTGGAAGGTTGGAAGATGTAACAAAATTAACAGATGTAAAAACTCAATATTCCTGTATTCCATTATTCCAGCATTCCTGTATTTATTTCCTGACCCGATAATAATAAAAATCATATTAAAAAAAAGAGCACAAACTATATTGTGCTCTTTAAATGACTATTAATTTTAAAAAATATTTTTTAATTACGAAAAGCTGTAACATCCCTATCAACGTTCTTTAATAAAAATATTACCTCCTGAAGTACGTAAATATAATTCCGGACCCCCTCCGTTTATCTCTGCTTGTAAAGACCTTTTATCAATTTTTCCCTGAACCATAACCGGAAAATCAGTATGTACACTTCCTCCGCTGGTATGGGCATTAACTGTCAGTTTTACATCTCTGGTTACATATGCAGTTACCGTACCTCCGGAAGTTTTTAAACTGCAATTTTCTTTTGGTTGCTGGGATATATAAACAGTAACACTACCGCCGGAAGTGCTGGCATCAACCATCCCCATCACCTCTGCAACCTTAATACTCCCTCCGGAGGTATGCGCCGTAACATCTCCGGTAACCTCCCCAATATCGATACTGCCACCGGAAGTGGTTACCTGTACTTCTTGTTCACACCCCCTTAAAGTAATACTGCCTCCTGAAGTTTTACCATATACAGGACCGGCAATCCTGCCAAAATAAAGACTGCCTCCGGAAGTGTGGGACTTAACTTCACCTTTCAAATCATCAACGGAAATACTGCCTCCGGAAGTATGCAGATCTACATTATATTCTTGTGGTACGGTAACTATGAATTTCACTCTCAGATATCTTCCCACAGAATTCCAGAAATCACCAAAATCTCTATCGTAATTCAGATCAACCCGTACATCTTTACCGCTATGATGAAAATCTACATCAATATTCTTCATGATTTCCCGAAGCCGTGAACTACTTCCCCCTCTTCGGTCAAAATCAATTTCTACATCCACTTCCTTATTACCGGAAGTGTTTATTTCAATGGAACCTATA
>CAZKMO010000025.1:0-28427 GCA_964554015.1 uncultured bacterium
CAGAGATAAGATGAAAAAATGAATGTGCTCCTTAAAAAGTATATTAGATATATTTCTTTATAACACCGAGTACCTTTTGCTTTACCTGACTAATTTCACCTTTTATATGACAACCAGAAGCTCTAAGATGTCCTCCTCCCTTAAATTGCTTGGCAATTTCATTAACATCAACATAACTTCTGGATCGCAGCGAAAGCTTAAAAACATTCCTTTCTACTTCCTGGAAAAAAAGCTGAATCTCGGTTCTATCGATAGTCATCAAATAGTCAACAAAACCTTCAGTATCAACTTTCCCGTTATTAGAAAGTGCATCCAGAGTTACATACATTGATGATACTTTATTATCAAAGTGAAAATCTAAAGTTGCTAAAGCTTTAGAAAGTATATGCATGGAAGCAGGAGACACTCTATAATAAACATTTTTTCCTATCTCATGCGGATCTGCTCCAGCAGTGATCATATGGGAGGCTACCTTAAATGAATTACTGGTGGTATTAGGGAAAAGAAAACGACCAGTATCACACATGATACCAGTATAGACAAGGGTAGCAACATCCTTGTTTAAGGGAATATTAAAAGTTGAGAATAAATTATATACTATCTCAACTGTACTGCTTTTATCAGATTCAACTAGATTAGCATCACCAAAATATAAATTACTGGTATGATGATCTATATTAATAATTTGCTTCTTTTCAATAATTGTTTCTTTTAATTCACCAATTCTGTCTAAATCAGAAGCATCCAGAACTACCAGATAGTTATAAGATATATTTTTATTATTCTTAAAACACTCGATTCTTTCTACTTCTGGTAAAAAATCAAATTTATCCGGAACCGGATCATCTAACACTATCCTATATGTTTTCTCTAAATGATTGAGAATGACAGCAAAAACTAATACAGATGTAATGGCGTCACCATCAGGATTAATATGAGTAGTAATTAAAAAATCATTTCCATTCCTAATTTTGGTGTGAAGCTCTGAATAAGTATTATTTAGCTGATTATTCATACAAATATATTTTTTATTATCATCCTATTTATTAAATCCAAAACTTTTCAGAACCCGATTGATTCTATCTGTTTTTTCCAAGCTATCATCTAAAATAAACTGTAATTGGGGTGTAAATTTCAATTCAACTTTACAATTCAATTGATTTTTTATAAAAGGGACTGCATGATTTAGTACTTCCAATGAAATTCGTTTATCCCTATTATCTCCCAACACACTGGTATATACTTTTGCCTCCTTTAAATCTCCGCTGATTTCTACTTCGGTTATGGAAACAAACCCGAGACGAGGATCTTTGATCTTAGTTAAAATAATTCGCCCTATTTCGTCTCGAAGAAGAGAAGAGACTCTATTTGTTCTTTTTTTCCCCATCTCTAATCTATAATACCTCAACCATTGAATTTATTACTTCCACCCGATTCTCATGGTCTATAAAATTCAATACTTTGGAAAATACTTGATCGATAAATTTTCTATCAGTAGATATCAATGCTATACCAAGATGTGAGCGCTGCCATTTATCATGATAATCTATCTCTGCAATTGAAATGTTGAATTTATTACGTAGCTTTTTTTTTAAACTCTGTAATATGAAACGTTTTCCCTTTAAGGAATCAGCTTCAGACAAAAATAACTCTATTTGTATGGTACCAACAAACATTTATAAAGTTCTCGCTTTCTCCACAATTTTATAAAATTCCATACTATCCCCCTCCTGAATATCTTCGCAATTCTCTAAAACAATTCCACATTCATATCCACTATCGACTTCTTTAACATCGTCATTAAATCGTTTTAAAGATTCTATCTTCCCATCATAAATGACATCTTGATCACGAATAAGGCGAACATAACTATTTCTGGTTGCTTTTCCCTCGGTCATAAAGCATCCGGCTATTAAACCGGTTTTAGAAGACTTGTATACTTTTCGAATTTCAGCAGAACCAGTAACCTCTTCGTTTCTCTCCGGTTCTAATAAACCGGATAAAGCCATTTTCACATCATTAACAATATCATAAATAACTTCATAACGTCGTATATCAACATTTTCCTCTCTGGAAAGTTCTCTGGCCTTTTCATTTATAGTAACATGAAATCCAATAATAACAGCCTTAGATGCTTCTGCTAGCAGTACATCCGATTCTACTATTGTTCCCACTCCCTTATGAACAATATTAACTCCCACTTCATCTGTAGAAAGCGACATAAGTGAATCTGCAACTGCTTCTACCGACCCATCAACATCCCCCTTTATAAGTAATGATAATTCTTTGACTTTACCTTCTGATATTTCTTTAGAAATTTGATCAAGGGTGATTCTTTTAACCTGACGAAAACTCTGTTCTCTTCTTAACTGTTGGCGTCTATTACATATTCTCTTTGCTTCTTGTTCAGAATCAACTATCACAAAAGAATCACCTGCTTGCGGTACTCCAGTAAAGCCTAAAATCTGTACAGGCTTGGAAGGTCCCGCTTTTTTTACCTTATGATTATTTTCATCAAAAAGTGCTCTCACTCGACCATTATATTGTCCTGCCACAAAAATATCACCTACTTTTAAAGTACCTTTTTCAATTAAAACAGTTGATACAATCCCTTTCCCTTTTATCATTTCAGCTTCAATTATAACTCCTTTCGGCTTGGCTTTGGGATTAGCTTTAAGTTCCAACATCTCAGCTTCTAACAAAATCTTTTCTAAAAGCTGTTCGACTCCTTGACCGGTTTTTGCTGAAATTTCAGCATCTTGTACTTTTCCTCCCCACTCTTCCACTAATATATTATGTTCGGACAACTGCTTACGAACTTCATCAGGATTGGCATCAGGTTTATCAATTTTATTTATAGCAACAATAATAGGAACACCTGATTCTCCTGCTGCTCTGGCATGATTTATTGCTTCCACTGTCTGAGGCATTACCCCATCATCTGCCGCGATAATCAGAACTACTATATCAGTTACTTTCGCTCCTCTGGCCCGCATAGCAGTAAAGGCTTCATGACCCGGTGTATCCAGAAAAACAATTTTTCTCTTCTTATGAGTTATTTCATAGGCTCCAATATGTTGAGTTATCCCTCCAGCTTCTCCAACGATAACATTACTCTTTCTCATAAAATCAAGTAAAGAAGTCTTTCCATGATCTACATGGCCCATAATTGTAACTACCGGCGGTCGTTCTTCAAGTAATTCAGCATCTTCTTCTTTATCTTCCTCTTCCCATAACTCGACCTCTTCCTCTGCATATTCGGTCTCAAACTCCACAGTATAATCAAATTCATCCGCTACCATTAAAATAGTATCTCTGTCCAAGCGCTGATTAATGGTAACCATTATCCCTAGAGACATACAAACTGATATTATCTCACTGGGTTCGACATCAATTAAATTTGCCAGTTCAGAAACAGTAGCAAATTCAGTGGTTTTAATAACTTTCTTGTCTCCAATTTCTTCTTCCTGTTCGGTTTTTTTCTTCTTTTTAAACTTACGTTTTTTGGGAGTATCACTCATTTTGGCAAAAGTTTTTTTGATAGAAGCATCAATTTCACTCTTATCGATTTTTACTGTTTTTTTCTTTTTCCGGGCTTTAGTCTTTTTCTTCTTTCCTTTTTCCTTTTCTGCTGTTGCTAATTCAGATTCTTTTTCAATTGGTTTTTTAGCTGAGATTGAAACTGCTTTCTGGATTTCTGGTTTAGCTATTTTCTTTACTGGTCTTCGCTTTAAATGACGTTTAGGTTTTTGCTCAACCTTCTCTTTTTTCTTTTCCTTAGGCTTCTTTGTATCTATTTCCTTTTGAACTTCTTTTTCTTCTTCAGTCTTCTTTGAAACTGCTTTCTTTTCTGCTTTCGTAACTTTCTCAGTTTCTTCTAACGATGATTTAATCTTTTCCTTTTCCTTTTCCTTTACAGTCACCACTTCCTTAGAACGTTCAATAACATCATCGATTTCCTGGCGTATTGCCTGCTTTCTAGCCTCTTCTTCAATTTTTCTTTCTTCCAGTTTTCTTCTGAAATCAGATTCTTGGGGAGCTTTCTCAGTTTCTTCTTGGGCAAAATGAGTTTTGATTAGGTCGTACATTTTATCAGTTACTTGAGACATCTGATTACGAACTTTAAAATTATGTTTACCAAGAAAATCAATAAGCTCTTCATTGGAAAGATTAAATTCTTTAGCGACTCTATATATTCTTTCCTTTTTTTTCTTACTTTTATTCAAGAAAGCTCCTTAAAGAATTAATTTTTTATTCTTCATAATAAGAATTTAGTGTATCCAATATCTTATTAATGGTCTTTTTACCAAATCCTTTTACTTCTAACAATTCCTCTTTTCCTGCATCTAATACTTCATCAGCTGTCTCATAACCGGCAGCAGATAGTTTATCAATAATCGTCTTTGATAATTCAGGTACTTCCGAAAGAAAAAGTTTTTCTTCTTTCTCTTCACCTGCAGCAAACTCAGACTCTTTTACAGTGGTTATTTCATATCCGGTAAGTTGAGATGCAAGCTGTCTATTTCTTCCTCCCTTTCCAATAGCTAATGAAATTTGTTCATCAGGAATAACAGCTATTGCAGACTTTTCATCTTCATTAATTTCAACCAGCATCGGTTTTGCTGGACTTAAGGATCTGCTAATAAATATTTGAGGTTCATTATTCCAATTAATTACATCGATTTTTTCATTATTCAGCTCTCTTACTATTGCTTGTATTCTAACTCCTTTTAATCCCACACAGGCGCCTACTGCATCAATACGCTGATCATTTGAAAAAACTGCAATCTTTGCTCTTTCACCCGGGTAGCGAGATATTGCTTTTACCTCGATGATGCCATCATAAATCTCGGGTACTTCAATTTCAAACAGACGAAGAAGAAACTGGGGATCAGTTCGAGAAATGACCACCTCCGGACCCCGGGTGGTTTTGGAAACTTCTTTTATAACTGCACGAATGGTATCTCCCCGATAATATCGTTCATTGGGAATTTGTTCTGATTTTTTAAGACTTACTTCCATATTATCAATATATACCAAAACCTCATTTCTGTTAATCTGCCGAATGTCTCCTACAATAATTTCTCCTATTCGATCCTTAAATTCATCATAAAGAACTTCTTTTTCAGCTTGCCTTATTTTCTGATTTAAACTTTGTTTGGCAGAATTAATCAGTCTTCTCCCAAATTTCATGGGATCGATTATTTCAACAAACTCATCACCTAATTCTAAATCCGGTTCCAGTTTTTTAGCATCTTCTAAGCAAATTTCCTTAACAGGATCTTCAACTGTTTTCACAATGGTTTTTAACTGATAAATTTCCACCTCCCCCTTATCAATATTTACAAATATATCAAAATTTTCATCAGTCCCATATTTCTTTCTTATCATATTCAGAAAGAGTTCCTTTAATATATTACTGACGATATCCCGATTAATATTGCGTTGTTTTGCTATTTCTTTTACTGCTTCAACAATATTGATATTCATGCAACATCCCTTTTCTAAAAATCAAATTTTAACTTACCATGAATAATTTTATTAAAGGGAACAGTTACTGCTTCTTCGTCTCGAAAGAGTACGAGGATTTTCTCATCAACTTTATCAATTTTTCCGGTTATTTCTTTAATATCATTCCCTTCATAATATGTAACTATAACTTTTTCCCCTATTTTCCTTAAAAAATCATTAATCATCGTAAGAAGGCGACTTTCTCCTGGAGAAGAAACTTCCAATCGATAAAAATCAACTCCTATCTCATCCTCATGTTTATCTAAAATTTCAGATATATTTTTACTTACACAGACACATTCATCCAAGGTAACTCCTCCCGGTTTATCAACTAAAAATTTAATTATTGAGTAAGTACCTTTACCACTAACTTTACAATCAACTAAATCCAACCCCTGCTCAGAAATAACATTTTCCACCATTTTATATATTTTTTCATTTATTCTCACCTTTTTTTCCCATAAAAAAAGTGGGTGAAAAAACCCACTAATTATATAAATATAAAAAAATTATTCTAAAATTGCAAGAAATAAAAAATTATTTCTTATTCATAAAACTTCTGCAAAATACTCAGCTTTTTGTATGACCGGGGAATCGGGATAATTGTTTATTATATATTCACAGAGTTCTTTTCCCTTATTATTCATCCCAGCAAACCAATAACATCGTACTGCATTCATAGCATTATATGGACTTTTAAAAAGATCAGGATATTTTTTTACTGCCTTGAAATATAATTCAGCAGCTTGTTTATAATTTTCCTTATTTTCCAGGCAGGAGGCCTTTCCTGCTAAACAAGAAGAAATGAAAATAGGTTCCTCAGAATAATCATCCAGGTACATCTCATAATAATTATATGCCTCATCATATTCTGCTTTATCATAATATATATTTGCCAGAAAAAAAATAGCCATACCTGCAGAATGAGTACCGGGGTATTGTTCAATAATTGTTTCTAATTCAGGTATTGCTCTCTCATAATCTTGGAAATAATAATATGTTTCAGGGATGGCAAGTTGAGAATTTGCTTTTATTTCCGCGCTTCTTTTACTTTTCATCATTAAAAAACCAATAATAACAACAACTGCAATAACTCCCACGATAATATTGAACTCTTTACCATGATTAATCCAAAATTGCTTTACTTGCATATATTTTGTAACTAGTGGGTCTTCTTTAATTTCACGTTTACTTAATCTTTTACGTGGTTTTAACATAATATCCTCGGAAACAAATATTTACTCGCCTAGAATTTTTTTAACCAGTTCCCATACAGTGGTTTCCAAATCAGCAGGTTTGGTAAAAAAGGGGAAACCATGATCTTCCTGCTGGGCTAATACTTCTGCTTCATTGGCATAACCAGTCATTAAAATAATCTTTTGATTGGGATCTTTCTTGCGTAATTTATTAGCCAGTTCAAAACCACTCATATTGGGCATACGAATATCCGTTATTACTAAATCAGGTCGAAATTCCTCCCAGGTCTCTAATGCTTCCTTACCATTAAAAGCAATATCAACATTATACCCTTTCTTTTCTAAAAAACGAGCATAAACACGGGCAATTGTATCCACATCATCTACAATTAATATTTTTTGTTTCATACTGCCCCCATCAAAATAATAAATTAATAATTTTTTTGATGTACCCCAAGCAGGATTCGAACCTGCGACACCCGGTTTAGGAAACCGGTGCTCTATCCTCCTGAGCTACTGGGGCCAATAATTATAGTAAAGTATTAAAAAAAAAATAAAAAAGCAAATATTTTAAATTAAATTTTATAAATATCTTGTTTATTAATAAATTTCTATCTATATTTTTTTATAAAGTTAGGAGGTATTTATGATCAACGAAAATTTAAAAAGGGTTATAAATCAAATAAAAAAATATCAAAATTATTTAATTGAAACTCAAAAAAACTTAACTGCTATTCCCGCTCTTGCCCCTGAAAGCAAAGGTAATGGAGAAGCAGAAAAAGCAAAATATATTGAAACCTTGATTGACCAACTTAATTATGATTCAATGGAAAAAATCAATGCTCCCGACAAAAGAGTTACCAGTGGGTATCGTCCAAATCTTATGGTAAAGTTTAAAGGGAAATCTGACCAAAAAACAATTTGGATAATGTCTCATATGGATGTTGTTCCCCCTGGTGATGTATCCAAATGGGAAACAAATCCTTATAAAGTTATTGAGAAAGACGGAAAGCTCTACGGCCGTGGTACTGAGGATAATCAGCAAGCGCTAGTTTCTGCCCTTATGGCAATTAAGGCTATGCATACATTAAATATACTCCCGGAATATACAGTTGGTTTAGCTATTGTCGCTGATGAAGAAAATGGTTCCAAATATGGTATCCAGTATGTATTAAATGAAAAGTCAAATCTATTTCATAAAAATGATTTAATCCTTATTCCGGATGCCGGAGATCCGGAAGGAGTAGAAATTGAAGTTGCAGAAAAATCAATACTATGGATTAAAATTATAAGTAAAGGCAAACAAACCCATGCTTCAACACCGGAAAAGGGTGTTAATGCACATAAAGCCTCGGCTTATTTAATAGTAAAAATGAATCAACTTTATGATATTTTCAATAAAAAAGATCAACTCTATAATCCCCCCCTTTCTACTTTTGAGCCCACAAAAAAAGAAAATAATGTTCCAAACATAAACACAATACCCGGAGAGGATATAGTGTACTTTGACTGCAGGATTCTTCCATCGTATTCACTTGATACAATAAAAAAGCAGGTAAGCAAATTTAAAAAAGAAATTGAAAAAAAGTTCAAAGTGACCATTGATGTATCTTTTCCTCAACATATTGAAGCTCCTCCTCCCACGCCTATTGATGTCCCGATTGTAAAAGCGGTAAAAAAAGCAGTAAAAGACATTCAAGGGAAAAACGCAAAACCTATTGGCATAGGCGGTGGTACAGTGGCTGCTTATTTTAGAAAAGCAGGATTACCTGCGGTGTGTTGGAGTAACCTCGATGATACCCTTCACAGTCCTAATGAATATTGCAAAATTGAAAATGCTATAAATGATGCCTGTGTTTTTGCTCATATTTTCTTGCAAAAATAACTTATAATGTCTTTAAATAATGCTACATTTCGCTTCTATCAAGAATTGAACGATTTTCTTCCCTCTAAATATAAAAAAAAATCATTTCACTATTCATTTAGGGGTAATCCTACTGTTAAAGACTCCATGGAAGCAATTGGAGTTCCCCATCCAGAAGTAGAATTAATTTTAGTTAACGGCAAATCAGTAAATTTTAGCTATCATCTCCAGAATAAAGATTTCATTTCAGTATATCCCATGTTTGAAAGTTTCGATATTACTTCCCTAATAAAATTACACCCCCGACCTTTAAGAATTACTAAATTCATTCTTGATATCCAATTAGGTACATTGGCAAAAAAACTTAGAATGTTGGGATTTGATACTCTCTATAAAAATAATTATGTAGATAAACAAATTATAGAAATCGCATGGGAAGAACATCGAATAATCCTTACCCGTGATAAAGCCCTTCTAAAAAATAAACTCGTTACCCACGGTTATTGGGTCAGGAATACAGATCCTGAACCGCAGTTTATAGAAATTATACAACGGTTTGATTTAAAAAATCAGATCAATCCCTTTACGAGATGTATGGTATGTAATCAAAAAGTTGTTCAAGTAGAAAAAGATGAAATAGCAGACCAGCTTCAGCCCAAAACAAAAAAATATTTTAATGAATTTTTCCAATGTGTCCATTGCAAAAAAATTTACTGGAAAGGCTCACATTTCCAGAAAATGAAACAAAAAATTAATACACTGCTACCTTAAAACCTCATCCCATCATTAAAACCTTTGCCCCTCTCACTCCGCCAGCTTTTAATTCAGTTAAAGCCATATTGGCGTCTTTTAAAGAATATTTCTGAATTTCCGGTTTCAAAGACATCTTAGCTGCAATTTTTAAAAATCCTTCCAAATCACTCCGGGCAACATTGGCTACACTTTTAATCTCCTTCTCCATCCATAAATCCCGGGTATAAGATAAGCGTAACAGATAATCTTTATCTATGGCTTCCTTACGTACAGCATTAACCACCAATCTACCGCCTGCAGTTAAATTCTTCATTGCTTCTACCACCGGTTTCCAAACAGGTGTTGTATCAATGATAGCATGTAGTTTTTGGGAAGAAAATTCTTCCGTATCACCTGCCCATACTGCACCTAATTGTTGGGAAAATTTTCTTTCTTTTTTATTTCGGGCAAAAACATAAATGTCAGTTTCAGGAAATAAATATTTAACCATTTTTAGTACTAAATGTGCTGAAGCTCCAAAACCAGTTAATCCAAGATTTTCCCCATTCCTGAGATTGGTTAAGTTCAGAGACCGATATCCAATGGCTCCGGCACATAATAAGGGAGCAGCCTCTGCATCACTGTATTTTTCTGGAATCTTAAAGACAAAATTCTCATTAACAACCATATATTCTGCATAGCCTCCATTAACATCTCTACCGGTAGCAACAAAATTATCGCAGAGATTTTCATTTTCACTTTTACAATACTGACATTTCAGACAGGAAGAATATATCCATCCAACTCCAACCCGTTCACCTATTTTAAATTTAGTAACTCCTGTCCCCATTTCTTCAATAATACCAACCACCTCATGCCCCGGTATCACTGGAAATGTAGGGGGAGGAGTTCTCCCTTCAATTTCATCAATTTCAGTATGACATACACCACAAGCTTTTACTTTTAATAAGACATCATGCTTTCCTGGTTTTGGGATGGGTAAATCAACAAAGTTAAGAGGGGTAGTGTTTTTATTTAAATCTGAAATATTATTCATAATCATTGCCTTCATGGTCTTCTCCTCTTAGTTACAAGAAAATATTCTAAAAAAATATATAAACTATACAGAAATAAAGCAATAAAAAAGCCTCTTTTATTAAAAGAGGCTTTTTAAATAAAGAAATTATAATATCTTAATTATTTGTCACTACCAAATACTTATCATGAACTATGTCAATGCCACCATTTTTGACTCCTTTTTCTAACACATTTTTATACAAATTCTGATATTCATCTGCGGTGGCCATTCCAGAGATAACTTCATCCAATGTCCCATCAGCAAGATCATCAATAAAAACTAACTCCTTGATTCTATCAACATCATATTTCTTTAGGATAGTAAATTTATTGTAGACCTCATTGGGATTGATAGTATAGGTTGCCAGAAAGTACTTATTACCTACATCTTCAAACATGTAACTTTTTTCAGAGTATTTTGTTTCTATTTTACCACTCTTGGAACATTTCTGCAATCCATTTGAATATATTTCTCTTACTTTCTGCAGAGGAACATCTCCTCTTAATATTTTATCTATATATCCATTCTGCTCTTTATCAATTGCTTTTAATATAATATCGTTACCTTCTTTTAATACTAAAAAATTATTACCATTTCCTGTTGGAGGTGTATAACTTTCAATTTTATAATCTTTACCCTCATATGAAAAATTATACACTCCATATCTTATTTTATTCTGAGCAGCACAACCAATTAGAAATATTATAATCATTAAAACTAAAAACATTTTAGACGATTTCATGGATAAATCCTCCCATAAATAATATGTTAATTTAAATATTCCGTGCCTACAATATTTTTAATGTGCTCCCACCTCCTCTCTGAATACTTGATTAATTAATTCTGGGTAATTTTTTTCTAAAAGAGTATACACATTCCTGTTAAACAAATCTTGCTTATTGAAAGATAAGTTACTTTCATTATGTAACTCTTTTAATAAAAATTTAACCAAATATGATTTTGCCTGATTATTTAATTCTTCATAAGACGATCGTTGTATAAAATCATGAAAAACTAAAAAATAAAATGATTTATTTACCCTAAAATCTTCCCATCCACTCTTTAAAGAAGGATTAATAATCTTATCCAGATAATAGTTAATATTAACTTCTTCATTACTAAATCTAGTAAGATATTGAATATGAGTATTAAGAATTTTAGTTAATAGATCTTTTTGTTCTTCTTTGGATATATCCTTCATTTCTGCATAATAATTTAATATGCTAGTGACATAATTATTGGGAGAAACATCACTTTGAAGCAGTTTATAATTAAAATTTATGGGATACCAGGTAGCAATAGTGGTATCTCCCTTTTTGGCCGGTTCAAAAATTATCTCTTTTGAATAATCTATGGCTGCATTATCCAGTATTTCATGACCAGAGCTTTTAATCACCTGCACTTTCTCAACTTTCCCGGTTTTATTAATTAATAGATTTAAATATACATCCCCCTCAATGTTTTTTTGTTTAGCCAGAGCGGGATAATCAGGTAATTGGGTAATTTTTCTTTCCGGAGGAGAGACAATCCCTTTTCGCATTCCTAATCCATTATTCACCCTGTTAGTTTTGGAAGATGTATAGGGATAATTCTCTTTATTATTTTTATAAAATACAAATGTATTATTGTTAATACATTCAAAAAATAAACCTGCTTGATTTGCAATATAATCAATCACCTTATTAACCGGCTCAGCATTAAAAATGCATGAAATCTTTCTATCACTCACCAAAACATCATCAAAGACAAAAAAAACATTCGCCTGAAAAGATATTTTATCAATCACATCCCGAAACGGACATTCCTGCTCAGAAAGGGTCACCAAATTCCCGGCAGGATTATCCTGGACCTTTACAGGTAAATAGCCAACTAACAGAGAGATTATCATTAAATATTTAATAAATAATATATTCATTATTTTCATACCGATATTTAGATCCCAGAGTTAAACAAATTGAGTTTATAATACTGTTAAAAGGAAGATTATCAAAAGTAGCAGTTAAAGTATGGTCACTTAAGGTAGAATCTGCCAGTTCAATGGAAACATTATACACTCTACTTAGTTCATCCATAACTTTATTTATAGATTGCCGTTCAAAAATTAACCTGCCATTCATCCATCCCAGAAATTTCTCTGTATCAACCGATTCAATTTTTTGGAGGGGGTGTTTACCAGAGATTAAACCCATTTCCCCTTTTTCCAGTTTGACCGCTCCATTTTCATTATGCTTTTTATTCAAAAGAACTATTCCAGTTTCTACTACTACCCTCGTTTCTTCCCCACGAGCCCATACATTAAATTTGGTACCCAAAACTTTGGTTGATGAATTTGAAGTGATTACGGTAAAATTCTGCCTATTTTTAATAACTTCAAAATATGCTTCACCCTCTAAATATACCTTTCTATCTCCCCTGCCATATCCATCGCCACATTTCAAGGAACTTTCACAATTTAAATGTACCTTTGTTCCATCAGATAGAGTTATTAAGGTTTTCTCTCCTTTGGGGGTTATCACCTTAAATGAAGTTGAGGTAAAGTAATATTCCCATAAAAAGAATCCTACTATAACTAACAATATGACAGCAGCATAAACAGCAACTACATATTTTTTGGTCAGAAAATTATGCATTCCTAAAAAGATATTCTTTATGAAATCATTGATTTTTCTACGATTTACTAACTGATGGGATTGTAACTGATGTTGGAATTTCATCCATTCATTATCAATATCCGGGATATCAGGTACAACTGGCGGCTTCGAATTTTTCCATACTTCTTTTAATTCATTATACATACGTTGATTTTCTTCTGAAGCCGCCAGCCATTCTTCCAAATACCTTTTTTCATATTCATTCAGTTCACCATTCAGTGATTTTGCATATAATACAAATATTTTGTTATTTCTTTTTCTCATTTCTTTCAATCCCTCTTTTCATTATATTATACGTTAATTGTTTAAAATACCCTAATAATTTTGTTTTCATATTTTTTCTTTCAAATAATCCCTTAAATATTTCAAGGCTTTACTCATTCTTTTCTCCACGGTTTTAATAGAAATACCCTGAATATCTGCTATTTCCTTATAAGTAAAGCCCTCATACCTGTTTAATACAAATACATCCTTTAGCCTAGCATTAAGTTTAGAAACAGCACTCTGAAGTGATATTTTATCCTCCATTGCATCATCACTACCTATTACTTGAGCAAAGAATGATTCATTTTTATATTTAATTCTGGAAGATTTTTTTCGGTAATGATCAATTACCAAATTACTGGTAATAGAATATATGTAAGATTTTAATGATTTTGCAGGATTAACTTTTTCTCGATTTAGCCATAATCTGGTAAAAACTTCCTGAAGTAAATCTTTGGTTAGTTCTAGGGAACGAGTGCGATAAAATATATATCGATATAAGGGCTCATAATATTTATAATACAATGATTTAAAAGCCGAGTAATCAGAACATCTAATAGCCTCTGACAACTGCCGATCAGATAATTTTTTTTTATCTTCTTTCTGCATTGCAATGGTTAATATATTACTATTCATTTAAATTAATCCATATTTTTATTAATTTCAAGTTTTTTGTTCTTACTTAATAATACGTAAATGAAGTAAATCACCCTCCTTTCTAAATTTAAATTGTAATTAATTGAAAATTTTTTTATATTTATAAAGATTATAAATTTAAATATATAAATTACCAAATGATTATATCCACTCTGGACTACACTATGAATATTAATGATCAAAAATTGAGCGAGAGACAAGCAAAAAATTCAGTAGTATTAATTATTCTTATAGCTATTCTAGTAAGTATAATTTTCTTCCAATTTGGTAAACCTTTTAATATCGACGGACATGTTCCTATTCTTAACATGGATACATTTTTGTATACTCAATATGCCAAAGCCTGGGCGGAAGGGCATCCCTACCAGTTTAATGCTGCCGATTCTCCCACTACGGGTTGCACCAGCCATTTATATCCATTTTTGTTAGGTTTATTCCATATCATTGGCTTTCATGATTTATCTCTTATTGATGTAGCTTTTATTTTAAATATAATCTTTTTTATTCTCAGTGCAGTATGTTATTGGCGTATTGCTGAAAAATTATATCCAAAGCAAAAATGGATAGCAATTTTATTGTTTCTATTCAGCGGTCATCTGATTCTGGGAATTTTCGGATTAAGTGATGCTGGCATTTTTTTACTATTTTCCTTATTAACCTGGTATTCAGCACTTTATAAACGATATATTTTAATGGCGATAGTGTTTTTTTCCCTACCCTTTGTTCGTCCGGAAGGAATGCTCATTATCTTCCTTTTTGGTTTGATAGTATTTATAGAACGAATCATGAATAAAAAACCTGCTCATTTAGTCGAAATCCGCAAAAAATTATATGTATGCCTTTTTGGATTTCTAGGTATTATTACTGTCTGGATTATCAATTTTTCCTTGACTGGTATGATTGTATTTGATTCCATGCTGGGTAAAAACATCCTGTTTGCTAATCAATGGTTAACTGGATTGGCTATCTGGATTCAGGGAACTATAAAATTATTTTATGCACTTTTTTGGGGGGGTGAAAATACACTCCGCCTTTACTACATGATTCCCATGATCTCCGGTTTACTAATACTGATTGCAATCTTTACTCTTCCTTGGAATAAAAAAATGTTTTCAACACCATTGCAAATAGAATTTTGGTTTCTTTTATGTATAATATTAACCAGTATAGTGCTAATGCAAAATACTTTGTCCTTGATTCACAACGATAGATATCTAATATGGATTCTTCCTCTATTTTATTTTTTCATAATACGTGGAATTAATATCTTACCTTTGCCAGATAAAATAAAAAAAGGAGTATTGATAATTTTTATTTTATTTCAGTTAACCTGTATGCCTATATTTTTAAGAATATATGTTTTAAATTGTGGAATAACCAAACCAATCATTCTGACATACCAGTCAGCAAATGAGGTAATTAAAGATAAGGTAAAAGAAATAGGTGTATGCGGAGGAAGTGGAATAGTAAAATATATTCAGCCTGACTGGCACATAATTAATATAGGAGGAGTAACTTCACCTTTTTTCCGTGATTGTATAGTTAATAATACATATAGAATAAAAAAAATACAATATCTCCCTGAACTTCAATTCAATTATTTTATTAAAGATCAAACTTCTTTTTATGAAGATCTATACCCTTTCATTATCGATTCTACTGTAGCTGAGATACCTGATCCTTTTATGTCATCCGTAAAATTTTTTCAGTTAAATTGGAATAAATTAGGTACATATCAAAAACCTATAGATAAAAATATTCATAAAATAATAAAACAGTATTCCTTAATTGATAAACTTGATATTGGCTATTCTCTGGATGAAAAAAGATGTCATTATAAAATTAACTCTAGATATGCCTACACTAAAGAAAAACCATTTTTAACCAATATCGAAGCAGACAGCATAAACTGGACTGATGCTGCCATAGGAGTACTAGGCTATGATATTTTTAAGTTTAAAACCATACCATATAAACCCCATTGCTTGGTAATTCGTACCTTACCTAAAGCAGAAGTTAGAATCCAAACCTTAGAAGGTGATAAAAAATTGAACATCAATACTGAACCGGTTAAACAACTTGTTTTAAAAATTGATGATACCTATGATATAACACTTGATTTACAAGAAATAAATTCCCAACAAAATCTTAAGGAATGGGTAATAATGATACCTGCAAATGTGATCAAAAACAACAATACCAAATTTGCCCTGTACGGCGATCATATTGTGTCTGATTACTGGTTGTATACAAAAGAATAAAAAGAAAAATGAAAATTAAATTTATTTCATTCCTTGCCAAATCGAACTTTTCCTTATCATGAAAAGGAGATTATTTGATGAAAAATTTTAAACCTCATGTTCCTGCAGATGCTACTATGAAAGACTTTAATCTGAAAACAGTTGTTTTAGGAGTTATATTCGGTGCTATTTTTGGCAGTGCCAATGCCTATCTGGGACTGAGGGTAGGATTAACCATCAGTACGGCCATTCCTCTGGCAGTGGTCTCCGTAGCTGTATTAAGAATAGTAACACCAATCTTTGGTAAACCAACCATTCTTGAATGCAATATATCCCAAACCACCGGTTCTGCCAGTTCTTCCCTGGCCTCCGGAATAATATTCACTATTCCTGCCCTTTTTATTTGGGGATATAATATTCCTTTGATTCAAATGACCCTGCTTGCTGCCTGTGGAGGTCTTCTGGGTGTTATGTTTATGATTCCTTTGAGAAATTTTTTGATTGTAAAGGAACATCTGAACCTCCCTTATCCGGAGGGAACCGCCAGTGCAGAAGTACTGATTGCTGCAAGTGGTGAAGGAGGTACTACTGCTAAAAATGTATTCAAAGGATTAGGAATCGCAGCTTTTTATAAGGGATTGGTATCTCTTCTTCGGTTATGGCCAAGTAAAATATTTTTAAAAATTCCTTTCCTAAAAAAAGCAATAATTGGTTTTGATACTATGCCCGCTCTTCTGGGAGTTGGTTATATACTCGGCCGTCGCATAGGAGCCATTATGGTAGGAGGAGGATTAATATCCTGGGTTGTAATAATTCCTTTCATTGCCTGGCAGTTTGGGGATGCTGATATCTGGCCCACTACTCTCGAATATCTCCGCTCCAAAGGATTGGATCCTTCCATTACCACTATCGGTGCCTTAACTCCCAAAGAAATCTGGGAAGGATATATACGTATTATCGGGGCCGGAGCGGTTGCAGCCGCCGGTATAATTACCGTGATTAAATCAATACCGACTATGATAAGCTCTCTGAGAATCGGCATTAAGGAACTTCGCACCAGCGCTGCTCTATTGAATGCAGGAAAAAAGAGAACAGAACAGGATCTTTCCATAAAATATGTTTTATTAGGAGTATCACTCATAGTTCTTTTAATAACCTTTCTTCCCGGAATCATCGGGCATAATACTCTTTTGTTAATGAGATTCATAAGTGCAATTGCTATTGCCCTATTCGCTTTTTGTTTTGTTACCGTCTCCTCCCGGATAGTGGGAATGATTGGGGTATCTTCCAATCCAACCTCCGGTATGGCCATTGTGACCTTGCTGGGTACCGGACTGGTTTTTCACCTGCTGGGCTGGACCGATCTGACCGGAAAAATCACTGCTCTCACTATAGGTACCATAGTATGCATAGCCGCTTCCATTGCCGGGGATATCTCTCAGGATCTGAAAACTGGATTCCTGGTAGGTGCTACTCCCAGAAAACAGCAAATAGGAGAAATGATCGGTGCCGTAGGTTCAGCTTTTTTTGTCTGCCTGGCAGTATTTTATCTGGGTAAAGCTTATGGTTTCGGTACCGAAGAACTGCCCGCACCCCAGGCTACTCTTATGAAAACTGTTCTGGACGGAGTAATTGATGCGAATCTGAGATGGGATCTCGTAGGAATTGGAGCCTGCTTTTCAGTGATTGTCTTTTTATTAAAAATTCCTCCCCTGCCCTTTGCAGTCGGTGTCTATCTTCCTCTCTATACCATGACGCCGGTATTTATCGGAGGCCTTCTCAGACATATAATCGATAAAAAGTACGGTGGAATTAATACAGAATCCGAAAAAGGAAAAGATCAGGGTATTCTATTGGGATCGGGTTTTATTGCCGGAGAAGGTCTCATGGGAGTAATAATTGCTGTTGTGGCGGTAATATTATCCCAAACCCCACATTTCCTGGAAATACACTACCCATCACCCTGGATGGGGCAGGTTATTTCTGCTCTCATTTTCTCTGGATTGATATGGTATTTATATTCTATCGCTAAAAAAGCAAAGCAGTCAAAATAAAAAAGGAATCTAACATGGATCTACAAAATAATGATATATCAAATGAAAAAAATATTACCATTATGATTGTGGAAGACAGCCATACCCAGGCTGTGTATTTAAAAAAAATACTGATGGAAAGAGGTTACACCGTAACCATAACCCATAACGGAGAAGAAGCTCTTTCATCTCTAAAAAGGACAACTCCTAATATAGTGATAAGTGATGTACTTATGCCTGAAATGGACGGGTATGAATTATGTGATAAAATAAAATCCGATGAGAATTTACATAATATACCGGTTATCTTGCTAACCACTCTTTCCGATCCGGAAGATATTATTAAAGGATTGAAAGTGGGAGCAGATCATTTCATTACCAAGCCCTTTAAACCGGATTTTCTTATTTCGCATATTCAATATATTATTATTAACCGTGAGTTAAGGAAAAAGGGAGTGGCTGATTTTGGGATGGAAATATACTTCGGAGGTCAGAAATATTTTCTCACTTCAAACCGAATCCAGATCCTGGATCTTCTTTTTTCCACCTATGAAGCCGTGATTCATAAAAACAAGGAACTAGAACGTTTGAACCGGGAATTAGAGGAATCGCTGCGAACCATAAAGCAGTTAAAAGGACTGATACCCATTTGTTCGGAATGTAAAAAAATCCGAAATGATAAAGGATATTGGGAGCAGCTGGAAGTATTCCTCAAAACTCATTCAGATATTGACTTCACCCATGGCCTCTGTCCGCAGTGTGAAAAAAAATACTATCATACCATGAAAAAAGAATAAACTCAAGGATTTGTTTTATTAATAATAAAGAAACCTTATATTGAATCTAATAGAATCATTGATTGTTCTTAATAAGGAAATCGAATCAAAAAAATATAAAAAAATTTAGATACGAGGACAAATAGAAAATATTAACGATTAAGTATTAATTGAAAAAATTAGAAAAATATAATCACATAAAACATTTATTATATTTTTCTATTGATAACTATAGTTATCAATCACAACCCTATCCGGAATATTAACAGCTCCGTAATTAATAAATGCCTCTACATATTCAGTATTGTACACTACCCGGCTGTCGCGAGAGCCTTCACCCTTAACTTCACCCCCACTCATAACAGCCCCTTTTATATTTGTTTCATAACTCCGACGTACCCCATTTAAGGTAACTGTACTGCCACTATTTGGTGTATAAATAATGCCATTTACCTGAGCTCTATATCCAATATCAACACTACCGGTTACCACATATATTCCGAAAACTTCATCATTATCATCCACAGTTAAATTGCCGTCAATATAAATAATATTAGGAGGCCCGTCATCATTATAGAAAGATCCATTGGGCCAGCCATCATAAGGAGGAGTAAAATTCCCTTCTATATTAAGACTGTTACCATCTGCATCGGTTTGACTGCTGGCTATCGTTTCTAAATTATCAGTATCTACATCCGGAAGTTCACTTTGATTCTGTTTAATAAGATGCTTATCCTCATCACCATCTTCATCCCTCATTTGAATATCATCAAAATCAACAGCATCCGTGGAGTAAATACCAACCACTCCTGGAACGTAATCTACACTAGCATCTATTTCTCTGGTACAGTTAGTATTTGAGGCTATTATCCTGATTACATTGGCCGTTGTAGTATCTATAGCTGATATGGTAACACCACCAATAGAAAAGGGGACTTTATCCACCAACTCATCTAAAGTATTATTATAATTAGCCTCAAGTGTTAACCACATGGCTGACTCAACCGCATAATTTGTCTGTATAAGTTCATTGGTAGATGCTACGCCTCCTCCTTCACCGTTCATTAATATGGCCCCGCCCACACCCATCAAGGTTAAGGTTACCACAAAAAACACTACAAATCCTGATATAAAACCTTTTTCATTTTTCTCATGCTTCATTTCATCACCTACATATCTTTAAAATCTATTTATACAAACCTGATCAACCAAATAGAATTTTTTAGTCTCATCCTCTGGATCTTTAAGAACCATATAGATTTTTATACGGTGTACATCACTTATACTGGTAGTTGTATTTCCATCATAATCATAATAAGTAAGTTGAAAACTTTCCACTCCTCCGATCAGAGGATCATGATTGGGAGAGAACAGATACCCCTGATTAGTTCTACCGATAGCCTCATCATCAGCACTATATATATATTCCACCCAATTACCATTAGCATCAAAAAATTCTATTTCATCATCTTCTATTTTGTCCAGATCAGCAGTACCATTAAATTGCCTCATTTCAGTAAGTAATTTATTAAAACAGATTCTAGCAGTCTGTAGTTTAAACTTAGTTGCTGTGACATTCAAATAAGAATCAACGTTCACTTTGATTAATGGTGCAATGGCTGCCGTGACAATACTCATGGCAAACATCACTACCACCAATTCCATTACCGTATATCCATTCTTCTTTAACATATAATCCTCCCCCTTAAAAGAGAATTGTTATAAACTATGGTTATACTTATTATTAAATGTCACTATCCACAATGCGGCAAGTTAAACGAGTACTGAATCCATTTGCCAAATTCACTCCCACCACCACATCGGCAAACTGTATTTCTGTATCCGAATCATAATCCTCAACAATACCCACCCCAGCAGTCATATCCCGATAAGTTACGGATGCACCGGTCCAGTGGCTTATTACCCAGTCATATCCCCGGCTGGCAGATTTATAATCCGCAATAACCTCTTCCATAACACTCTGGGTGAAATATTCCGCCTGAACTACAAGGGCAATATCACCCATTCCTTTTTGATTGCTTCTGACAATATTAGTAAGGGGTACAATTGAAATACCGATAACCACAATAATTATAACAAGTTCGGCCAGAGAAAATGCCTCTTGCTTTTTACCCTGAATCAAATATTTTTTCATTCCATTCACCATTTTTAGCATCCTCCGCTACATCCGCATCCTTCTTGCATACCATACATGTTAACAGTTACCAAACCGGATCTGCCCCATACTTGGATTTCAGCATCACCATCATTAATGTTCATAAAAATTCTCTCTCCGGCAAAATCACCGCCATTATCAGTTGGCTGTCCTGTCATATCAAAAACAAGCGGACCGCTAAATGAAGTAGAACTTATGGTTACTCCTCTATAATCACCTTGATTAAAATATACAGTTTCAGTTGTTGTGTCAACATTTAAGGTATAGGAATTTGCCCCTGGATTTACTGTTATACTAACAGATTTACCCTCATTCAAGGCTTTTTCTTTCAACTCTTTTATATCCGCCAATGCCCTAGCAGTTGCATTGGAAAGACGTACTTTGGAATTAACATTTTCTATTGATATGCCAACCGCACCGGTTAAAACTCCAATAACTAAGATCACAGTAACAACTTCCATAAAAGTAAATCCATTGTCTCTTAAAAGAGCTTTTAAGTTAATATTTTGTATATTTCTTAACATATTTTTAATCTAATCCTATACTATAAAAATAAACAAACAAAACATACAATCAAATTTACGCTCCGTCAGGATAACCACAGAGTTCACTGTATAATACCAATTTTTTGTGAACTCTGTGGTTGTGAATTTACCTTACCTTACAATACTGAAATATTACTAAATATTATGGTCAGAGTTATTAGGACAAGTACAACCTCCGGTAGTAGAATTATATCCACCATCATATCCACCACCACTAGGACATGAAGGTGTTGATTCCAGCCATCCTTGAGTTACCATTTCGGCAATATCGCTTGGATATCGTGCGGTCCCAGCTAATGCCAAATCAGCATATCCAATATTGGCTGCAGATTTAATAGAAGCCTGATTCTGCTTACAAGCTGAAGTTTCCGCGGCATCACTTAAATCCAAAAATCTGGGGACTATAACTGCAGTTAAAATACCAATAATAACCATAACAATGATTAATTCTATAAGGGTAAAACCCCTTTCTTTTAAATGTTTCATTTTTTTCTCCTTACTTCAAAAAATTTTATGTTCAGTGTTACCTACTGGGCTTTACAAAATTATTTTAACTTATTCACCCCCTTCCTTTTTTAGTGATTCATTCATCCTGAACCTGATTTTTTTCTCTCCTTTGCTATAAATGACTAACATATCTTATTATAATGCCCCCACCATACCCCACATAGGCATAAAAATTCCCAGCGCCAGTACCATCACCATACCACCAATTAAGACAGTTAGTATTGGCTCAATCAAAGAAGTCAAGGATTTAATTGCATATTCCACTTCCATATCATAATGTTGCGCTATACTGGAAAGCATTTCGTCCAATGATCCGGACTGTTCACCAATGGAAATCATCCGCATTACCAAGGGAGGAAAAAGGTTTATCCTCTTCATAGATCCGGATATACCCTGGCCTTTTTCAACACCTAAAGCAACTTTTTTAATTGATTGTTCCACTGCGGCATTACCCACTGCCTGCGATACTGTTTGCAGAGTCTGAATAATGGGAAGACCGCTTTTATTTAAAGTTTCAAACATCTTAGTAAACCTGGTCATTACACTTTTATTAATTAAGTCGCCCACTACTGGAATTTTCATTTTAGCTGCATCCCATTGTAATCGCCCCTGTTCGGTCTTAATATATACAGAAAAAGCAATCACCCCAATGACGATACCACCTAAAAGAAAAATACCATAATGAACAAAAAAATCACTTACCCCGATAAGTAGTCTGGTAAAGAAGGGAAGCTGCATATTCATACTTTCAAACATATCTCCAAATTTAGGTACTACCTGGGTTAAAAGAATATACATGGCCAGTATCATAAAGGAAAGAACAAACATAGGCATTTTAACTGCAGATTTAACCTTTTTCTTGGTCTCCGCATCATGCTGAATAACGGTTACCAAACGTTCCAGAACCTCATCCAGATTACCACTCATTTCACCGGCATATACAGAATTCACATAAAGCTGGGAAAATACCTTGGGATGATCAGCTAAAGCCTGCGATAAACTTTTCCCGGACATCACACTCACATATACTTTATTAAGTACTTCTTTCATCTCAGTATTGGACTGAGAGCCCAAGGCTTCCAGCGAAGTCAGTAAAGGAACACCTGCTCGTAAAAGAGTGACCAGTTGTCTGGTGAATAATACAATTTGATCAATTTTTACCTTTCTCGTAAAAAGCTGTAACTCTCCTCCTTTTTTCTGGGCATCTACTTTTACTACTTTAATGGATACCGGTTTATACCCTTTCTTGAAAATCTCCTTTGCCACCCGCTCTTTATTAGGTGATTCAATAACTTCTTCAATCACTTTACCAGAACTGGTTAAGGCTTTATATTCATATGATGGCATATGCTAAAATCACTCCTATCCGGTTTTTTATTTGATATTGGTAACCCTTATTACTTCATCAATGGTGGTAATGCCTTTCATAACTTTAATCCAACCATCATACACCAAGGGATGCATACCTTCTTCTTCAGCAGCAGTCTCAACATCAAGGGTGGATCCTCCCTTGAGAATCTGAGTTTTTATCTTTTTGGTTACGGGGAGAACCTCTACAATTGATATTCTTCCTTTATATCCTGTATTTCTGCACCGACTACAGCCTTTGCCTTTAAAAAACTTAAGTTCATCTTTTTTTAATCCCAGACCTTTAATTACCTCTTCCGGAATTTCAATATCCTCAGGCTTTTCACTCTCTTCTCTACAATTAGAACAAATACGTCTGACCAACCGTTGAGCCAGAACTCCCAACACTGCTGTGGAAATAAGAAAAGGTTCTATTCCCATTTCTTCCAATCTGGTAACTGCACTGGCAGCATCATTGGTATGAAGTGTTGATAAAACCAGGTGACCGGTCAAGGCTGCTTGAACTGCTATGTTGGCAGTTTCTTGATCTCGAATTTCACCCACCATAACAATATCAGGGTCCTGACGCAGTATAGCCCGTAATCCCTTGGCAAAGGTCATTCCTGCTTTTCGATGAACCTGGGACTGTCGTATCAGGGGAAGTCGATATTCGATCGGGTCTTCCAAGGTAATGATATTTTTTTCTATGGTTGATAGTATATTTAAAGATGCATAAAGAGTTGTACTTTTTCCACTTCCGGTAGGTCCGGTAACCAGGATAATTCCATAGGCATTACTTATCAAACTCATAATTTTCTTATGATTATCATCTTCAAATCCCAGGTTCTGCAAATCCATTAAAGCTGCATTTCTGTCTAAAATACGTAAAACAACATTTTCTCCATGAGCAGAGGGTAAGGTAGAAACTCGCATATCAACTTCTTTACCTGATTTCATTTTCACATGCATTTGTCCATCCTGAGGGATTCTATGCTCTGCAATATCAAGATTGGACAAAATTTTAATTCTGGAGATCAAGGCTTCCTGAAGATTTTTGGGCAGATGGTGGCTATCCTGTAAAACGCCGTCCAAACGATATCTTACCCTTACCTGATCCTCCTCTGGATTTATATGAATATCAGATGCTCCCTGAATAATGGCCTGCATTAACACCATATTGGTCATTTTAACAACCGGTGCTTCCTCGGCTAATCTTTCTAGATCCTGAACACTTTGTTCCTGCTCACCGGTTACATCCTGCTCTTCCTGGGCTTCAATAACCTCAAGAATATCTTGAAATTCATCATTATTGAGATTTTGCTCTACAGTTTCAACTTCTTCTCCGTAATATTTTTCAATGGCTTCTATGACCGCTTGTGAAGAAGATAATGCAGGCGAGACATCCAGTTTGGTCAATTGAGTTACTTTATCAATAGCATTTACATCTTTGGGATCAGACATGGCAATCAACAAGGTTTCATCAATGCGGAAGAGAGGAAAAAATCGATACCGCTTTGCCACATCTCCCGGTATTAGTTCAAGAACTTCAGGATCAATTTCATAATTTCTTAAATCAATAAAAGGTACATTCCATAAAGATGCTTTTGCTTCCAGAATGATATCTTCAGTAAGTATTTCCTCCTCTTTAAGAATATTTTCCAGGGAATTATTACTTTCTCCATTTTTAAGTCTGGCCAGTAAACCTTTGGCTTGTTGAAGAGTTAAATGTCTTCTCTCCACTAGTACTCGGGCAAGACTTCGATCATCTTCCCGAGAGGGAGTTCTTTTATTAGCAGATTTTGTTGAGGTTTGTTGTTTAGCCATCTAAATACTTTCTGACCACCTTTAAAATTTGATTAAGTCGAAATGGTTTATAAAGAAATTCATTCGCTCCCACCTGTTCACCCATTTTTCTTTCGCCTTCGGTTGCCCGGGAAGTAAGCACTATAATTGGAATATCTTTAAATCGTTTATCAAATTTCAATAGACGAGTTACCTTAAAACCATCCAGCATGGGCATAAGGATATCGAGTAAAATAAGATCCGGGGGATTCTTTTTTACCATATCCAGAGCCTTTAAACCCTGATCTGCAACTTTAACCTGATAACCCGCTTTTTGTAATGGTGCTTGTAATAGCTTAATTACTAACGGATCATCATCCACAATTAATATTTCTTTTTTAGTAATCTTTATTCTTTCCTCTATTACTGTTTCTGTGGTAATTTCACTTTCAGAATATTTAATTTCACTTAAATCCATTCAGCCCTCAAAATTCCTTCATTAATTTAACAAATCCTCGCTGCAATGTGAGTTTTATATTAAACTCAATAATATTGCATTACTAGTAATGAGTTCACCAAAATAAAACTTTACTATCAATGTAGATAATGCAATAAATGGGCCAAAGGGTATTGTTTCTCCAAAATTAATTTTCTTTGTTATAAGTCCAATAATAACAAAGACACCTGAAAGTATTCCAATAAAAAAGAATGCAAGAAAAAAACCTATTAAACCTAAATAAAAACCTACAGTTACGAATAATTTTCCATCACCTGCCCCAATACTGTCCTTTTTAAAGAGAAATTTTCCTAGTACGGCTAAAATAAGGAAAAAAATTCCGCCTGCTATTGCTCCCAATAAACTGCTTAAAACTGTTTCAAAACGTAATAAAAGAACAAGTATAATGCCAATAATTAAACAGGGGATAATAAGTTTATTGGGAATAATTCCCTTCTCAATATCAATAACACTCATCGGAATAAGAAATATAACTAAAACAGCTGATAGTACCCATTCTTCAGTTAATCCATATTTAATATAAAAAGCAGTCAGTAATAAAGCAGTTATCAATTCAACCAGGGGATATCTACAGGATATTTTTTCTCTGCAATTTCTACATCTTCCTCTTAATAATAAAAAACTAAATATTGGAATATTATCATAAAAATTGATTTTTTTATTACAATTTATACAATACGATCGTGGTGTTACTATGGATATTTTTCTAGGCATTCGGTATATAACAACATTGAGAAAACTTCCCATAATCAAGCCAAATAATACAACTAGGATTAATTCCATACTTACCCTTTATCGTAATAACAACATCTTCTCTGTTGTAGCATAGTGCCCTTGTTGGATAGTATAAAAATATATACCACTAGCAACAGGTATCCCTTTATAATTTCTACCATCCCAGGTTACAGAATGATTTCCCACTGTCATATCCCCAAAAGATAATTTGAAATCCTTAACAAGTTGCCCTAAAATATTATATATCTTTAAAGTAACTTTATCCTTTTGTGTATTTCCCCTCTCAATGATATAATCGATTCTGGTGATGGGAATTTGTGTGGACGGATTAAAGGGATTGGGATAATTTTGACGAAGCGTAAAATAACCTGGAACTCTTGAATCTTCTATGCTGCCAATATCTTCCAAAGGTTCAATGACCACAAAATACATATTATCATCCGGTCCTCCACAGTTCCCTCCCAGAACTACAGATCCGGAATCTTCTTGGTTATAATATATATCAAACGGTACTCCCCGAGAATCAATAATCTGTTTATCATACCGTTCCCATTTATTTTCATTAAGCCAACGCGGCAAGGAAGGATTCTTAGAATCAAATCCAATGTATACATTGGAAGAGCATTTCAATGTGAACTGTAGAAAATCATCAGCTCTTTCTTGTTTATCATCATTGGCAGTTTGAATCCATAACAGATCACGCAATGAATCAGGAACATAAGCTACAGTATAATCACGATCAATATAATAATTATCACCAACCGTAACATAATTGACACTGTAAGCAGCTTTATTCAAATTCAATAAAACTCTTTTTTTATCAAAATGAGGTTTAATAAACACCAGATACATATTATCATCCATGGAGCCCATATTTCCCCCCATATGAAACTTTCCGGTTGAAGCTTCCTTGGAATAAATTTGATAGATATCATTTCGTGAATTTATTAACTGATCTCCGGTTATTTCCCACTCTTCCAGCCATTCTGGTTTATTGGTTATCCTCTTATCATAAGCCAAATAAATAGTGGCATCTCCTCTTAATTCGAAATTCAAGAAGGAATCTTCGGAATTTTGTTTGTCATTATTGCTGGTTTTAATTTGAATGGCATCCTGTAAAACCTGCGGCATTTGTTCAATAGTATAATCTCTGTCAAAATATACTTTCTCTCCGATATCAGTGAGATTCAAGGTATAATTATCTTTACTTAAGCTATTTAGGGAAACGCCGTTCTTCCCTAGAATATATTTTACCGGACTAGTAAATATCAAATCATTATGCTGCGGTGCATTATCATAGATATTACTTACACTGACTGAATAAGGGCTGCCAATACTATGTTCCGATGTTTGTAATTCAACTTTTAAACCAGTTGTATCAAGTTTTGCTGACTTTATTTTTATACTTCCATCAATAGAATAGTTTGTGTAATCTTCTGCAGTTTCTTTATTTACAGTTTCGGTAAATAATACCCTCAACCTTTCCTGAGATATTAAATCCAATCGAGCCACTTTAGGTCCGGTCTTATCAGAAGTATTGTTTGAGGTTCCCATAGAATAAGTTTTCCATACTCCCGGTTCAATAATATTGGGTTTAGAAGCAAGATCTTTAATATTCTCAGCACTTATTGAATATTGCATACCCGGCATATGATCAGAAGTTTGAAGATACACTTTCTTTAAAGTAGAGGTATCTAAGGTTGCATCAAATACTTCTATATTTGATTTAATTATATAATTCTCCCGATTCTCCGCTGAATTCTTTTCAATGGGTTCAGTAAAAACCAGTTCCAATCGATTGGATTCCGTTAATTTC
>CAZKMO010000026.1:0-26627 GCA_964554015.1 uncultured bacterium
ATAACCGCTGTGCTGATATTTTATTATCACCGCGCACCAAGGGCACTAATACACCCTTAAAAATTTACAGCTATCTCAGATCCGGGGTACCCATAGTGGCTACTGATTTACTCACTCATACCCAGGTTTTGAATACAGATGTTTCACAGCTTTGTAAGCCAGATCCTGATAGTTATGCCGAGGGCATAGTTTATATTTTAACCCATGCTTCACAAGCTCAGAAGATAGCTCAAAATGCCCTAAAACTAGCAGAAGAAAAATATAGCTATCAGGTGTATAAGCAGAAGTTAAAACAAGTAGTATCAGATTCCAGGGGGGGAAGGAAATAAATGTGTGGTATTTGTGGAGTTGTTTATAAAGATGGGCTAAAAACACCTTCTGAACAGACCTTGCAGGCCATGAATAACACCATTAGCCACCGGGGTCCTGATGATGCTGGTATCCAGGTATTTTCTTCGGCAGGGCTGGCAATGCGGCGTCTGTCCATTATTGATCTTTACACCGGACATCAGCCTTTAAGTAATGAAGATCAAACTCTTACCATTGTTTTTAATGGTGAGATATATAATTTTCCGGTTCTCAAGCAGCAGCTGCAGGACCGAGGGCATAATTTTAAAACCTCCACTGATACAGAAGTAATTGTACATGGATATGAAGAGTGGGGAGAGAGTGTATGTAAAAAATTGAATGGAATGTTTGCCTTTGCTATCGGGGATGATAAAAGGAAAAAATTAATGCTGGCCAGAGATCGAATAGGCATCAAACCTCTTTACTATTATGAGGATGAGGAAAAACTGGTATTTGGGTCGGAGATAAAAGCAATTTTACCCTGTCCGGCTATAGATAAAACCATTGATACAGTTGCCTTGAATAATTTTTTAACCTTTGAATACATTCCTGCCCCCAGATCAATTTTCCAGAAAATTCGAAAATTGAAACCGGGGCACTGGTTAACCTGGTCTGATAATATTTTAACCAATACCTGTTACTGGGATTTTCTTCCCCGGCAAAAATCCTGGAATGAAGGACAGGCCCGGCAAAAGATGCAGGAGTTGATGACCGATTCTGTCCGATTGCGTTTGATTTCCGATGTTCCCTTGGGAGCATTTTTATCCGGGGGGATCGACTCCTCCATAACCGTTGCCACTATGGCTCACTTAATGGACACCCCGGTAAAAACTTTTTCCATCGGATTCAAGGAATCATCCTATAATGAATTGAAATATGCCAGAGCAGTGGCTCAAAAGTATAACACCGAACATCATGAATTTACTTTGGAAGCGGATGCCTTGGATTTAACCGAAAAACTGGTGAAGCAGTTTGATGAACCCTTTGGTGATTTCTCAATTTTTCCCACCTATCTGGTTTCAAAAATTGCCCGGGATTTTGTGAAAGTAACTCTTTCCGGAGACGGAGGAGATGAGCTATTTGCCGGGTATGATACCTATCGCGCCCATGTTTTTGCTCAAAAATTTTATAAATGGTTACCGGGCAAACCCCTATTCAATTTTCTGGCTGAAAAAATATCACCCACGGAAAAGAAAAAAGGATTGATAAACAGCTATAAGCGTTTTATCCGGGGAACCTGGCTGCCGGAGAGGTTATATCATGTACGCTGGATGGTTTTTCTGCAGCAGCAGGAAAGGGTAAAACTGCTAAGTAAGGATATATTAGATTCAATTGCCGATGCGCACCCCTATGATTTTATTTATCAATATGCAGAACAGCTGGATGAAAATACAGATGATATTACCAGAACCGGGTATATTGATTTGAAAACCTATCTGGTTGATAACATCCTGGTAAAAGTGGATCGTATGTCCATGGCAACCTCTCTGGAAACCAGAGTGCCTTTTTTAGACCACCGCCTGGTTGAATTTGCCTTTTCCCTTCCCCCTCGCTTAAAAATGAAGCTCTTCAAAACCAAATATATTTTAAACAAGACTTTTTGGAATGATCTCCCTAAAGAAGTCCAGAACAGAGATAAACAAGGATTCAGTATCCCCATCAAAAATTGGATACGGGAAGAGTTAAAACCCATGATGATCGATTATCTCAATGAAACCAGAATAGGGCAGCAGGGATTTTTCAACCCGGAATTTGTCGGTAGATTAAGGGATGAACATCTGCAGGGAATAGAATATCACTGTCATATTCTTTGGGCCTTGATGTTTTTTCAGCAGTGGTACGATCTTTATGCAAAATAGGTTGTTAGGAGAGAATAAGTAATAATTATAAGGAAAAAAAGAGAGGTAATGATGAAATCAGAAGAAAAGAGAAAATTGCTAAATGAGATCAAAGAATACTGGAACCAGCATATTCATGATCTGGAGATTGTCCAGCATCCCATCGGATCCAAAGGATTCTTTGAGGATTTGGATGAATACAGATTTGATAAACTTCGCTATCTTCCCACTGTGGTTGATTTTAAGGGATATAAGGGTAAAAAGGTCCTGGAAATTGGATGCGGAGCCGGTATTGATTTAATACGATTTGCCCGGGGTGGGGCAGAAGTTACCGGAGTTGACCTTTCTGAAACCGCTATTGATCTGGCTAAGAAGAATTTTCAAATTAATGGACTTAAGGCAGATTTACGGGTAATGAACGGGGAAGCGCTTGAATTCAAAGATAAAAGTTTTGATCTGGTATATGTGCACGGAGTACTGCAATATACCGCTGACAGCAGAAAGATGGTGGAGGAGTCTTATAGAGTTTTAAAAGAGGGGGGAGAATTTATGGGCATGGTGTATAACGCTAAAGGGTGGCTTATGGTGCTATCTAAATTGATGAAAGTGGGGTTGGAGCATGAAGATGCCCCGGTACTGGATCTATATACAATAAAAGAGTTTAAAGAATTATTATCAGAATTCAAGGAGGTAAAACTGGTTCCGGAACGATTTCCGGTTAAAACCCGCCTTCATAAAGGGTTGAAAGCATTTTTTTATAATACCTTGTTTGTAAATATATTTAATCTTATTCCCCGGTCTTTGGTTAGACCTTGGGGATGGCATATAATGGCCTTTGGCATTAAATAATCATACTTCTTTTATTTTGATAAAAATTTTGTTATATTCATTACATTAATAAAAATAGATAATAGTGTACCTTTTAAAAAAAGTGAGTTTATGAAGAGAAATTTATCAAGATTGACTGAGAAAACCTATGATCTCCTTATAGTAGGAGGGGGTATTTACGGAGCAGCAGCTGCCTGGGAGGCTTCCCTTCAGGGTTTGTCTGTAGTTTTAATTGAGCAAAATGATTTTGGCGGGGCCACCTCGGCCAACAGTTTGAAAATAATTCACGGTGGCTTGCGTTATCTGCAGCAATTAGATGTTATCCGAATGAGAGAATCAATTCGGGAGCGGCGTTTAATGATGCAGCTTGCACCTCATCTCGCTCATCCCTTTACCTGTGTAATGCCCACGTATGGCCATTTTATGAAAGGGAAAGAAGTTATGGCTGTGGGAATGCTCCTCAACGACATAATCAGTTTTGACCGTAATTTTCTGCACGATCCCCAAAAAAAGATACCCACGGGTAAGGTTATTTCCAGGAAAAAATGTTTGGACATGATACCCTTTATTGATCCGGTTAAATACAATGGAGGAGCCTTATGGACCGATGGCCAGGTATATAATACCGAGCGTCTTACCTTGGCATTTGTTAAATCCGCAGTTGAAATGGGGGCAGAGGTTGCTAACTATATGAAGGGAACGGATCTAATTGTCCAGGATAATCACATCAGCAGGGTTAAGGTACGTGATCAACTAAGTGGTCAAGAGTTTTCTATTGCAAGTAAAATGGTATTAAATACCTGTGGAGGATGGGTTAATCAATTTCTTAATAATGCTGATACTGTCAATACTATTCCCCGGATCCAGCTTTCCACTGCTTTGAATCTGGTGGTGAATAAAAAATTACTCCAGGACAATGCAGCCGGGGTTTACAGTAATTATCCCTATGCTCTCCCGGACGGAAGTCGAAGAAAAATCAGGCGAGTATTGTTTATGACTCCCTGGAGAGAGCATACCATTATCGGCACCTTTCACCGGCCTTATAAGGGCAGTCCTGACCAGATGCAGATTACTGAACCCGAGATTAGAGAAGCCTTGGAGGAAGCCAATACTGCGCTTCATAACCAGACCATATCCAGAGATGAGATAAGTCTGGTTTTAAAAGGGTTTTTACCTATGGATGGTATCGATAAAAGTACCGGGGAGGTAATACTTACCAAACATTATACCATATTTGATCACCAAAAAGAGAATGGCATTAGTGGATTGATCAGTGTGTCTGGCGTAAAGTACACTACTGCCCGGGATGTGGCGGAGAAGAGTATAAAGCTTATTTTAAAAAAACTGGATAGGAACATCAAGTCCGTTAAGCATAATAAAATGAGACTCAGCGGCGGGGCTATTGATAATTATGATCATTTTCTCACTGATGCTTTACATTCATATGGATCGCAATTCAGGGGAAAGACCATTCGACATCTGGTATTAAACTACGGTTCCGCCCTTGATCGGATTATTAAATATTGTACTGACAATCCCGAGTTAAGCAAGCTGATAAAAGGTTCAGATGAGGTTATTCAAGCTGAGATACTCTATGCAGTGAGAGAAGAAATGGCCCGAACCCTTGCGGATGTAATTCTGCGGCGTACTGATCTGGGATCAGCCGGCAATCCCGGTGATACGGTTCTTTCTGCCTGCGCAGATCTTATGGCTTCGGAATTGAACTGGGATCAAAATCGTAAAAACAGAGAAATTGATACAGTAAAAAAGTTCTATACAACAGCATAAGAAAAAGTTTCATAGTATTCCTGTAAAAAGTACACAATTCAAAAGAGATTAAAGTATGAAGAAAAAAGTTTTGGTTACTGGAGCATCAGGTTTTACCGGGGGATATTTGTGCAGAGCATTAATAAGGAAAGGAGACCAGGTGAGAGGACTGGTACTCCCGGAGGTGAACGCACATGATTGAGAAAGTATACCATATTGCGGCTGTATACCGGGAGCAGAATATTCCCACCCAGCGTTTTTTTGAGGTGAATGTAGACGGAACCAGGAATCTTCTGGAAACCGCTAAAATGGAGGGAATACAACGGTTCATCCACTGCAGTACAGTAGGAGTACAAGGAGAAGTTGAAAATCCCCCCGCTACGGAAGAGCATCCTTATAATCCCGGAGATTATTACCAGGAATCCAAAATGCAGGGAGAATTGCTGGCTCTTGATTTTTTTAAAGAACAGGGACTTCCAGGAGTGGTATTCCGTCCGGTGGGAATTTACGGACCCGGTGATACCCGTTTTCTCAAACTATTTAAGTATATCAATAAGGGAACCTTTCGTATGTTCGGATCCGGGGAAGTCCTCTACCACCTCACCTATATCGATGATCTGGTGGAAGGAATCATATTAATGGGAGAAACGCCCGATATTGAAGGACAGGTCATTACTCTGGCCGGAGCCGAATACACCACTCTCAATGAACTGGTACAGGTAATCGCAGATGTGCTGGAAGTAAAACTGTCCCAACGGCATTATCCGGTATGGCCGCTCTGGCTGGCAGGAGCCATTTGTGAGGTGCTGTGCAAACCTTTTAAAATAAATCCGCCTGTTTATAGAAGAAGGGTGGATTTCTTTTTAAAAGATCGTGCCTTTGATATCACCAAAGCCAAGAGTCTTTTACAATATAATCCTAAAGTTGATTTATTTACCGGGCTTAAACAGACAGCAGAATGGTATAAATCGCAAGGATTACTGAACAAATAGCAGGATGTAGGAATATTATTGTAATCCATAAATTTTATTTTATATAAAAAAATGAAGAATAAAAAAACCATTGATGTACAGAAGGAGTTGGTTAAAGAGGGAGGCAAGGTAAAAAAATATCAAGAACTCATTCTGGGTCAGAAAAGTTTTCTCCAATTATTTAAATATGAAATTATTACCTGCTTTAGCAAATCTCTGCCCGGGGCTATGGGATTATTCTTAAGAGGAAAACTCTATGCTAAACTATTGGGATTTGTGGGTAAAAATGTAACCTTTGGTTCCGGTGTGGTAATCAGACACCCGCATAAAATATTTATTGGTGATAATGTGGTGATTGATGATAATTGTGTGCTTGATGCCAAAGGGACAGATAACCGGGGTATTTTTATAGGGGATGGAGTTTTTATAGGCAGAAATACAGTGCTTAACTGTCAAAATGGTGACATAATTCTGGAAAACGGAGTTAATATCAGTGCAAATTGTATGATATTTTCTGCCAGCAGAGTCAGAGTGGGGGAAAAGAATTTATTTGCTGCTTACTGTTATCTGGTAGGAGGCACCCATAATTTTGAAGACCCTGCCCTTCCGGTGGTGGATCAGGGACGCAGCTCTCAGGGGCTGGAAATAGGTTCCGGGGGATGGCTGGGAGCGCAGGTCACTATTTTTGACGGAGTGCAGGTAGGAAAGCATGTGGTAATAGGGGCAGGCTCGGTGGTAAGCAAAAACTTACCGGACTACTGCATTGCAGCCGGTACTCCTGCTTCCATAATTAAAAAACGTAAAGTACCCCAATCGCCACAGACTCAACCCAAGGTAGCCATCGGTATCATTAATTACAACAATGCCCAGGTCATAGGAGAAACCCTAGAATCGGTTTCAGGCCAGGAATATCAGGAAATTTCGGAGGTAGTGGTGGTTGATAACTGTTCCACTGACAACAGTTTAGATATTATCAAGAATAAATATCCTAAGGTGCGCATCCTCACTCTTCCCGAAAACAAGGGCCCTAATCCGGCCCGCAACCGGGTATTAAGAGAATCTGAAGCAGAATTGGTGCTTTTAATGGATGGGGATGTAGTGTTATCCCCGAGGGCCTTGTCTCAACTTGTCGATGGTTTTAGGATGTATCCGGAAGCAGGTATTGTCACTGCCCAGATTCGAAGTTATGAAGAACGTGACCATATCCAATATAATGGAAGTAACATCCATTTTGTGGGTGGAGCCATAGCAAATCCCTATGAACTGGAAAAGCCCCTGCAGGTTGGCGCCTCCCCGGGCGGGATTATGTTGATTGACCGGAAGAAGGCAGAAAAGATAGGGTTTTTTGATGAAGATTTTATATTCGGCTGGGAGGATGGAGATTTCAGTTTCCGGATGACAATATGCGGGTATCCCTGTCTGGTGGTGTCCCGGGCGCAGGTATATCACCGGCAGGAGAAAAAAGGCATCCGCTGGATACAATATCAAGTTAGAAACCGGCTTTGGTTTATATGGAAAAATTATAATTTACGGACAATTCTGGTTTTACTGCCCGCTATTCTCTTGTATCAGTTATTTGTTTTCGGATTTTTTATATTAAAGGGAAGAGGGGTTGACTACTTAAAAGGTATGGTTGCTTTCTTTAAGGGTTTCCCCGGGATACTCCGAAAGCGAAAAAATATAATGAAAATTAAAGTCAGACCTGACAAGAGAACACTTCAGGGTAAAAATATTGATATGCTGGGAGAAGCCGGCGGTCAGATTGTGGTAAGAGTAGCAGTGAAATTCTTGAATATAATTCTAAAAATGTACTGGTGGGCAGCCAGATGCTTCATAAAGTAAGTGATAATAAAAAAATAAATGTTATGATTCTGATCTCCAGCTATGGACTGGGTGGGTATGAGAAAGCACTCAAAGAATTAATAAATGATTTGGATAAAAGTCTTTTTGAGCTTTCGGTGGTTTTGTTTTATCCCTCTCACAAGGGTAAGAAGTTACAGCCTGACATTCGCAACAAATATTTTAAGTTTCTGGACTGGGAGGGAATACAGAAAGATGTGATTGCCATGAAAACATCTTTCGATATTTTTAAAATTGTACCATTAATTAATTTGATGAAGAAACGGCAGGTAGATGGAATACTGTATTTTGCCCTGGGTATAGGGTCGTTTATTGTACCGGTGGCTGCTAAACTGGCCGGGTTGAAATTTATTATCAGAAGAGCAGGAACGTCATATAAAGGTATCTATCCTTCCTTTTTTCGAAGTATTGATAGATATTTGATTTCCAAAACAGATATGATCGTATTAACCAATACTTTCTTGCAAAATGAGTTTATCCATGAACTGCATATCAATGCTGAGAAAATCAGAGTCATTCCCACCGGAATTGACTTAACCAGATTTGAGAAGGTACAAAATAAAAAGAGCATAAAAAAAAAATTGCGCTTGGAGCCAGTCTCTAAGGTTATAGGTATTATTGCCAATCTTACTCCTGTTAAGTCTCATGAAGTATTGCTGAAAGCAGTTCCCCTTATCCTGGATGAGTTCCCCCAAACCTATTTTCTTTTAATCGGTGACGGACCCCGAAAAGCTGAATTAGAGCACTTAGCCAGGAATCTTAATATTATAAACAACATAAAATTTTTAGGACATTGTGATCAGGTTGAAGATATCATACCGGTTTTTAATGTGGGGGTGCTGAGCTCTAAAAAGGAAGTGCACCCTCTTTCTTTAATTGAGATTATGGCCTGTGGAATCCCGGTGGTTGCCCCCAGGGTGGGAG
Source organism: uncultured bacterium (assembly GCA_964554015.1). Taxonomy (GTDB): domain Bacteria; phylum Zhuqueibacterota; class QNDG01; order QNDG01; family CAYUAG01; genus CAYUAG01. Next base: position 8,537 of record CAZKMO010000026.1, read on the forward strand.
GTATCCCCAATATTATTCAACCTGAAAAAAGCGGTATTATGTATTCTCCCGGAGATGTACAAGGATTGGCCGGGGGCATAAAGAGATTATTGGGGGATAAAACCTTAGCTCTCCAGTACGGCCGACAGGCAAGATTGTTTGTACATCAAAATTTCGGTAAAGATAATATGATACAGCAGTATCAGGATTTAATTATAGATTTATATAATACCCATGAATGATCCCAAACAAAATGTTTCCAGCAGTCAGAAGTTGGTGGGCAATACGTTGTTAAGCAGTATGTCCGAGATGTCTTTGATTTTTAATTCCGTCTTTTTCATATTAGCCGCCCGGTTTTTAGGTGATACCATTCTGGGAATGTTTAATACTGCCATAGAATTTGTGGGGCTTTTTGTATTTTTTGTTGTTTTTGGATTTAATTATTCCATTACCAAAGTTGTGGTGCGGGATCGGGAAAAAATGCCCGTCTATGTAGTTAATGCCTTGTTTATTCAGCTCTTGGTAGGATTTCTGGTTTTTGGGATTTGCCTGCTTGTAGCCTATTTTTTAAGGGCTAAGTATCCTTTACAGGTACGCTACGTCATAATGATTGTTTTTGGTGCAGAAACCTTCAGAGCTTTTAATTTTACCTTACGCACCTCTTTCAAAGCTTTGGGTAAATTCACCTATGATGTCATAGCAGTGGTTTCGGAACGATCATTTTTAATGCTGGTGGGAGGATTTTTATTGATACAAGGAGCAGGACTTTTTATGGTTGCCTCGGTACTGCTGGTGGGAAGAATTATTAGTTTCAGTATTCTGGTCAGTTTTCTGGTGAGGTCGGATAAATGGAAGTCACCCAAGCTGGATATCAAAACCTGTACTATGTTGGTAAAAGAAAGTGTTATTTTCATTGCCCAAGTTAGTATTACTAAAATTTATGAGCATATTGATGTGGTGATGATTTCTTTAATGAGAAAATTTGAGGAAGTGGGTTGGTACAGTTTAGCCAGAAGAATATTGAATGCATCCTGGTTTGTACCGGACATCATAACCTCGGCAGTATATCCTGAATTGAGTTCCCGGCATCTGGTTTCCAAAAAACTGGTTTGCAAACTATTTGATAGGTCTTTTAAATATATTCTAGTGATAGCAATTATCATTACCATGGGGGTACTCATTTTAGCAAAAGTGGTGATTATAGGTTTGGTGGGGGAAGAATATGCCAATTCAGTGGCTATTCTTACTCTTCTGGGTATTGCCATAATTCCCTCCTATTTACGTTTTCTGTTTGGCACTACTCTGATTGCCATCAATAAACAGAAAAAAGTTGTGATTGTGAATATAGGAAGAAATATTTCCAATATTGTTCTCAATTTTATTCTTATAATTCTCTATGGTTATATGGGGGCGGCAATTGCCACCGTGGGAACAGAATATTTATCATTAGTTATATTTATTCTTTTTTTGAAGCAAGAACATATCATCTATAAGGAGCAACTGAAATTTATTTATAAACCCATACTGGCGGTCGTGGGAGTGATCCCCGTATATTTTGTTTTTAATGATTTACTTGATATATTAAAAGCTGTAATCATGATAGCAGTGTATGGTATGCTTATACTTTTGTTAAGAGTATTTGATCAGGATGAAATTAGGGTATTTAAGAAGTTTTTGTTCAATAAAATTCTAAAAGTGAGACAATAATAATGATTTTGGGCCTCATAGGAAATAGCTTACAGAAAAAATATAAAAACAGCATAAATAATATGCGGTCAGGGAAAGACAAGGTTCTCACTCCCCTTAATGTTTCCCGGATAAGTATTTACTACACCCAGGACAGCTCCAAATCAGCTATTAAACAGTATTCCTTAAAAGATAACAGCCTGCTAATAGAGGGTGATGTTTACAAGTGTATGGGGACAAACAATACTCCTAAAGCAGTATGGGAGTTATATAAAAAACAGGGAAACTCCTTTTTAGACCATTTAAACGGTTCCTTTATCCTGGTTCTCCAAGATACAGAGAATACCCAGATAGTTATTACTGCAGATAAGATGAATACCAGGCCGGTTTTTTATTGTTTAGAGGAAGATGGTTTTGTTTTTTCTTCGGATCTGAGATTACTAGCCCGTTTTTTACAGAGAACAGTAAGTATTGATCCCTTGGTGCTTATGAAATATATAACCTTTTGTTATAATCCCGGGAGTCAAACCTTCTTTCAGGGAATTCAGAGATTGTTACCTGGACATTACTTGGGCTGGAAGCAAGGAACCGTAACCGTGCAAAAGTACTGGAGTCTTTCTTATAGATCTCAGACAATAGATAATAAGGAAAGGATAGGAGAGAATATACGGGAGAAATTGACCGAAGCAGTAGGGATCAGAATGAATAATAGTGATAAAATTGGTGCTTTCCTGAGCGGTGGTCTGGATTCTTCCAGTATTGTCTCACTGCTTTCTTCTCAGGGTAAACAAGAAATTCACACTTATTCCTTCCGTTGTCAGGGTAAATCATATGATGAATCAAGGTATGCAAAAATTGTAGCAGATACTTTTAAGACAAAATTTAATCTGATTGATTATACTTCTCAGGATGTGTTAAAAGCAGAAAATATGGTAAAGCTTATGGATGAACCCTTTTGTGATGTGGGGATTAATATAGCCACCTATCTCTTGAGTGAAAATGCAGCCGGATCTGTTACCACTCTTTTTACCGGAGATGGCGGAGATGAGCTGTTTGCCGGGCATCCTGTGTATATTGCGGATAAAGTGACCGGTTTGATAGGCTGGATACCGGATTTCATCCTGTATCCGATCTTTAAGCTAGGCAGAAGCCTGGAAGATTCTGAAGAGAAAAAGGATTTTCGGGTGAAATATAAAAGATATTCTGAGAGTTTCCGCTATCCTGCCGCCTTGGGAACCCATCGCTGGAGGGTATACTATACTCCTTCCGATTTGAAAAAACTGTTAGTACGAGGATGGTGGTACGGTGAAAACCCGGAAAATGTCTATGAAGATATTCTTCAATATAACCATCAGGCTGATGGGAAGGATAGGTTAAGCAGATCACTTGCTTCCGATTATCTGACAGTGGTACAGTTTTATCTCAGAAGAATGTCCCTGGCCAGAAGCTTGGGATTAAATCCCCGGATGCCTCTGCTTGATCCTGATTTAGCCACCTACTGTGCAGCCATACCCTCCAGATTAAAAATAAAAGGATTTTCAGATGTGAAGTTTATTGAAAAAATAGCAGTTGAACCACTTCTACCTCAAGAAATTGTGTATAGAAAGGATAAACTGGGACATAGTATTCCGTTGAAAAACTGGTTGAGGGAAAATCCTACAGTTAAGGAATTTGTCTATGATTTGATTTCGGAAAGCACAATAAAGGCACGTAATTATTTTAATCCTGATTATATTAATAAAATGAAAGAAGATCATCTGAAAAAAATACAAAATAATTCTCATAGACTCTGGACTCTGGCCATTTTGGAACTTTGGTTGCGTTCTCTGGAGCATTGAAATTTAGGGAAGTGATATGAATAGAAACCCCAAAAAATCTATTCAATCTTTGTCTATAGTGGTACCGCTTTATAATGAAAAAGATAATGTTGCTCTTCTCTATAAGGCCTTGAACCAAGTATTATTAAGTATGAAAAGAGAATATGAAATAATTTTTATTGACGACGGCAGCCGGGATGGAACCAGAGAGGTGATAACAGAAATAGCTGGAAAACAGAAGAGGGTAAAGGCTGTTCTGCTGCGTAAAAATTTTGGCCAGTCAGCTGCTTTGGATGCTGGATTCAGAATCAGTCAGGGAGATATTGTAGTGACTATGGATGGGGATCTTCAGAATGATCCCCGAGATATTCCCCTGCTTGTAGAAAAAATTGAACAGGGATACGATGTGGTAAGCGGTTGGAGAAAAAAAAGAAAAGATACTCTTTTGTTCCGAAAAATACCCTCCCTTATTGCTAATAAAATAATATGTTCTATAACCAGTATCAAGCTACATGATACCGGTTGTGCTTTGAAAGGGTATAAGAGAGAAGTAATTAATGGTATTCGCTTGTACGGTGAGCTGCATCGTTTTCTGCCCGCCCTGACCCGAGTGGAAGGTGCGACCATTACCGAGGTGGCGGTAAAACACTATCCCAGACAATTTGGAAGATCCAAGTATAATTTAACCAGAACATTCCGAGTATTAATGGATATGGTTTCATTACGATTTTTCCTGAAACACTTACGTAGTCCCCTGAGATTTTTTGGAAAAATTGGATTACTAATCATTATGACCGGATTGCTGGGTGCTGTCTGGTGCGGATTCCAAATAGGGTTTAATGATATGAATATCATGGAACTTAATGTTCCTTTGACTGGTGTTTTTTTACTTTTAGTGGTGGGATTTCAATTTATTTTTTTGGGGCTTATCGCCAGTTTAATTGTTAAAACCGGCGAGAGGACTGGCTCTACCTTAAGTCCTATAGTGTCGAATATCAATGAGGATTAGGATGAAAAATAATATATTGGATAAAGCAGAAAAAATATCCTACATTGTCTCAGTTTACAATATTGAGGATACAGTGAAGAGTTTGTATGCTTCTTCCAAGAAAATGCTGGCCCGGATAGCCAATTCTTATGAAATGGTTTTTGTGGATGATGGGAGTACGGACGCGACCTATGCTTTCTTACAAGCCATATCAAAAAAGGATAGGCAGGTAAAGATTATACGCATGCGTTCATCATTCGGAGAGGCCAGTGCCCTGGAAGCCGGATTAAAGTATTCTGAGGGGGAAAGAATTATATTCTATGGCGGTCGGATCAAGGTACCTCTGGAAAATATAGAAAAATTATATAAAAAATTTTTACAGGGTAATGATCTGGTTGTAGGCTGGCGTTCCCCCCGTCAAGACTCCTGGTTGAATAAAATTGTTTCATTTCTGTTTAATATCCTGGTCAGTGTGTTTTCCGGTCGCAGATTGCACGATGTGAACAGTGGCATTATTGTATCCCACCGGAATGTTTTTGATAATATTTCCTATTACGGAAATCTTTATAATTTTATCCCGGTGCTTTCCTTGCAGCAGGGATATAAGGTTGCGGAAGAGAAAGTTGAACAGATTCCGGGCTCATATCGGAGTTTTCGCTATCCCAAGGAATATGTACGTCGAATGCTGGATATTATAACTGTATTCTTTTTAACCAAATATTCGAAAAAACCAATACATTTTCTCGGGTTTTTGGGGACAATTTTCATTATATTGGGCATGATAATAGAACTTTATCTCTTCTTTTATCGAATTTTTCTCCTGGGTCCAATTGCCGGTAGGCCGCTTTTAATATTAGGGGCCTTGCTGCTGGTTATAGGAATTCAGATGATCTCCATTGGATTGATCGGAGAAATGATAATATTTACTCATGCCGGAGATATAAAGGAATATAATATTGAAGAGATTATTGAATAAGTATTACTATCCTCGGATCAGGTGGTGGTGAATTTAAGATATTACTATCTGTTAAATAAATTTATATGAGGTAAGGAGATAATATTCATATGTCGGATTTTCCTTATCATTTACTGAAGAAAAAGAAGGTTTTGATAACTGGTGGCCTGGGATTTATCGGCAGCAGTATTGCCCATCGTTGTGTGGAACTGGGGGCTGAAGTAACTATTCTGGATGCCTGTTTGGAGCCTTATGGCTGGAATTTTGCCAATATTGAAACTATCAGAGAAGAAGTGGATTTTATCAAAGCAGATGTGAGGGATGGACAGCAGTTAGAAAAGGTGATAAAAAATAAGGAAATGGTTTTTCACCTGGCTGCCCAGGTAGGCAGGGAAATTTCCATGGAAGAGCCCCGGAAAGATACTGAGATAAATTGTCTGGGCACCCTAACCCTTCTGGAATTGGTGCGAAAAATGTCCTCCCCGGCAAAAGTAATTTATGCTGGTTCTCGGGGTCAGGTGGGAGAGCCCCAGTACCTGCCGGTTGATGAAGAGCATCCTGATAATCCAACTGATATTTATGGCATTAACAAATTGACTGCAGAAAAATATTGCCTGCTCTATCATTGGGTATACGGCCTGCCGGTAGTATCCTTACGGCTGAATAATGTGTATGGCCCCCGCTGTCAAATGCACGCCGGCTTTTACGGCATTTTAAATTGGTTTATGGCAAATTGTATGCAGGATAGGCCCATTACAGTTTACGGAGACGGCAGTCAAACCAGGGATTATGTATACATAGATGATACGGTGGATGCCTTTATCAGAGTTGCCCTGAGTGATAAAACCAACGGAGAGATATTTTTTGTAGGTTCGGAAACAGAGACAGTTTTTTTGAATATGGTCAAAGAAGTTGTCAGGGTTGTGGGAAAGGGAAAGATCACCCATGTTCCCTTCCCGCCTGCCAGGGAGAAGATAGATATCAGAAAGTTTGTGGTATCAGTGGAAAAACTCAAACGATTTGTTAAATGGGAACCTCAGACAGAATTAACTGAAGGAATTGAAAAAACCTATGATTTTTATAAGAAAAATTTGAAAAAATATGTAAGGTAGTGTTATGAAAGTAATCATTCAAATTCCCTGTTTCAATGAAGAAGAAACTTTACCCTTGACCTTGAAAGAAATCCCCCGAACATTCAAGGGAGTTGAGGCGGTAGAGATACTAATCATTGATGACGGCAGTACGGATAAAACAGTGGAGGTAGCCAGAAAAGCAGGAGCTAATCATATTGTTCGACATGCGCATAATAAGGGATTAGCACAGAGCTTTGCGACCGGATTAAAGGAGTCTCTGCTTCGCAATGCGGATATAATTGTGAATACGGATGGGGACAACCAATATGCAGGCAAAGATATTCAAAAATTGATTGATCCCATTATTCAGGGCAGGGCTGATATTGTAATTGGGGATAGGGAAGTGATGACGGTTGAACATTTTTCTTTTATCAAAAAATGGTTGCAGCGGCTGGGAAGTTGGGTGGTGCGCCAATTATCCGGTACGACTGTTCCGGATGTGACCAGTGGTTTTCGTGCCTTCAGCAGAGAAGCGGCTTTGCAGATCAGTATTTTGTCAAAATTTAGCTATACCCTGGAAACGGTCATCCAGGCCGGGAAAAAGAATATGTCCATAAAGCATATACCGGTCAGAACCAATAAACAGTTGCGTCCTTCCCGCCTGTTTAAGAATATCCCCACTTATTTAAAAAGATCGTTGGGAACAATTCTTAAAGTATATACCCTGTATCAACCCTTGAGAGTTTTTTCCCTTATTGGAGGTGTGGTCTTCGGTGTAGGCTTTCTGATATCCTTACGATTTTTATATTTCTACCTTACTGGTGACAGCAGTGGTCACATTCAATCCCTCATTTTTTCTGCTGTATTTATGATCGTTGGATTTCAGATTTTTGTTATTGGCTTGATGGCAGAATTAATTTCTACCAACCGAAAATTTTTAGAAGATATAATTTACTATATCAGAAAGATAAATCTTTCCCTGAACAAGAAAAACCATGAAAAGGAAAAGTAAAAAGATCCCTCAAATATGCTATATTGCCGGAAGAGAAGCTTCCTATACCAGAACCAGAACAATTATAGAGGCACTGAAATACAACGGATATGAATTCGTAACCTGTTTACCACCTGATAAATCCTTCTGGCATTATCCCTTACTTTTATGGCAGGTGTTCAGAAAAAGCAGAAATTGTCAGTTGATTATTGTCGGTTTTTACGGTCAGTTACTCCTTCCTTGGGTGAAATTGTTGACCAACAAGAAAATATTGTTTGATCTCTATGTATCCACTTTTGATACCATGGTATACGATCGGGAAGTAGCAGGCAGTAATACTTTACGCTCCCAGTGGTTCCGGTTTGCGGATCGCTTATCCATGCAGCTGGCTGATAAGATAATTTTAGAAACCAAAAATCATATTATTAATTATGCAGCCAGATTTAAAATACCCCGGGAAAAATTTTTTCATATTTTTTTAGGGGTGAATGAAAAATTATTTTTTAAAAAGGTAAGAAATGAAACCGGCAGGAAGAAAAAGGATAGATTCCTGGTTCATTTTCATGGTGAGTATGCTCCCTTTCATGGAGTTGAATATATACTCAAAGCTGCTGATTTATTACGGGATGAAGATATTCAGTTCAGGATCATTGGCAGAGGGATTACCTATGAAAAGGATATGAGAACTGCAGTCCGTTTAAAACTTTCCCATGTAGAATTTATCGATTGGGTGCCTTATGAATCTTTGGCTGCTGTTATGGCGGAAGCGGATTGCTGTCTGGGTTTTTTTGGGATAAATCCCAGGGCGGAAAGAATATGTACCAATAAAGTGGTGGAGGCCCTGGCCGTGGGCAAGCCCCTTATTACCGGGCGCAACCAGCCGGTACAGGAATTACTGGAGCACAATAAATCCGCCTTACTGGTAACCAGAGGAGATGCCCGGGCCCTGGCGGAAGCAATTTTACGATTGAAAAATAATAAAATCCTGAGAAAAAGAATTGCGGAAAACGGTCATGCTGTTTTTAACCGGTTTTGTTCCCTGACTGTATTTTCAGAAAAGTTGAAAACAGTAATTGAAGAAGTTGTGAGTAAAGATGGTTAAAAGAAATCTTATTGTAATTATATAATAAGGAGTAGTAAAGTATGGTTGATATCCCGGAAACCTTCTGTTCGGTAATTATTCCCAGTTATAACTCGGAAGACACTATTGGTAAAACCCTGGATGCCTTGGAAAGAATGGAAACCAAACATCCCTATGAAGTCATAGTGGTTGATTCTTCAGCAGATAAAACGCCAAACATCATTAAAGAACAATATCCCTGGGTGCAATTAATCCACCTGGAGGAGCAAACCTATCCGGGTTCAGCCCGAAATTTAGGTATAAGACATTCTAAAGGATCAATAATTGCTTTTCTGGATGCTGATTGTATGGTGATAAAAGAATGGCTGAATATGATAGTTGAGATTCATCTCACCCATACAGAATATGCAGCAGTAGTGGGAAGTTATGATAACGGAACCCCCCATAATCTGGTAGGCTGTGCTTACTATTTGACTGAATTTAATGAATGGACTCCCAAGACCAAACAGCGGGAGATTAGTTATGTTTTGGGGGGAAATTTAAGTTGCAAAAAAGAAATCATTATAAAGCATAACCTTTTCTTTACTGATATCTTCCCTTCCGAAGATACCATTTTTGCCCAGGATTTAATTGCCCAGGGAGAAAAGATTTTATTTGTTCCTCATTTAATTGTATCTCATATCAATAGTACCAATCTATTTCAGTTCCTGAAGCATCAGTATATTCTGGGAAATGCTTCCGCCCGGGCCAGGAAAGATAAAAAAATGTTTGGGGATATTATTACCAAGTATAAAATATTAGTGTTAGGAGTACCCTGGGTGCGGTTTATAAGAGCATTTATGCGTCTATTAGGGCAGGATTTAAGATTATTGATTACCTTTATCATCATTTCCCCCCTTTATTTAATAGCCGTCTTTTTTTGGTCATTTGGATATATTAGAAAGGGGGATTTTAAGCCCACTAAAATTAAGGTGCAAGAAAATTGAATATAGGTAAAAATAATTCCCTGATTTTTATCAATCCTCAGGGGAAAAGAAGAGAAAGGGGCATCCTATTATACAGAGAGGAATAATGTGGTTAACAATTGCCTGGTCTTTAGTGGTCTTAGCCGGATATGTGCTGAGGGTTTGGCTGGCCAGGTATTTCGGCCCTTCTATTTATGGTATATACGGACTCATTATAACCATTTTATTTTGGTTTGAAGTTTTTGTAAACAATGGGATACCCTATGCCGTATCCAAATTCGTGTCTGGTCAGAGGAAGAAGGCAAACAACATTCTTTGGACAGGGGGAAGAATACAGTGTATAGTAGCCTTGATAATATTTATAATTGCTTTTTTGTCTGCTCCCTTCCTAGCCAAAATTTATAAGAATAGTGACTTAACTAATTATTTACGGGTAGCATCAATTGATATTTTAATTTACGGATTTTATCATCTCTTAGCTTCTTATCAAAATGGTCTGCAGAAATATAAAAATCAGGCCATTATCTATGTTACTTATGTATGTACTAAACTTGGTTGTGTAATTGTACTGGTTTCCCTTCTGGATTCCTTATACGGGGCAATTTTTGCCAACATTATTGGTTCAGTAGTTGGTTTTATCATAGGATATGTATTATTAACAGACAGAAAGCCAAAAGCTACCTATCAGAAGAGAGAACTGATTGAATTTACCAAATATGTTGTGCTCTATTTTATTGTCATATCCTTACTGTTATCTTTGGATCTCTGGGTGGTTAATTATTATCTCTCAAATGAGGCGAGCGGCAATTATTTCGCAGCGGCCGCCATTGCTCAGGTTCCCTATTTTGTCTTTCTGGGCATTTCAGCTACCTTATTACCCGCCTTGTCAGCAGAATTATCAAATGGCAATATGTCCAAAGCTGAAATTATCATTAAAGATGCTCTTAAATATTTCTTAATTTTTTCTATACCCTTGGGTTTATTGATTTCATTCTATGCCAATAATATTGTTGTATTCATATATTCCGAATTATTTATTGATTCCGGTGATATTCTCATTATTCTGGTCTGGGGAATAATTCTGGTTACACTTCTGTACATATTAACCAATATAATCAATGCCGACCATAGACCACGGACTTCCTTAATAATAGTCCTTATCAGTGTAATTTTTGATTTTATTTTAAATGTCATTTTAGTCCCTCAGGGAGGGGTGAGGGGAGCAGCAATAAGTACAACCATAGCAGCAGGCTTAGGGGTGAGTATCGCCTTTATAATTGTACTGCAAAAATTTAGATTACTATGGGATAAAAGGTTTTTTATTCATTTTACTTTGGGAGTAATAAGCATACTAGTTACTACTTATTTATTAAAGTTCTGGTCAGGGCATTTTCTGATTTCTATTGTAATTTCCGGTATATTATATATGGGAATTATGCTATTATCTAAGGAAATTAATATTAAAGATTTTTATATTAAAAAGTAAATCCTTTCTAATAAGTATAAAATCCCCCTACAAGCTGGTCAGTTTTTATTTACTACCCAGATGGCAGAATCAGGAAAACCGGAATCCTGCCACAGAAGGGTGGCATTATGGTTAAGCCAGGTGGTGATATTTTTTTTAAATGGGGAAGGGGACAGAAGCCCGTCAGTGGTAACAATAAGATTCTCCATCCGAGAAGACAGGGAGTCCATCCCGGCAGTAGAGGTTATTTTAATTCTGCGAACATATGGTTTGTCATAGGAAAGTTTAGACAAGTAATAGCGAACGGCATAGTCCCCCCATTCTGGAATAGAGATTATAGTGGTATTTTTAGTATTATATTTGGATAGTAAGGATACTCCTTGTTCCCAGTCCGGTTTTTTTTGACTGGTATAGTAATCATACAGAATATAGCTGTTTATTCCCAGAATCAGAATCAGTATTCCTCCCAGGATAATTTTTTTATCAAGTGGTGATACTTTCCTTCTTATTTTAAAATGTTTTATTACCAAATCAGAGCTTTTATCTGCTAAAGAAACAATAGCGCAGGATAATAACAGCAGATAAGGAATAAGCAGAAAAATGAGAAAACGATGTCCGCTGCCGAAAAAGATAAATAAAGAACTTATCCAGCTCAATAACAAACATATAACAATAAGGGCACTGTTAACAATAAATGTATCTTTGTATTTTTTCCATCCGGTTATAATTCCCAGCAAGATTAGCAAACCCATAAAATATTTTAGGTTTCTGTTGATAAAAGCAAGAGGAAGATCATAGGGATTGATTAAATTCTTGGCAAATATTAAAACAAAATAGAGGGGATGAATAGAATGATAATAGGAAGATGAAGCTTCCAGCTTGACCCCTGCTTGGTGGAAGAAAAAGAACAATTGCGGTATATGTCCGATTAAAATCAGCAGGCAGGCCCGTATAAACCATTTCTGATATTTCCATTTTAATTTTATATCTTTCTTATAGAAAGAATAAATAATATAAACGACTATCTGGGAAATTAAAAGAGCCAGAGAAAAATAGTGAATGTGGAAATTTATTATGCTTAATCCCGCCCAAAGCAGCCAATCATGTTTTTTTTGGAATCGCAAGGCTTTATAATAAAATAAAAAGGATAAAAGAGAGCTCAGAAAGAATAAGGCATACACACGTGCTTCCTGGGAATAACGGATATGAAATACGGATAAAGCAAGAAGAAGGGTGGCAATAATTGCTTCTTTTTTCCCTATGATTAGATGGGTGAGGAAATAAAACAGAGGAAGAGCTGCTATACCACAGAGAGCAGAAAAAAGACGTAAAGCAATTTCAGATTTTCCCCCCAGGATTATAAAGTGAATAATTAAGTAGTAAGTGGGGGGATGGACGTCCCATCCGTAAGAATTTTTGATGATTTCCCCGAATCCTAAAACAGCCCGGTAATAGGTGATGGCTTCATCATACCATAGACATTCTTTTCCCAGGTTATAAAGTCGCAGAAAAATCCCTGCACCCATGATAACCAGCAGATAAATTAGCTGCTGATATTCACCGAATTTTTTTTCAGGTTTTTTTAGGATTTTTTTACTTTCCATAAATAAAAAATTTTCATATATTTTATTTAATGATAAAATTTAAGGTAATGTAAAAAATATAAATAAATTACGCTGTAAAAACAAGTATAATTTCAATGTTTTTTTGACATTAATTATTATTTTGTTATCTTGCAATATAACCTTTGTAAAAATATGTGGTAGATTTAAAAAATCATTAGTATGCGATTTCTTAAAGAAAACATCAAAGAATTGTTTTTATCTGGTACGGTCATACTTCTTCTTTTATTAAGAAGTTTATGGGAATGCTGGTCTCCGGTTAATCCTGATGATTTTAAGGGCATACTCTATATTAGGGATATATTACTTTTATTTCCTGCGAGTTTGATTTTGGGCTACCTCTTTTTAAACAAGGATGGATTCAAAATGAGAGAAAATAGCCAGTTATTCAACTGGATAGAAAAAAGAGGGAAGCTTTTAACAGTGAGTATGGCCTTATTAATCTTTTGTCTGTGTTCAGTAATTAATATCGGGGTTTATAAAACCTGTGCTCATATTGTGGATGAGGCAAACTATCTCTTTCAGGCAAAAATATTTGCTTCCGGGAGGCTGGCAGCCCCTCCGGCTCCGCTTTCTAAGGAATTTTTCCATCTTCTCTATTTTATTCAATCGCCGGATAAATGGTATAGTTCTTTCTTTCCCGGTCAGAGTATTCTGTTAGCGCTGGGAGTTTTGCTGAAATTTCCTTTTTTGGTCAATCCTTTACTTACCGCTGTTCTTCTCCTAGTCACCATATGGGCAGGAAGAAAATTATACTCAATATCCACAGGCATAATAGCTGGTTTCCTGTTACTCTGTTCACCTTTTGTCTTATTTCAGGGAGCAAGTTACTTTTCCCATATTTTTCCCGCAGTGCTGGTTACCGTTATTCTGGTATGGTTTTTAAAGAAAGATCAGCATTCTCCCGTAAGGCTATTTTCATGTGGCTTACTTATCGGTGTTCTTTTTCTGTTCCGTCCTTTGTCCGCAGCAGTGGTATTTTTATTTATACTGTTTTTTTATGGATTTCAACTCTTAAAATTTAAACTTATTAGGGTTCAATTCAGTTTTACTTATTTAGTAATTTTTGGGTTGGGAGTCTTGCCCGGTGTCTTATTACTGCTGGGATATAATTATTATCTTAGCGGACATCTTTTTACTACTCCTCATGAACTTGCCCTGCCCCAGGAGATCTTGGGATTGGGAATACATTCAATGAAAAATACATTTATTAATTTGACCGGACTTTCGGTTGATTTATTAGGACTTCCACTACTCTCATTACTCCCGGTAATTTTATTTTTTATTTCTGGTAGTCAATATGCAAAATTTTTCCTGATTTTTACTGTTATATATATTTCTGCCTATTCTCTGTATCCCTATCATGGATTGAGTTACGGTCCCCGTTTTTACTTTGAGCTTGTTCCTATTTTACTTATAGGGTCAACCCGGGTAGTATTACAAAACGGCCCGTTTTCTTCCAAAGTATTGACCAGATTATTTTCAAATCATACAAAAAAGAAAATTTTAGTTACCTTAATAATAACCGTTACGACTATTTCTTTTCTGGGGATTCTTCCGGCAAGAGTAGCAGTGTTTTCTAAGAGGGGAGAATATTATCATATAGAAAATATGGTAAAGAAAGAGGTTATACCCCCGGCTGTGGTATCTATTATGAGTTCGGACAAACAGAGACTCATACCTTATCTGGCTGGATTCCAGTTGAATTCTCCCACCTGGAAAGGTGATATCATATTTATTCGCTATAGACCAGATAAAGAGGATGAACTGAGGAGAGTGTATCCCGAAAGAAAACACTATATACTGGATATGGATAGGAAAATTGTATTTTCAGATACTTGATTTTAAGCTTATGTTTTAGTACATTTTTAAAATTGTTGCAGAGCTTATACTGGGTGCAGCTGATACTGAATACCGTTATATTTATATAAATACCAATTTCCATTCCTAAGAAAGATGGTTATTGTTCAGGAGTAATCGATAGTATCTTGCACATATTTTATAAACAATTATCATGAATTTATCTTCTGTAAACTACATTTTGTCCGTGACGGAATGAAAGGGAGAATTACTTGAATAATTTACTTTTAAAAAGAAAGCTACATTGAGAATGATTCGGGTATTATCTAAATGTTTTAGAAAAATAATTAAACCATGGCATTTTCTTATTCTGCTGGTAATAGCATTCTTGTTTCGCTTCTTTTTAATACCAGTTCAATCTGTTGTCTCCTTTGATGAAGTGAATTATCTTAAATTAGCTGTATACGGAGCCCGGCAGGGCTTACCTCAGGTTTTGCATACCTACTGGTCACCCTTGTATCCCTTGATCATTGCCCTTATTTCTAAGATTTTTAGTAATGCCGAGTTTATAGCCAGATTTATTTCGGTTTTAACCGGCAGTTTGGTATTAATACCAGTATATGTACTTGCCAGACATCGTTTACCCCGGACCATAAGTTTAATAACAGTTGCTATGTTAGCTGTATATCCTCCCTTAGTTTTGTTAAGTACTAAAATTATTACCGAACCTCTCTATTCCTTTTTAGGCATAACAGGAATAATGATAGGGTGGTATGCTCTTGGGAAAGAATCACGAAGGCTGGCATTGGGGACAGGGATCATCTTTGGTATGACCTATTTAACCCGTCCGGAAGGCATGGGATTTATTATAGTATTTATACTGATTATGGTTGTACTGCTGATTAAGAAATTGATAGAGAAAGAGAAAAGTAAGTTTTTGCAAATGATGTTTATTTCCCTGCTAGGATTTATATTTATTTCCTCTCCCTATTTATTATTTTTACATAAAAAAACCGGGGAATGGACCATAAGTGCAAAACAGAAGTCTCTTCAGCAAGCAGAGGCAGATGTATTCCAAAATAAAAAAGAGGACTGGCAATTCAGGAATCTTTCCGCTGATAATAAATCTCTTCTTATTGATCAAATGTTCCATATCGGCAATTTTATTAAAGCAGAGCAGCAAAGAGGTAAACCGGTTGTTCAGATTACTGTACATTTATTGATGAAGAAATACATGATAAATATGTATACCTTACTAAAGATCCTGGTACCCAAGATTATTCCTCTCAGTTTAGCAGTTTTTATGATATTGGGTTTTTTTGTAAAGACAAATTCAAGAAAAAAAATAATTTTTGATTTATTTATTTTATCTTTTATTCTATTTTACTGGGGAATTATTATACCACTTTTTCATATTAATCAAAGATATTTTTTACCTTTATTACCTTTGGGCTTTATCTGGGCCGGACAGGGAACGGTTATATTGCATGCCTGGCTGAAGCATGTCTTGAATAAATTGAGGTTGTTTAAAAAGAATAGGTTGTTTATTAATCTTTTATCTATAGTAATTGTAGTATTTTTTCTGCTATTGTCCTATGTACCCGGGTTGATAAAAATTGTTTCTGATAATTCTGTTTCCCCCGATATAGGGGCAAAACCGGTTGAATACAAAAAAGCCGGATTATGGATAAAAGAGCATTGTGAAAAAACTCCCATAGTAATGAGTCATTATCAGACTGTCAGCTATTATGCCGGTAATTTCAATATTGCTGAATCGGTGAGTATACCTTTTGATACCATAGAGAGGATTCTGGAATATGCAAAATACAGAGGGGTTGATTATATTGTTTTATCGGAAAGATATGTTGAGCTGTTTCCTCGGATAAGGCCCCTTTTTTATATGAAAAATATTCCGGGGCAGCTCAAGGCTGTCTATAATTTTGAAAGTAAGGCAGGATTAAAAGTGGTTATATACAAATTAATCAATACTACATGAGTGAATTTTATGGGATTTGATCTAAGATGGCTGATTGCCATAATTGGTCTGATTACAATAGCAATATTTTTTGCCTTCAGCCGAAAAAAAGAAAATTTTCTTTTACGATTGTTAGTTTTTACAATGCCCTTTGGCCTGGGATTTTTTTTTATAGTTGTATCGGGGCAGGATGATGCCGTATACGCCACTGATGTATTGCTGTTTTTTCTTTACCTTTATTGGTTTTGGGAAACCGATGGATTTACCACTCAAAAAATTTATCATGATACCATACTATATTTATATATTGCTTTGATTATCTGGGCCTTGACTCCCATAGTTATGGTCATCTCACAATTAAGTCTTCTTTTTGCTGTTTTTACCTGGATAAAATGTTTATTTATTTTCTTGTATATTTCCAACAGAGTTAAATCAAAAGAACAGTTGTGGATTATTATTGAAATTTTAATGATTGCTCTTTTTATTCAGGGATTTATTGGTACTTTACAAAAATTTTTAGGACATACATTAGGACTCGAATTTTTAGGAGAAAGAAGGGCATACTTAAAACGATTTGGGGAAGCAAAAGCCAGAGCACGGGGAACATTAGGATTTCCCAATCAGTATGCTGCTTATATGATTATGTTAATGCCCATGGCAGTCACTATGTTTATCTATTCAAAAAAAGGAATCAAAAAAATATGGTATGCTGCCGTCATTGGTGTATCAAGTATGGGGTGGGTTTTTTCCGCCTCCAGATCAGCTTGGCTGGGATTGGTAGGCGCACTGCTATTTATATTTATCTTTTTAAATAAAACTACCCAGGTAAGTTTTAAATCATTTTTTTTGTTATTATTGGTTATTTTAATTATAGCCTTGTTCATTTTTGTTTTTGAGGATATAGTAATGCAAAGAATCCAGACTGCCGGACATCAGGAACATAGAAGGGTAATGATCGCGATGGCCCTTAAATTTATTGCTCAAAATCCTGTTTTTGGAGTCGGATTATGGAATTATCAGTTTCATTCTTTCGGAGATTTCAGATATTGGCATGCAGTACATAATATGTTTTTGCGTCTGGGCTCAGAACTTGGAATTCCGGGATTATTACTATTTTTAATTATACTCTTTAATAGTTTCAAAAATTGTTTAATTGGACTAAAATTCCAAGACAAGTTTCTTAATCATTTAGCCTTGGCAATAATGGGGGGACAATTGGCATTTATTATCGCAGCCATGTTTAATCCTCAATATCAGCATTATAGGCATAAATTTTTATTCTGGTTTTTAATAGGATTAGGAGTAGCCATAAAAAGAATGGGTCTTAAGGAAGCATTTATTGCCTTTCAAAACAGAAAGAAAAGAATGTTGAAGGAAAGAGAAGAGGAAGATATCGGATTGATAGATATAGAGTGAAGAAATTAGGTATAAATTAAATTCATATAATATAAAAAACAGGGAGGTATTATATTGAAAATATTAATTACCGGAGGTGCAGGATTTATTGGCTCTCATCTTTGTAAATCTTTCATTGATAAAGATAATGAGGTTACAGTTATAGATAATTTATCCACCGGCAGATATGAAAATATAAAACAGTTAGTGGATCAGGAAAGATTCAGATTTATTGTAGATACTATATTAAATACTGAAATTTTGGAGAAATTAATTCAAGAATGTGATATTATTTATCA
>CAZKMO010000026.1:26637-28162 GCA_964554015.1 uncultured bacterium
AAAAGAATTGTTTCTCAACCAGTGAATACAATTGAAACCAATGTCCTGGGATCCCATGCAGTGTTGAGTCTGGCTGCAAAATATAATAGAGAGGTAATACTTTTTTCTACTTCGGAAGTGTATGGAAAAAATCAAAATCTTCCCTTTAAGGAAACCGATGATTGTATATTCGGAACAACCATGATGAGCAGATGGAGTTATGGATGCAGTAAAGCTGTTGATGAATTTTTGGGACTTGCCTATCATAAAGAGCAGGGGCTTCCCATAATTATTATCCGGGTTTTTAACATGATAGGACCTCGACAGACCGGTAGGTACGGCATGGTGGTTCCGACTTTTATCAGACAGGCACTTTCCGGAAGGCCCATTACTGTATATGGTGACGGAACCCAAACCCGATGTTTTACCTATGTTCAGGATTTAGTGGATACGGTTATCAAATTTCCCCAAAAAAGGAATAGTGTGGGTGAGATTTATAATATTGGCAGTGAGGACGAGATATCCATAAAAGATTTAGCTGAGAAAGTCAAGAAAAAGACTAAATCTGAATCTGAGATTGTGTATATACCCTATGGAAAAGCCTATGAACAGGGATTCGAAGACATGCAAAGGAGAAAGCCGGATATATCCAAAATAAAAAAGGAGTTTGGTTTTAAGCCCAAGGTCAGTTTAGATGAAGCTTTAGATATAATCATTGCATATGAAAAAAGAATGCTTCAATAAATCCTTTATTTAGGCAGGGAGTAAAAATGGACAAGAGTAAAAAATCGGATCATAAACTTTTTTTCATCTTAATTTTATTGCTCTTACTATTGTTAGGTGGTTTTTTAAGATTATGGAATTTGGCGGGAAGAAGTTTATGGGTTGATGAGGTAAACACAGTTTTTGCCGCCCAATCTATGAACCAGACAGGTGAGCCTTTACATCCTTCTGGAGTCATATACAGGATAACGCCACTTTTTACCCGATGTGTAGCCTTTACCTATCAAATGTTAGGAGTGGATGAAGGCACTTCCCGTATCCCTGCCGCTTTTTTTGGTATTCTTGCCATTTTCCTGGTATACTATTGTGCCAAACAAGTTTTCAATAAACGGGTGGGTTTATTTTCTGCTTTTTTAATGACCTTTTCTCATTTTGAAATTGGATGGTCTCGGGTTTCACGCTACTATACTCTCTTACAGGTAATTACTCTATTAGCAGTGATTTTCTTTATAAAAGGATTTGAACATAAAAAGGGTAAGCATAATGATTTTAGGGAGGATATTTCCAAACCACCATTTTTTACCCGCCTTAAATTATCTCTGGCCAGGATGAACATTTCTCCTCTATGGTTACTTTTATTAATTATAGTCTTGGTGTACTCATTTATACATATACATGAGCTGATTGCTTTTGTGGCCGGGGGGTTTTTGGCTTATATGCTTTTTATGAGTATAGTGGGATTATACTGGAAAGAAAAATTTGGAAAAATAATTAATAAATATACTGTAATTTCGGTATTGGTTATTGCGGGCGCACTAGGATA
>CAZKMO010000027.1:0-27776 GCA_964554015.1 uncultured bacterium
CAATGTCCAGGGGCATGAATTCAAGGACTTTGACATTTGGGTCAAGGCCGGCGGTTTCAACCGCGCCTACATTGAAACGGTACCCGTGGAAGTAACCAATGGAGAGTTTCTTATTACTTTCACGCCTCAAGTTGAAAACCCGGCCATTAAGGCGATTGAAATCATTCCACAGACAAGGTCTTCCACAACCATCATACGTATCCGGGCTGGTCAGTCCGAACCATTTACGGATTCGAACGGTAATGTTTGGCAGGGTGAGAAAGGTTTTGTGGGAGGCAGTACGGTCAATCACGGACCCCTCGTGGAACCTCCCGGTGATTGGATAGCGGGTGTTCCGCATTGGTTTCTCCTAACCTCAACCGGTGCTAAAGGCACTGCTGCCGCAGACTCCAGTGATCCCATTAACACAATTGCCTTAACGACCAGTCTGAAGCTTAAAATCTCCAAGGTGCCTGCTGGCGGCCGTGTTGCTGTAGCCAATGATGGGTATTGGGGCATTCCTGTCAAACCAAACTGGATTTATCGATGTTCTTTCTACGCCAAGGCCTCAGGGAACTTCTCCGGGCCCTTGACTGTCTCCATAGAGTCTATCGATGGTACAACCGTTTATACCTCCGCGACCATCCCGGCCATCACCGGCACCTGGAAACACTACCAGGCCACCCTGAGATCCGGGCAGGATGTGTCCACAGCCGATACCCGTTTCGTGATTGCGGCTGGTTCCAAGGGTACAGTCAGTTTCAATCTTGTATCGTTGTTCCCACCGGTATTCAGGGA
This sequence comes from uncultured bacterium, assembly GCA_964554015.1. Lineage (GTDB taxonomy): Bacteria > Zhuqueibacterota > QNDG01 > QNDG01 > CAYUAG01 > CAYUAG01. Next base: position 778 of record CAZKMO010000027.1, read on the forward strand.
ACGCACGGGTGTTGCCTTGGGTGGACGTCCTGTCACAGGTTTCCGGCCGGATATCATGCAACTTCTGGATGATATGCACCCGGCCTTTCTGCGTTTCCCCGGTGGCAATTATATCGAAGGATCCAATTTTGCCAATCGTTTCAACTGGAAGGCCATGATCGGTCCCTGGGAAGATCGCCCCGGTCACATGAGTCCCTGGGGATATCGGTCTTCGGATGGGTTGGGCCTCCTGGAGTTTCTGGAATGGTGCGAAGAATTAAACATGGAGCCGGTTGTCGGGGTTTATGCCGGTCTGCACCTCAATGGGGGACGTGATGTCAGGACGGGCGAAGCCCTGAAACCATTTGTTCAGGATGCGCTGGACCAAATCGAATATATCACAGGCGATGTAACCACAAAGTGGGGCGCCCGTCGGGCCCAAGACGGCCATCCGGCCCCTTTCAAGCTCACCTACATCGAGATTGGCAATGAGGACTTCCTCAATAATGGATCGGCCTCTTACCGTGGCCCGGAAGGACGCTTTGCCATGTTCTATAATCCCATTAAGACCAAATACCCTGATATTCAGGTCATCGCCACCACCGATCCGGGTGTACCCCATGATGTGATCGACAATCACCACTACATGTCACCCAGCACCGCCATCCGCAATGCTCATCTGTATGACCATGCCGATCGAAAGGGACCGAAGATCTTCGAAGGTGAATGGGCCTCCCAGGAGCCCGGCATACAACGCGGGCTCACTCCCTCCTTCCAGTGTGCTTTATCTGATGCCTCATTTCTTACCGGTTTGGAACGGAACGCCGATATCGTGGTCATGACCTGCTATGCCCCGCTTTTTACCCGGGTGAATCCGGGCGGCAGTCAGTGGAGTACGGACCTTATTGGCTACAACACCCTGACCAGCTTTGGTTCACCTTCCTACTATGTGCAAAAGATGTTCTTCAATGCCAAGGGTGACCAAGTACTCCCGGTTACACAGATCGTTCCGCAGAAGATCCCAACCCCTGCAGGTCAATTTGGATTTGGTTATGGGGATACTTCGCCCAGTCCCGATGAGCCGCTTTTCGCCTGTGCGAGTAAAGAGAATACTTCCGGTGACATCATCCTCAAGGTTGTCAATGTTTTCGATGTGGATCAAACTCTGACTGTAGAACTGAAAGGTGACAATATTTATTCCGTGGCTACTGGTGAGCTCATGGTGGGCGAGCTGGGGGATGTCAACACCGTGGACAATCCCTTTCACACGGTGCCCAAGCAGTTCATCGTCACCGATGCCAGCTCGAATTGGACTCATACCTTCCCCGGATATTCCATCACGGTCATTCGGTTCAAGACTGAGATCTGAGGCCCCCGCCGGAAGGAAATCAAATATGCGGAGGCAAAACATTTTTTTAACTTGTTAGGGTTAACATTAAGCAAAAAATTGGGCTATGGTTTTATGATGGATGGATTGCAAACTGTATTTGTGCATCATGGCATAATAACTTTTTAAATAGATAGGATAAAAAAAGGGGAGCTCTCATGAATCGCATATTGCTGTTTTGTTTACTAATCTTTGTCAGCCTGGCTGTAGTATCCATTTATGCAGCAGGTCCGGAAATTGGTCAATCAGCGCGTTACTGTAATCCATTGCCCATACCTACTGCGCCAGGAGGCAGTGCCTCGGGCGATGTCACGGTCATCCGGGAACAAGGCACATACTATATGTACTGTACAGGTGGCGGCGCCTGGATCTCGGAAGATATGCTCAACTGGACATACCAGCGTGTCGAGAAAGTTCCTGTTGCTCCGGATGTGGTGAAATTCAATGGCAGTTTCTATATGTGTGGCAATGACGGCCCCCTCTTCAAAGCCGACAATCCACTTGGCCCTTATACCAGTCTGGGAGAATGGCAGAACACTCCCGATGTGGCCGGTGGATGGAATGGCGCTTTCGATATGGAAATTTACATTGATGAAGACAATACACCCTATCTCTATTACTCCGGCCGCGGCGTCAGCGGCATATTTGTGGTGAAACTTGATCCCCATGATCTGACAAAATTTGACGGCCCGGTTAAACATCTGTTCGGATTCAACAGTGACCATGTCTGGGAACGCTACGGCGAGATGAACGAGTACACAGATGTTTCCTGGATTGAAGGTCCCTGGCTTCAAAAACATAATGGCACCTACTATCTGCAATATTCGGCTTCCGGAACACAATGGAAGACCTATGCCGAGGGATACTACACCGCTAAGTCACCTATGGGACCGTTTACTTATGCTCCCAATAATCCCTTGCTCCGCAGGACCGAGGGACTGGTTACCGGCCCTGCTCACGGTTGTATTGTGGAAGGGCCTGACGGGAATCTCTGGCAGTTTTATACCATTGTTCTTTCGAATCCGCCCGGTGGGCGGCGCATTGGTATGGATCGAATCATTTTTGATAAAAACGGGAACATGTCTGTAGAGGTTACCGATACACCACAATGGGCACCCAATGCAATCATTGATCCTCAAAAAGGGAACAGCGGTTCGATTCCGGTGACCATCAACAAATTCCGCGCCATGAATGCGCTTTCGAAATGCTCTTCCCAAAAGCCGGGGAGAGACGCAGCCTATGCTGTGGACAACTCCAGCGGTACCTGGTGGGAACCCGCACCAACCGATACACTGCCGACTTTGACCATTGAGCTTTCTCCGGCAACACGCTTTGATGTGGTGCAATTGTTCATCATAGATGGTGTTCGTTTAATGTTTCGGGGTCAGCGCCGAGGATGGGGCAGACATTCAACCACACCGCTTTCGCCCGAAATATATCAATACAGGATCGATGTATCCAGGGATGGAGAGACGTATACCACGGCTCTTGACCAGACAAAAAATACCATCTCGCGAAATACGATTTTCGAGGAAATTCCTCCAGTGAAATGCCGCTTTGTTCGACTGACTGTGACCAACTGGCCCGGAACCAGACCACTGAGCCTTCTCGAGTTTACTGTCTTTGGAATACCAGCAGACTCTTTACCCGCAGAGCTTCCGATCCCCGTAACACACTGAATTAAGAAGCATGGTATGGATTTTTTAAATAATTATTAATAATAATTGTATTTTTATTAATTTTAACTGAGCGTCCTGGATTTTTACTCCAGGAGGTAAGAAGAAAGAGGTATCAATCAATTAATAGTTACCATTCCAGGTAAGAATCCTGGAACCATTAAAAAAGTTAAAAGAAAGGAGAATACCATGAAACAATTAATCTGCCTATTGTTCATACTATCTCAATTGTTGTTTTTATCCTGTGATACTACCACTGAACCTAAACAGAAGGTTATAACAGTTACCATCGGTTTCACCACATCCCAGACAGGTAATAACAGCCTGCTGTCCACACGCCAGACTAATGGATTGAATCTCTGGATGAACCAAGTTAATAGCGGGGGCGGCATCACCCTGGACAATGGATCGGTGGTCAAATTTGAGAGTATCGTCTATGATGATGCCAGCGACCTTGAAAATGTTGAGGATTTCTATACTAGGCTGATTACGGAAGACAAGGTTGATTTTTTGTTCAGCCCCTATTCAAGTACTTTAACTGAGGCAGCAGCCGAGATTGCTAATGAACAGGGCAAATGCCTTATCACCATCGGGGCCGCATCCGATGCTACCTACAAACAGGGATATACCACGGTTTACCAGACTTATACCCCGGCCAGCCGGTATCTCACCGGGGCAGTGGATCTTCTGGATTATCTGGATCAGAATCCAAAAAAAATAGCATATGTATATGAAAATTCGGAATACTCAATCATTGCCGTGGAAGCGGCCAGAACATATGCGGAAGGATTGGGACAGGAGACGGTGATGGCTTCTAGTTACGAAGTAGGAACAGAAGATTTTAAATCACTTATTGATGAAATCGATGATAATGAGGCTGATGCTGTTTTGGGGGGTGGCCACTTCCAAGATGGCTGTGATTTTGCCCAGCAGCTGGATACTAGTGAGACAGACATCGATTTTTTTACCCTGCTGGTGGCTCCGCCTGATCCCGATTTTGCAGACATCGGTGATGCAGCTTTGGGAGTCATTGGTCCCAGCCAATGGGAATCTTCGGTAGCATTTTCAGAGGAATCAGCTGAAACTTTAGGATTAGAGTGGGTCGGGCAATCGGTTAATGATTTTGTTCAGGCCTATGAAACTGTTTACAATGAAGCGCCTTCCTACCATTCCATGGGCGGATATGCTGCCGGTTTGATCTTACAAAAAGCCATCCTTGACGCCGGTACAACGGAGACGGAAGCAGTAATTGCTGCTCTGGACAGAATGGATATTTTGACTTCTTACGGCAGAGTCAAATTTGACACCAGCCAAGCATCTCACGGTCTTCAGATCGGTCATGATATGGTTTATATTCAATGGCAGCAGGGTGCTGATGAAAACCTGATCAAGCAGGTTGTCTGGCCCCTGGAAGGTGCAACAGCCGAAGCCATCTATCCAAAACCCTGATTGATGGTTAACTGCTTCGAACATCCCGGTCCAGGGTGTAAAGCTGACGGACTCCCCAGCCCCATCGAAGTAAAATAACTTGACATTCTTATTATATTGTATTAACTATATAATAATTAATTTTTTAAATATTATATTTATAGGAGGATGGGGATAGAAAAATATTTGCTAACTGCTTTCTAAAGGAATAAAGATTGTTTTGGAGTTCAATATTGTTACATGTGTATATTGATATAATAAATAATAGAGAAGTACGGTCAATATAAAATTTAATAAGAATATCCAATAATGAAATTATTTTTATTCCTCATAATGGATATATTTTTAGGGGATTTTTAGTTAGACATATATATGGTATGGCCATAAAATCAAGGGAAGGAAATACCATGAAGCATCACATTGGCATAACCGCTATTTCTTTAGTTCTCGCATTCTGTGCATCAGAAAGTCAATGTCAAACCGAGATTGCTTCTTTTCAGCCGGACACAGCCCTGGCTGCCCGCTTGTACAGCAAGGGAACAGCCCTTTCCGCAAAAGCCATGCATGACAGCTCCATTATATATTTTGAAAAGGCAGGACATCACTATCAGGCCTTTGCTTCTCAATATAATGATTCAACCAGCTGGGAAAATTATATCAGATCCCAGAATGCGCTGAGTTACAATTACAGAGTGAAAGGGCAGCTTGATAAAGCGCTGGCCATTGCAGAAAAGGCGTTGGCCAAGGGAAAGGAAATTTTTGGGGATAACAATCGGGTGGTCGCTTACAGCTATGACCAAATTGGAATCCTTCACAGTACAAATGGGCAATACAATGAAGCACTGGATATGTATCAAAAAAGTCTGGCTATCAAGCAAAAAGTACTGGGCGAAAACCATCACAAAGTTGCCGATACCTACCGGTATATGGCTATAACCTATGGACAGACAGACAATTTCGAGAAAGCGATTGCATATTATCAGAAAGCAATATCCATCAACCGCACCAGTCGCGGAGACGATCATATTTCAGTCTTTCGTTTATACAAGGATATGAGCATCATTAACAGAAAAATGGGAAATTATGACAAAGCATTCAACTATCTGGAACAACACATGGAGGGTGTTATAAAGTATCATGGCCGGCAGCATCCCGCAGTTGCCAACGCTTATATTTCTATGGGTATTTTATACCGTATTAAGGGCAACTACGACGAAGCCCTGAATTACTATAAAAAAGCCCTGGCCATTTTCATCCATCATTATGGTGAAAATTATTCTGGAGTCGGTAATACATATAACAATATGGGTGTGATTCATGAGTTTAAAGGAGATTATGGAAAAGCGCTGGAATATTACCAGAAATCCCTTTCAATCGAACTTGAAGTTGTGGGAGAAATACATTGGAAAATCGCAGGGTTGTATTATAATATTGCCAATACATTTTATGACTTGAAAGATTACGATAAAGCTCTGAAATATCACCATAAGGCGTTGAATCTCCGGTTAACTTTGTTGGGTGAGGGCCATCATCATGTTGCGGCAAGTTACAATCAAATGGCTGAACTGTATCGGGACAATGGCGAATTCAAAAAGGCACTCGACTATCACAAAAAGGCTCTCTCCATTTATCAGAATGCTTTTGGGGAAAACCATTTAAATGTCGGACATACCTATGGCTATATTGGCTTGTACTATAAAAAACAAAATCTTTTTGCCAAAGCACGTACCAATTTTTTAAGAGCCCTGAATATCCATCGGTATAATCTGGGGGATAAACATCCCAGTGTTTCCTGGGTGTATACACGAATAGGCGAACTGGAACTCGATGGGAACCATATCGAGGAAGCATTAAACTATGCCCAAAAAGCAATCAGTGCCTTAATCCCGAATTTTAATAACACCAACTGGTATATCAATCCCGCCATGACCAATGTACTCAATGAAAAAAAAATGCTGTATGCCTTGAAACTCAAAGCCCTTGCCCTTGAAAAACGGTATCAGCATATATCTCATGATCTGAAGGACCTTGAATCCGCCATGAACACCTACCAGATTATTTCTGATTTGATTTACCAGATGCGTAATCAGTATCAGTATGAAAGTTCGAAACTGATTTTAAATGAAAAAACGCAGGAAATATATGATAGCGCCATCGGAACTGCCCTGTTGCTTTATACCCTGACTGGGAAAATTCAATATAAAAACAGGGCTTTCGATTTGATTGAGAAAGCAAAATCTAGTGTGTTATTAACGTCTCTGCAGGATTCTAAAGCCAGACAGTTTGCCGGTATTCCCGAAATACTGCTGAACAGAGAGAAAGAATTAAGAATTGATCTGACATTTTATGAAACACAGATACAAAATGAGCTTCAAAAAAAAGAGGGACCGGACAGTCTGAAGATTGAAGCTTATAAAAACAAGTGTTTTTCTCTGAACCAGGCATATCAAAGAATGATTATGGAATTTGAAACCGATTACCCCAAATATTTCGAGTTAAAATATCAAACAAGAACCGTACCTGCCGCTGAATTACAAAATAGCCTTGATCCTGAATCCGTTCTGATTGAATATTTCCTTGGTAAGAAAAACATCACCATCTTTACAGTGACTCGGAACCATGTGGATGTTTTCGACATTCCGATTGATACCTCGTTTCAGGCATCGATCGAATCACTGAACAAATCCATTAAAAAACTGGACAAAACCACATTTTTAAAGACCAGCCATCAATTGTATAAACACCTAATCGAGCCGGTTACACATAAACTGGCTGGTTGTAAAAAGTTGATCATCATACCTCACAGTGACCTGTATAAAATACCGTTTGAAACCCTGATCTCTAAAATACCACAAAAAAACAGACAACCCGACTATTTAATCAATCAATATGAAATCAGCTATCATTATTCAGCTACACTTTATTTTAATTCTTTAGAGGATAGTTTTAAAAGAGACAGGCGGAACCAATTAACCTTTATTGGTTTTGCCCCTGTTTTCAGTGACCGATCAGAAGAAGGAAATGAGGTAGACACCGATAGTTACTCCTCTGTCTCGGATCTGGCTGACTCGACTATCCGCTCCACCTTGCTCAACGGACAAAAAATACGTGAATTGTCATTTTCCGAGGATGAAGTCAGACAAATTGTAAAGCTATATAGAAAAAATAAAAAATATGCCAGTGGCTATTATCATGCGGACGCCTCCGAATCGACATTTAAAACAGAGATCAATCAATTTAAAAACATACACATCGCTACTCACAGCATAATGAATGAATCGGACCCTAAACGCTCGGCCATTATCTTTGCACAATCAAATAAAAACTCAGGGGAAGACGGTATTCTCTATTCGGGTGAAACCTACAATCTTAACCTGAATGCCGATCTGATAGTGCTCAGCAGCTGTGAAAGTGGTATGGGAAAACTCATTAAAGGAGAAGGCCTGATGGCTCTCACCAGGGGATTTCTCTACTCAGGGGTAGACAATCTGATTGTTTCGCTCTGGAAGGTATCCGATAAACACACCTCCGAGTTAATGACCGAGCTTTATAAACATATATTAAATGGAAACAGTCACTCCCAGGCACTGCGAAAGGCCAAACTGCATATGCTGCAAAATCCCGGCACTGCCTTTCCTAAATCGTGGGCCTCTTTTGTGCTGATCGGGGAGTAAATAATAGGGTATATGGTATAGGGTATAAGGGAATTATGGTATTAAGTTGGATTTACATATTTAGAATTTGGACAGCAGGTGTAAGTAAGATTATTCGGTATTAAAAAAGGAATTTTAATCAAATAATTTAAATATCATAGGATATTTTTTTCCTGAAATATATAAGAGAAAGGAAAGATTATGAAACGCCTGGATTGTATTATTATAGTTGTTATTATTCTTGCGTTCCGGCCCCTACTGTGTGAAAGTCAAACAGAGATCTTTTCAATCCAATCCGATACAACCCTGGCGGGAAAATATATCATTAAAGGAGAAGATTTTTTTAGGAATACTCAATATGACAGTTCACTTCATTATTTCAAGAATGCAAGTGAACTTTATAAGAAATGGTTAGATCATACTGATGATCTTACCCTGTGGGGAAAGTATATTCACTGCCTTAGCTACATAGGAAAAAATTTTACCAGACAATTGAAATTTGAAGCGGCCTCAGAATATCTTCACAGAGCCCTGGATCTTTGTCTTGAAAAATTGGGTGAGAATAATATTTTTATCAAATCAGTTTATAATGGTCTTGCCACCCTTTTTTACAGACAATCAGACCTGGAAAAAGCACTTGAATATCATAAAAAATTTTTAGAAGTTTGTAAACTGATTTTTGGTTTGACCCATAAAGACATTGCTATCGGATATTATAATCTTGCTTTGACCTATCGAGATATGGGAGATTATGATGCGGCCTTATCCAGCTTTAAAAAATCCAGAGATGTATACCAACAATTGGATCAAAAGAATAATGAATCCATTGCTTCAGCTTATTATGGCATGGGCTATACCTATATGCTCAAAGGGTATTATGATCTGGCATTTAAAAATTTAACCAAGGCGCTGACTATTAGACTGGAACTATTGGGGGAAAAACATCGTCTTGTGTTTGAATCCTATTATGCTATGGGGAGATTTTATAAAGAAACAGGAGACCTGGATAAAGCCATTGAATACTATAAGAAATCGATAACCATATGTAGTGAGATTTTTGGAACCCAACATTATGGTATCGCCTACGGATATAATAATATTGGCGTTATCTACTACAGAAAAGGAAATATTCCGGAAGCACTTCAATATTATAATAAAGCGCTTAGTAGTAAAATTCAAATATTCGGAGAGAGCCATCCTTCTGTAGCCAATACCTATGCCAACATGGGTCGGGTTTATTTCAGTCAGGGAAAGTATGAAAAAGCATTTGAACAATTTAATAAATCACTTCTTATCAGATTCGAAACCCTGGGCAGGGATCATCCTTCTGTGGCAGTTGATTATATGAATATGGGTAGAATATACAATGAAATGTCCGATTATAACCAAGCCCTTGATTATTTTAATAAAGCATTATCCATACAACTCAACCTGACCGGAAGAGACCATCCCCAAATCGGTCAAATCTATAATTCTTTTGGAGAAGTCTATTTGAAAAGAAATGATTATCAGGAAGCCATTACTTTTTTTCAGAAAGCGCTTATTTCTTTAGCTCCTGAATTCAACGAACCAGATATTTATCAGAATCCATTAATCGATAACAATCTTTCCGATCAGGATTTATTGAATGCGTTGCATTATAAAGCAGAATCATTCCATAAACTATATTTTGATAAGTCACAAAATAGAGAAGATTTACAGATGTCTTTGAACACTTACAAACGTGCATCGGATCTGATTGATGATATGCGGAGTGGCTATAAGGCAGAGGGATCCATGTTGTTTTTAGGAGAAAATGTAATTGAAATATATGATAAGGCCATTCAAACAGCCATAGAACTTTATACGTTGACCAATGATCCCTTTTATAAAGAAGAGGCCTTTCAATTTGCAGAAAAGAGTAAATTTAGTACACTGGCACTCCATTTACAGGAGTCAAGAGCAAAGCAGTTTGCAGGTATTCCGGACACTCTTCTTCAACGGGAGAACATGATAAAAGCAGATCTTGCTTTTTATAATACTCAATTACAGAAAGAGCTTCAAAAGAAAGAAAAAGGCGATAGTACCAAGATTCAAAGCTATGAAAACAAACTTTTTGATCTCAACAGTCAGTATCAGGAACTGGTTAAGGCATTCGAGGTTCAATATCCCAAATATTATGATCTGAAATATCAGACCCAAACCACATCTGTTGCAGATCTGCAGAAATTACTGGATAATCAATCTGTTTTAGTTGAATATTTTATTGGGGAAAATGTGATTAATGTTTTCACTGTAACCAGGAATGATATGGATGTATTTCAAATCGTAAAAGAGTCTTCATTCTCTGATTTAGCCGGTACATTGAATAGAACAATTAAAAAAATTGATGTTCAGGGTTTCCTGCCAGCAAGCGTAGAACTTTATAAAAAACTCATTGATCCAGTACAGACTAAGATCAATGGGAAGAACAAACTCATTATCATTCCTCATGGTATCTTATCAAAGATACCTTTTGAAATTCTGATTACTAATATGTCTGATGTATCGAACAAGATTGATTTTGCAGAACTCAATTATATGATTCGATTCTATGATATCACCTACAATTATTCAGCAACTCTTTATGCAAAGAGATCAGCGGGCAAAAAAGAAGGTTCCGCATTAAACGATTTCGCCGGCTTTGCCCCGGTATTCAGCGATGAGGCGGATAACAATCTGATTCCTGCTGACCGGTTCGCCCTGACGGATCTGGATTATTCAGAATCCGATTACCGTGCCGTACGCGTGGACGGAAAACGGTTCAATGAATTAAAATACTCGGAAAAGGAAATACAGGAAATTGTTCAGCACTTTAAAAAGAATAAAAAAACAGCCAAAGGATATTACCGAAAAGAGGCTTCGGAAAACAACTTTAAAGCAACCGCAGGCAATTACCGATATATTCATATAGCCTCCCACGGCATTGTCAACGAAGAATATCCCCAGCTTTCGGGTATCATTTTTTCCCAATCCCAGGATCCAACCAATCAGGAGGACGGCATTCTCTATGCGGGAGAGATCTATAATCTGCATTTAAATGCTGACCTGGTGGTACTGAGCAGCTGTGAGAGCGGTATCGGCAAGCTGGTAAGAGGGGAGGGCTTAATGGCCTTGACCCGGGGATTTATCTATGCCGGTGCCGACAACCTGATTGTCTCACTCTGGAAAGTATCCGATAAACACACCTCCGAGTTAATGACTGAGCTGTATAAACATATTTTAAACGGAAACAGTCACTCCGAGGCACTGCGTAAGGCCAAGCTGCATATGCTGCAAAATCCCAAAACCGCATTCCCCAAATCCTGGGCCTCTTTTGTGCTGATCGGGGAATGAATCATAAGGTATAGGGTATAAGGAAAATAGGACATTGACGGAGCAATATCAGGAAAATTTTGAAAATGAAGATGATATTTATATCAATGAACCTGGTGAAGGTTATGATATATCAAAAGATTTTACAACATTGTATGCATGGCAGAAAGCACAGGAGGTAAAAATATTTTTTTACGAGGTAGTTATACCAAAACTGCCTGTCGAAGAAAAATATAGTTTAAACAATCAAATCAGAAAGGCATCTATAAGCATTACTGCAAATATAGCAGAAGGATATGGACGTTATTATTATCAAGAAGGCATGCAATTTTATCGTATTGCCAGAGGATCTTTATATGAATTAAAAGATCATCTAATCAGCTGTTTGAAACTTAAGTATATTCCTGAGGAATCCTATACTCAAGGAATGAATTTATTGGAATCTGCAAAAAGAACATTAAATGGTTTCATTAACTTTGTTAAAAAGCAGAAAAGTAAATAGAATATTAGATAATATCTACACTTATACCGTATACCCTATACCTTATACCCTATACCTCTTTTTACCTTATTACCCAATTACTTAACCAAAAACTTCCCCAGAAACAGCAAATCCTCCTCACTCTCCAGCTTCCAGTAATAGAGGCCGGGTTTTAATTTTTTAGATAATGTAAAGTGATTTTTATCGGTGGTGAATCTGTAAAGTTCATTCCCCAGATTATCCAGAATGATTAGATAAACCGTTTCCTCTTCCAGGTCTTCCCATTTAAAGAGAGGTTTATCCTGAACAACTGCCCCTACTTCAGGAGACAGAACCGTGATGGATTCGGATCGGGACACATCGGAAAGTATTTCTTCGAAATAAGGTAAAGTTTCGAAATTTTTGGAAGGTACGGATGCCGGCTGTCTCAGAATGAAAATGAGTAAAACAACAGCCAGACCTGCACCTGTTACGACGGTTCGCCAGGGTTTAACAGTCAGGAAACGGGAGGTTTTATCAAAGATATTCTGAAATGTATAGAGCTTTTTGCCTTCTGATTTTACCAGATAATCGGAAAAGACCGTTTTCCCTTCTCTTCTGATTATTTCAGCCGTTTCTTGGTAAAACATCAGTTCACGGGAGCATAGCTCGCAGTTAAAGCAATGTTCATCAAAAGCTTTCCGTTCATTTTCTGAAAGCTTCCCCTTCACATATTTTTCAATTATTTCTTTTCTGTTTTTCAGTTCACATTTCATGAATGTGACCTCTTTATCTGATTCTCTACTATAGTATTATAATAACACTCAAAAATATTGAAAATTTTTCCTGATTATGACATTTTTTTCTGAGCAGTTTAATAGCATAATGAATGCGTTCACTAACCCTTTTCGAGGGAAGATTGATTTTCTCACTGATCTCGGTAATGGACAAATCCTCGTAGTACCGTAGATAGAGTACTTCTTTATATTTAAATTTCAGCTTTCCCAGTAACGCTTTCAACTGTGACTGGATTTCTTTTTTTTCCATATCATATGCCTGAGCCGCACTGACGATACATTCAGGTAATGTTTCGGTGATAAGAGGACGTCTCTTTTGCGTTTTAAAATAATCACGAATTTTGTTGATGGTAAGACCGTAAATATACGAACCCAGGGATGTTCCTCGATTCACATCAAACTTCCCCTGACGGAGACTCATTAAAAGTGCCAGCTGGGCATCGGCAGCCACATCCTTCCAGTCCGCATTTCCGGCTCCCAGATCAGAAGACACTTTTCTCATGATCAAAGGACCATACTTGTGAAACAGCCTGGTTTCAGCCTCGGTTTCTCCAGCCTGAATTCTTTTAACCAAGTCCCTGTCATGAGCATCAAGCATAAATTCAATGTAAAAATTAAAGCTGATTTAATCAATAAAAAATAATTTTTTTCCATATTTACTGTTTTTCATCGAATATATAATTGAGAGAAGAATCAGATAAAAAGGTCAATCATTAAAACCAATGAATGGTTTTGGAGGTTAAAAATGAAGTTATCACAATATTATCCGGGCAGAAGGGAGATCTTTGTAGGTATTATTTGTCTCCTGACACTATTTTTTTCTATGCCGGTTTTTTCCCAAGATCCGGTTGCCGATTTTAAAGCCGATCAAACAACCGGATGTCAGGGGCTGGTGGTCATATTCACGGATAAATCCGTGGATGCGGAAAAATGGGAATGGACTTTTGAGGGCGGATTGCCTGAAAGTGCCAGCACCCAGGGTCCGCATCAGGTGACCTATCAGAATCCCGGAAATTTTGACGTCACCCTGGAAGTGGAGGGTAATAATAGTTCGGACAAAGAAGTTAAACTCGAATACATTCAAATCAGTGATTGCTCCCCTACTGCCAATTTTTCAGTGAGTCCAACCAGCGGCTGCAGTCCCCTGACAGTCACCTACACGGACCAGTCGGTTGATGCCACCACCTGGAACTGGAGTTTCCCCGGGGGTAGCCCTTCCAGCGCTTTAAGCAAGGGTCCGCATGCAGTCACCTATTCCGGTGCTGCTTCATATAGTGCCACTCTTGTGGTTGCCAATCAATACGGACAGGATACCAAGACCAAAAACAATGCGGTCAATGTATCCCGGTTTTTTGATTTCGGAGATGCCCCTTATCCTTACCCGACTACCCTCCAGCAGAACGGAGCCCGGCATACATACGATGCATCCCTCTTTCTGGGTCAGGGAGTGGACAAGGAAGCGGACGGTCAGCCCGATTCCACGGCCACCGGTGATGACACCCACGGTTCCAATGACGAAGACGGTGTGGAACTGCTTCAGGAACTGGTGCCGGGTGATACAACCCGTATCAGTGTTACTGCCTCCTTAGGCGGCTATTTAAAAGCCTGGATCGACTTCAATCAGGACGGTGACTGGGAGGATGAAGGGGAGGAAGTTGTGGACGAACAGGTTGGTGAAGGCGCCAACGAGCTGGAAATTTTTGTGCCGGAGGATGCGGTTGAAGGCCCAACCTATGCCCGTTTCCGCTATTCCGATGAAATGATTCCTTCCTTTGATGGAGAAGTGAACGGCGGTGAAGTGGAAGACATGAGGTTTTATCTGGAGAATTTTCATTTTTACGATTACGGTGATGCGCCGGATAATGATTCTTTACATTATCAAACGCTTCGGGAACATAACGGCGCCCGGCATCCGGTGTCTGATAAAATTTATCTGGGTACGGCATACCATGAGGGAGAAGCGACAATTCCGCCGGACCTCGAGGGAAATGGTAATCCCTCCTCGACTGCAACAGGCGACGATTTCACCGGCATAGATGATGAATGTGGCGTTGCTCCAATGCAACTGTTTTCACCCGGTAAGTCAACAGCAATCAGAATCCATTTTCACGGCAATGGCACATTACATGGGTGGTTCGACTGGAATCAGGATGGAGACTGGCATGATGCAGATGAATATGCAATTTATTATAATAACACTGAAGGTGATATCTTTAAAGAGTTGGTTGTAGATTTGCCGGAATATGTGGAGCTTGGAGCACTTTTCGCCAGGTACCGATACACAACTGATCCATTTTCGTTTTCTTACGGTCGAGGCGGTTCGGGAGAAGTGGAAGATTATATGCATCATGTACAGGCCATTTATTATGATTACGGGGATGCACCTGAAAGTTATGGAACACTCAAACCGAATGGCGCCTGTCATTCACAACATCATTATGTGCGTCTCGGAGAACTCTGCGAACCCGATTCAAACGGGCACCCGACAGAAAACGCTTTAGGCGATGATCTATCTGGGGGGGATGATGAAGACGGCGTGGTTTTCTATCCTTCTACCTCCGGAGAGGAATACACGATTGTAGTCTATGCCATTGGTGTAGATGCCTTCTTACACGCCTGGATCGATTTTAATCAGGATGGAGATTTTGATGATTCGGGTGAGAAAATTATTGAGGAATCAGGCAGATTTGACAGGGGTTATACCTATCATGTGGAAATACCTGAAGATGCCATTGAAGGTCTCACCTACGCCAGATTCAGATTTACAAGAGATCCTGCACCCGGCCCCCGTGGCCCGAGCGACTATCCCGGTGAAGTAGAGGATTATACAATCCGGATCGGTGAAATGCGGTTTGATTACGGAGATGCACCCTACCCCTTTCACACCCTGCTTCAGGAAGACGGGGCTCGGCACCTTCTTGATTCGACTGTTTATCTCGGGTCCGGAGTCAGCGCTGATGAAGACGGTAAATCCGACTCCCTGGCAACCGGAGATGATGATGATGGCGTGATTTTTCCGGATGGGGTATGGATGCCCGGAGATACAGTTGAAGTAACGGTAACAGCTTCTACAAACGGGTACCTGAGTATATGGTATGCTCCTGCACCAGCAGAGACTGATAACATCAGTAAAATCAACATATCAGAGGATTTCCCTTATAAACAAACCAGAATTGAATTAACAAAAGGTGAAAACACCGTTGAAATTATTACCGAAGACAGTATATTCTCTCCGGGAATCGGTTACCTGAGATTCCGATTCAGCACCCAACCCATTGATAATCCCGATGGCATAGCTTTTGATGGTGAAGTGGAAGATTATCTCTTTGAGTGTATGCAGGAATTGAAATATGAATACGGTGATGCGCCCGAGGGTGCAATCGCCTATCCGCACACAGGGCAAATCGGTGCATTCCCGACATGTGAGGATTGTGAATACGATTCATATATATGGGGCCTTGCCAAATTTATCCGCCACGGCACCCTAGGCCTCTCCCCTTATAATTACTTCGGTCCGTCTGCTGACATCGAATATGAGGGCAACGGCGGTTTTTGCCCGGATTTCTATCCTGACGAATATGATCAGGATGAAACCTGGAATGATGGTGATGCTGGGCTCATTGGTCCCACTGTTTATATTATTGAAGGAGAAGGGGGTTCAATACGGCTGACTCCTACCAAAACCAGTGAACACTCCAGATTATACACCTGCCATGAAATGCACTGGGGTGAAGATATCGATATTGCCTATACAGTCAATTCAGAAGAAGGCGCCTATATTAACGTATTGTTTGATTGGAATCAGGACGGCTGGTGGAATGAGGGCTGGGCAGGTTGTGCGCCGCATGGTACCTATGAGCATGTTGTGAAAAATTTCCATGTTCCTGAGGGAACAGGCAAACTGGGCGACCACGAAATCAGCCGGTTCTTTTCCGGCGATAACCATGGTTATGTCTGGGTGCGTTTTTCCATTACCAATGAGGAAGTCGAACTGAATGTTGCTGATCACTGGAACGGTTCCGGCATATTTTCTGACGGGGAAACGGAAGATTACCTGCTGTTTTTTAATGATGGTGATGCAAGAGAATTTGGGGATGCTCCGGACAGTGCTCTGGCCTATCCAGCCACCGGTCAAACCGGATACTTCCCTACGTGTAAAAAATCGTGGGGATGGGATTCTCCGGGGTATATTAGTCATACGGTTTATGGCGATCATGGAGTTCGTTTGGGAAGGCAGAATTCAATCATTACCCATGAACTTAACGGCAATCACGGGTTTTGCTCCTGCACCGAATTCCATCATTTCAACAAAGATATAGATAATGGTTTGCGGAAAGTCAAAGCCTATACGATTACAGGTCCGGAAGGCAGTGAGACCATCGGGGATGATTATTTCTGGGATCCAACCCCTGCGCTTGCTTCCCTGGGCATGCCCTGTCAAAAGGCCCGCTGGGGCACAAATATAGATCTTGCCTGGTGCAACACCACTAATCCGGTGGAAACTGTCTATATTAATGTATTGATGGATTGGAATCAGGACGGAAGATGGGGCGGTTCAATATCCTGTTCTGATTCAACCCTTTGTGAAGAACATGTTCTGAAAAATCTGGAAATAGATATCGGTGGGTCGCAAGAATCGATCGCCGGTTTTATGAGCAGCAGTGAACGTGAATTTAACATTGGTCCGAATTCAGGCTATGTATGGGCCCGGTTTACCATAACTAAAGAGCCGGTTGAACTGCCCTGGGTAGGTACCGGCAATTTTGAAGATGGTGAAACCGAAGATTATCTTTTGTATATTACTTCTTATATGCCTCCCATGGATTACGGAGACGCAATGCCACCTTTTAACACTCTGCTTCAGGAAGACGGGGCCCGGCACGTTATTGATTCCGGTGTTTATCTGGGATCCGGAGTCAGTTCCGATGAAGACGGTAGGCCCGACTCCCTGGCAGCCGGAGATGATGATGACGGCATTACTTTTGAAAGTCCTTGGATGATTGGTGACACAGGAATAATTGTGGTGACACATTCTGTTGCAGGCTACCTCGGTATATGGTATGCGCCGTGTGATTCTCAAGGATCAGTCTCTCCATTGCAGGCGAAAATGAAACTTGGGGAAATGAACGGGAACTCCCAATCTGACACCTTGTTCATCAAAGTGGATAACTCAAAATTTACCTGGGGAGATTATATGCTGCGTTTTCGCTTCAGCACGGATTCCAGCTTCTCTCATTATGGACTTGCACCTGATGGTGAAGTAGAGGATTATATGATAACCATCAGTCCTTCGACTGAGGTTGAAACAGGCAATTCTCAGGTAATCCCCAGAGAATATGTATTGAAGCAGAACGTTCCCAATCCCTTTAATCCTGAAACCATGATCGAATACAATCTTCCGGTCAGGTCCAGAATCAGGCTGGTTATATTCGATGTACTGGGGCATCAGATTAGAGAATGGGAGATTGCCTCTCAAGAGGCGGGAAGTCACACAATAGTCTGGGATGGACGTGACCGGAATAACACTCAGGTAGCAGCCGGTATCTATATATACCATATAGAGGTCATATCAATTGGATCCGATGATAAACCTTTTCAGGCGACCCAAAAAATGATCTTTCTGAAATAAGATGCCTGAATTTTGACCAGTCAGGGAAAAACCTGACTGGTCAAAATTCATCCTTAGAGAGCCATTAGGTTTCCCAGTCCCATAAAATTATTGGTAGATATATTTTGAAGAATGACTAGCGGGCTATGGAGCCTGCTGGTTGGAAGTCCTGAGCTATGCAATCCAGAACCATCTATAACACCATCTTTTACTTTCAATTTCTGCTTGCCTTTTTTATCATAAATAATTACATTTCTGGCGTTATTATAACTGCATCATTTCCTTGAATGGGATTGACTTTATCCCGTGGAAAGGACCTCGGAAAAACATTGAGTTGTTTTACAGTATTAAAAAATTATCATTACATCCATCCTGGTAACAGTATTCATAGATTTTTTGCACTCAAATCATTATATCAAACATAAACATTAATTATTTATAGAAAGGAAACAGAACCTTGAAACTTTTAAAAAATTTACAGTTCAAACATTTGTTCCCATTTTTACTGATTTTTCTTTTTAGGATGAACAGTTCACTGCTTGCCGGAAACGATGAGCTCACCATCGGAGAAGACGGTTATTTTGAAATGCCCGGCCTGAATGTGCTGGTTTACAACAACACTTTTGCAGAGGGTCATCAAAGCGGTGTGGAAATTATCATGCACGGAAATCGCGTGGCCACCAATGGTGATCTGCGTTTGAGTCCTTCACCCGGACAGTGGCAGCCTCTCCCCCAAATGGGTGTCGGGTATGAGGCCCGTGGTGTCAGTCCGCAGGGGATCAAACTGGAAGGAAGAGTGGTTGATAAGGAAAATAATATTATCAGTCTGCCCTGCAGTTACCCCAACCAAAGCAGAAATCGTCAGGGTTTCAATCCCATTATCTATCCTGATTTGGAAATCAATTACCAAGTAAGGGTAAAAGCCGAAGGTAAAACCTTTACCATTACCGTGGATCTGGAAAAACCGATTCCGGAAGAATGGCTTAGCCGGGTGGGCTATATTTTGGAACTCTTTCCCGGTGATTTGTACGGTAAAACTTACTTTATGGATGACAGCGCCGGTGTATTTGCCCGTCAGGCTCATGGTCCTTCCTACTTTAATGAAACCAAGGAAGCAGAGCAGGTGCCCTTTGCTATCGGTAAAAAACTGGTGATTGCTCCGGAATGCGATAAAATGCGTTTGGTCATTGAAAGCAAAAATGCCGAACTGCAATTGTTAGACGGCAGTTTCAAGCACAATAATGGCTGGTTTGTGGTTCGTTCCCTTATTCCTGCAGGAGCCACGAAAGGTGCGGTTCAATGGAAAATTTCACCACATGTTATTCCGAACTGGATTGATCCCCCGGTGGTACATATCAGCCAGGTTGGGTATCATCCCCATCAAGAAAAAACGGTTTTTGTGGAACTTGACAAGAACGACAAATCCTTGTCGAAAGTATCCATTATCAAACTGGAAAGCGACGGAAGCACAAAGGTGGTTAAAGAAGCAATGCCGGAAATCTGGGGACGCTATTTGCGTTATCAATACGCCACTCTTGATTTCTCCGAGATCAAGGAAGAGGGCATGTACCAGATCCAGTACGGTGATTTTACCACCAATCTGTTTGCCATCAACAAAGATATTTATAAAAGAAATGTATGGCAGCCAACTCTTGAATACTTTATCCCGGTCCAGATGTGTCACATGCGGGTCAATCAGAAATACAGGGTCTGGCATGGTCTCTGCCATATGGACGATGCCTTGATGGCGCCCTTACATATCCGTCATTTCGACGGGTATAATAATGAAAAAGAATCTTCCGCTCTTGGCAAATACAAACCTCTGGAACATGTTCCGGGATTGAACATAGGCGGATGGCATGACGCCGGCGACTATGATGTGAGAGTGGGCTCCCAGGCCCAGGCTGTGATCGCCCTGGCCATGATCTATGAGGAATTCGGACTTGACTATGACGAAACCTATATTGACCAGGAAAACCACCAGGTTGAAATACACCAGCCGGACGGAAAACCGGATATTCTCCAGCAGGTAGAACACGGTGTCCTGGCTATCCTGTCCGGATATAGATCCCTGGGGCAGTTCTACTGGGGAATCATTGCCCCAACCTTGCGGCAGTATGTCCATCTTGGCGATGCCATGTCTCATACGGATAATAAAGTCTGCGACGATAAAGAAGGCCTTAAGCAAGCCGCTAAAATTGATGGACTGTGGTATAAGAAAGTTGCCAACCGGAATTCCAATGTTTATGATCCTGAAATGAACCACGCAGAGACCGAAGTTGTGGTTCCGGATCTGGATGACCGTCTGGTTTTTTTGATTACTAATCCGAATAATCAATTGGTCGGGGCTGCGGCTCTGGCGGCCGCCTCCCGGGTTTTGAAAGATTACAATCCTGAACTGGCAAAGGAATGTATCGAAGTTGCTGAGGATGTCTGGCAAAAGAACAAAGATGCCAAAATCGAGCAACGCGGTCCCATGGGTCCCTGGATGCGAAGCCGCAAGATGGAAACGTTAATTGAATTAGTGATTACTACCGGCAAAGAAGAATACAAAAAGGAATTATGCGAGATGAGTTCTCTGGTGAGAAGAGGTTTTATGGGTGCCGGCTGGTCTCTGGGACGTGTTCTGGAATATATCGATTGCCCGGCCTTCAAAGATTCCGTCAATGCTGCGGCAGCTGCAAATAAAACCATGGCTGATCAAATGATGTCCTCATCTCCCTTCGGATCATTCCTGGGGCATGCGGAATATATTGCCTTCCGATCCTATTATTTGCATAAGTTCTGGCCGGAACTCTATCCAGCGGAAGATATGTTCAAATTAATCAATTATATGCTGGGATGCCGTCCGGGTAACACCACCAACAGTCTGGTTTCAGGTGTTGGGGTCGATTCTCCCACCATTGCTTATGGCACCAATCGCGCGGACTGGAGCTACATACCCGGCGGTACTTTCTGGGCTGCCATCAATCTGATCAGTCCAGACCTTGCCGAGGATAAAGAGTGGCCTTTCCTGTGGCAGGAAAGAGAATACATTATTACTGCTCCCTGCTACTTTATGTTTGCCGTTATAGGAGCAGACAGAATTCTTGAAAAGCAATAAATAGTAGTGATTTTCTTTATTTGATTAGAAGGCCGCTCTTTTTTAAGGGCGGCCTATTTTCAACACCATGTTAAAGCTTTAACAATATTTTTGAACGCCCGGACTTCCCAGTCCGGGGCGTAGATCTGTTGGATTTTCTAGTCCGATACAATAATGAGCAGTTACATTTTGAGAAATAACCACTAAGAGGAGATTAGGCATGAAAAAGGCAGCCTTGATTTGTTTTTCAATTTTTTATATTATTTTTATAATATCTTGTTCTAACCCAAAAGTGAAAAACCAATTGCTGGATGGAACCTATGAGTCAGAATCCAGGGCACAATATATCAATGAGCCATATTGGGGGCAATGCAGAATAATAATTACAAATGGTGAGATTGCTGAATTTGAATTTAGAATAATAGATAAGTCCTGTAACGAAATATTTGATGAGAATTATGAAAAACATTTCGCTGGAAATGTACTATATATTAATCAATGTCGTAATGATTTAAAAGGACTTAAAATATATATTAAGAGATTTGCTGCAACCAAAAACCTTAACAAAATTGATGCTGTTAGTGGTGCTACCTGGACCTATAATATTTTTACGGATGCAGTGGCAAAAACACTGGTTAAAGCAAGTAAAAAATAACTTGATATTCTTATAATATTTTATTACTTATATAATAATTATTTCTTAAGTGTTCAATAAAATTATTTGAATTAACAATTTGATGAATTTTTGTTTTATAAGAATTGTATCTCAGCCAACCTGTTAATGCAATGGATTTTACCTCGCAATGTTTTACTTTAATTTCTAGTTCCTTTTGAGGCAAAACCATTGATTAAACCGTTAGCAATATAAATATTATAAAGGAGTAAGATTGATGAAACCAAGAGGACCATTAATGATTGAACATAGACTTATAGAGAATATGATAGAAATAATAAAACAAAAAGTGAAAGAGATAAAAAATACAGGTAAAGTAGATTCCCTTTTTGTTGATACAGCCGTTGATTTTATAAAAATCTATGCTGACAAAACTCATCATGGTAAAGAAGAATATATTCTATTTCGCGATTGTAGTAAAAAAGATATGTCTGATGAGGATACAAAAATAATGAATGAACTTATAGAAGAGCATAAATATGGCAGGAAAAATGTGGCTGAACTTGTAGAAGCAAAAGAAAAATTTGTCAAAGGTGACAACACACTAAATATAATTATAGAAAAGCTAAACGCCTTGGTTGAATTTTATCCAAAACATATAGAAAAAGAAGACAAAGTATTTTTTCCTAATTCAGAAAGATATTTCACTGAAGAAGAATTACAAGAAATGCTTAAAGAATTTTGGGAATTCGATAAAACAATGATTCATAAAAAATATAAATTAGTAGTTGAACAATTTTACCAGTCCCGCAGAGGCGCTGATTCTGTTATATAATAAAACCATAAGTTATAAGCCTTTATAATAATGGTTTGCAACATTTAAAAAAGAGAGCATAAAGGTAAATTTTATATTTTTACATGGAAAGGGAAAATAATCATGAAACCAACAAATTTTTATCTAGTTTTCACCATTCTTATCCTATTTTTGTTCTCCGCCTGTTCTGAGGCAGGAAAAGCAAGAAAAGGTAATAAAAACAGTCAGGCTAATGAAAACAGACTTGTGGTTTCGGGTGATCAATTAGTCAACCTGAAAGGCGATACAGTTGTCTTGCGCGGTTTTGGCCTTGGCGGTATGCTGCACCTGGAGAATTTTATTGATGGATATCCTGCCAATGAAGAAGCTATGAAGGAAGGATTGCTGGAAGTGCTGGGTGAGAAAAAATACAATCTTTTCTTTGATCATTTTCTGGAAAGTTATTTCACGGAAGCGGATGCGGAATACATACACAGCCTGGGATTGAACCTGGTTCGCATCCCCATCAATTACCATCTTTTTGAAGATGACATGCATCCCCGGGTCATTAAGGAAGGTGCTTTTGAACACCTGGACAGGGTGATAGAGTTGTGCGCTCAATATCGGATCTATACCATCATAGACCTGCATGCATTGCCCGGATTTCAAAATCAGCACTGGCACAGTGACAACCCCACCCATGTGGCTTTATTCTGGAAACATAAAGATTTTCAGGACCGGGCGCTGCACTTATGGGAAGTGATAGCGGAACGGTATAAAGATCAGCCCTGGGTTGCGGGTTATGACTTAATCAACGAACCGGCCGATCCTACCGGCAGGCAGGTTGTGCCCTATTTCAAACGACTGCGCGACGCGATTCGAAAAATCGACCCAAACCATATTCTGTTCATGGAAGGAAACACGTATGCCAAGGATTTCAGTATGTTTACCGAAGTCTGGGATAATGTGGTCTATACCAATCATGATTATGCCAGGCCGGGCTTTGGCGGTGATTATCCGGGTGTTATAGGTGGCAAGTATATGAATAAAGATAGTCTGGAACAGGTTTTTCTCCAGAAAAGCGCCTTTATGCTATCCCATAAGGTTCCCATATGGGTGGGCGAATTCGGCCCGCTTTATACCGGCAATCCGGAAGAAGATGAAACCCGCTACCAGGTATTGAAAGATCAATTAGCCTATTTTAAAAAATACGGGGCAAGCTGGTGTATCTGGCTGTACAAGGATATGGGACTTCATGCCATTATGCATCAGAAGGATGATACACCCTACATGAAACTGGTTTCATCTTTCCTTTCCAGAAAGGATTCTCTGGGGGTGGATGCTTGGGGATCGAGCGACAAAAATATTCGACAGGTCATGGCACCCATAGAGGAACTTTTTGAAAAAGAATTCCCCCATTACTTTCCCTACCCGGCCGGTCAGAAAAGGCATATTCGACAGCTGGTACGGCATATTCTGATAGCCGAAGCACTGGTGCCGGAATATTGTAATTTGTTCAGGGATTTGTCGGAAGAAGAGCTGATCGCGCTGGCTCAGTCATTCCGATATGAAAATTATGTGAAACGAGAGCGTCTGGAAGCTATACTGACAGGCAGGGAAAAGTAAAGGGGAAATGGATGAAGGAGGGTTCAGCCCCTTATCTCCTACCCACGCCGGGTGCCCTGGATGTTACATAAATTTAAAAAACGTGTGGCACGTCCTTTAGGACGTGCAAATTAACATTGCCTAAAGGCAATACCACATAATAAAAAAGGGGTATTGGTTGTCTAGGTCACCCGTCAAAGCACTTCCATACCTGCAAGGAAACTCAAAAAGGCAACCCAGAGAGTATCTCTTTATTGCTGTAGATGATTATTCCGGAGAACTTTACGCAGCCATACTTCCTGATAAGAGGCAGGAGTCAGCTAAGCGATTTTTAAAACAAGTGATTGAAGAATGCCCCTATACGGTAGAGTTATACTACACAGACAATGGGAAGAGAACAGGGGTGATCCCACACAGCATGCATTTATGAAATTATGTACAAAGAACAAAATAGAACAACGATTCACTAAAGTCAAGACCCTAAGAACGAATGGGAAAGCAGAACGGATGATAAGAACACTTATGGAAATATGACACAACAAAACTCAGTTTTGATCATCTGCTCACAGAAAAACAGAACTCATACGTTATATCAACTGTTACAACGGGGTTAAACCTCATAAAGGAATTGGTGGCTTAACTCCTGAAGAAAAACTAAAACAATATTTTATCCCGATAAACTGTAAATAACGCTTGGGATTCTAACAACTAAGATAAAAAATTGAAAATTTTACTAAAATAGGAGAACTAAAATGGAAGACCGAAAAACATACATTGACAAAATGGCAGCCAAACTGAAAGAATGGGATGCAGAGATTCAGAAACTTGAAGCAAAAGCAGACGAAGTGCAGGCAGATGCCAAAGCTGAATATCGTCAGCAAATCGAGGATTTACGCAATCAAAAAAAAGATGTACAACAAAAGCTCAATGAAATCCAGCAAGCCGGTGAGGATGCCTGGGAAGAGTTAAAGACTGGATTGGAAAAAAGCTGGAAAATTTTGAGTGACTCTGTGAATAATGCTATTGCAAAATTGAAAGGCTGAACTGAGGATGAAATTATTTAAAAAAACAAAAAATAAAAAGATTGGATTGGCTCTTGGTGGCGGCGCCGTACTAGGCGCCGCTCATATCGGAGTCTTAAAGGCCATAGATGAACTGAACATTCACATTCACTTTGTCTCTGGAACAAGTATCGGTGCATTTATTTCCGCCTTCTACGGTTTCGGCAAGAGCTGGGAAGAGATTGAATCATTTACTAAGGATCTGAATTGGCTGGATTTGACCGGTCTGTCCATTCCAAAACTGGGATTGCTGTCAAATAAGAAGCTGGGTGACGTCGTTAAGAAAAATATAGGTGATGTCAACATTGAAGATGCGGTAATTCCTGTCGCCATGGTGGCGACAGATATTACAAACGGGGAGAAAGTAGTGTTTTTTAAGGGTGATGTTGAAACAGCTGTTATGGCCAGTACATGTATACCGGGAATATTTATTCCTGTAGAAATCGATAACAAACTGTTAGTTGACGGCGGCATTGTGGAAAATGTTCCGGTTAGCCCCTTAAGAGAAATGGGAGCTGATTTTATCATCAGTGTCGATCTGAATGCTGAGCACCCTTATAAAAAACCGGAAAACATTGTTGAAGTGATGCTGAGATCCTTTGATTTCACCTTGAAAGCCGCTACAAAATTACAAACAGAAAAAGTAGATATTCAGATAAGGCCGGATCTGTCAGAGTTTAATATGGTGGATATGAGTCAGTCAGAGGATCTGATAAAGGCCGGGTATGAGGAAGCAAAGAAAGCTCTAAAAAAGATTTCATAGAAAGCATATAGCGAGACTGTCGAAAACCTATTAAGATAAAACTTAATTATTAATTTTATTTATTAATAATAATTGCTTAACTTCCTATAATCACAATTAATTAGAGGAAGTTAGATGCCGAGATTCAAATCATATAATTATGATCAAACTATGATGGTACCAGTGAATCTTCAAGATCAGCTGGTACCAGGTTCTTTGGAATTATCCATACACTACCCTGTGGACAACAAAATAGACCTCTCAGGTTTTGAAGTCCGCTTCAAGAATAATGAAGAAGGCTGGCCTGGGTATGATCCTCTTATTCTGTTAAAAGTTATTCTACTTGGCTATTCCCGAGTGATCATCCATTCCCGAAAGTTAGAGAGAGCCTGTCGGGAGAATGTGACTTTTATGGCTTTAGCTTGCGATCAGACGCCGCCGGGTGCCCTGGATGTTACATAAATTTAAAAAACGTGTGGCACGTCCTTTAGGACGTGCAAATTAACATTGCCTAAAGGCAATGCCACACAATAAAAAGGGGTATTTGTTGTCTAGGTCACCCGTCGCAGTCTTTATTATCTTGTTCCCACGGTCTCCGTGGGAACGATTAATGTCTGAAGGGCCATGAAATTCGATAGTTTGAAGTCCTGGACTATGAAGTCCAGGGTCATATAGAAATCAGGATAATAATCCACATTACTTAATTAAATTAAGGGAGAGTTACTGCACATGAATAATACTTTGAAAGAAAGTAAGCGTTTAGCCAATGTGTTAGGAATCCT
>CAZKMO010000028.1:0-27205 GCA_964554015.1 uncultured bacterium
ACCAGTAAAACCTATTTTGATATTATCATAGAATCACTTCAATTCTGCATTGACAATAAAGCTTTTCAGCTGTATGCATATGTGATTATGGATAATCATTTTCATATTATCGCTTCTTCTCCGCATCTGTCATCAATCGCCGCATCATTAAGAAAATATACAGCCAGAAAGATTCTTGAACAGCTCAAGGAAGATAATAAATCCAGGTTGCTGAATCAGCTGGAATTTTATAAAAAGAAGCATAAAAAGGAAAGTCAGTATCAGGTATGGCAGGAGGGGACACATCCTGAATTGATACAAACTGAAAAGATGTTATTTCAAAAGATGGAATATATTCATTATAATCCTGTAGAAAGAGGATATGTTGATGAGCCGGAGCACTGGCGATATAGTTCAGCCCGTAATTATTTAAATGATGATCATACCATTATTGAGGTGGATTGTTCTTTACGCTGAATCAATAGCAGGTGAAACAGAGTTTCACATAATAAGTGCGTTCCCAAACAGGAGTTTGGGAACGAGATTAAGAGGCATCCAGGTTATGCCGGAAGTATGCTTCCACTGTTCGGTATTGTTCTTGCTCTGGATTCGGTATGGACTCTGATACCTGCGGCGGTAGCAACAATCATCGGGGTGATTAGAACCTCACTTGAAGACCAGACTTTACAGGAAGAGTTGCAGGGCTATCGAGATTATGCACAACGTGTGCGCTATCGGTTGATTCCTGGGATATACTGAGAGACCTAATGGCGGGTGTCCCAGATCAGAAGTTGAGATCCAACCGAGAGAGTTGCGCACTGCCTAACAAGTGCATAAACGCAGACTTTTATCGCACCGTTCACTCCTGGTTCCCAAACTCCTGTTTGGGAACCTGAATATAAAAAGAAACTCTGTTTCTTACATACAATAAAATAAGATCAGATTAATAGTGAGAGATAGATATAAAATATGCGAACAGGATGGCGTTCATTTCTTTACTTCCACCATAAATAAATGGCTACCAGTTTTTACCAGTAAAACCTACTTTGATATTATCATAGAATCACTTCAATTCTGCATTGACAATAAAGCTTTTCAGCTGTATGCATATGTGATTATGGATAATCATTTTCATATTATCGCTTCTTCTCCGCATCTGTCATCAATCGCCGCATCATTAAGAAAATATACAGCCAGAAAGATTCTTGAACAGCTCAAGGAAGATAATAAATCCAGGTTGCTGAATCAGCTGGAATTTTATAAAAAGAAGCATAAAAAGGAAAGTCAGTATCAGGTATGGCAGGAGGGGACACATCCTGAATTGATACAAACTGAAAAGATGTTATTTCAAAAGATGGAATATATTCATTATAATCCTGTAGAAAGAGGATATGTTGATGAGCCGGAGCACTGGCGATATAGTTCAGCCCGTAATTATTTAAATGATGATCATACCATTATTGAGGTGGATTGTTCTTTACGCTGAATCAATAGCAGGTGAAACAGAGTTTCACATAATAAGGGCGTTCCCAAACTCAGGAGTTTGGGAACGAGATTAAGACGCAGTGCGTCAATGGAAGGCGTTCCCACGGAGACCGTGGGAATGAGAATTGTAGAATCACAAACCGCAGGGGCGGGAGCCCCTGCGGAGCATTAAAATAATTTTTATATTAGCGAGCATCTGTCGAAGGTGAAGAACACCTTCGACAGCAAAAAACTGCACAGGGGTTTGGGAACGAGATAGAATGTCATCCCGAGCGGAGTCGAGGGATATTTGTTTTTATTATACTTGTCACCCTTCGACTTTGCTCAGGGTGACAATTTAATTACTTTTTGGACAACCCCGATCAAAAATTGATGTAATCCTTAATTATTCCTCAGTCTGGGAATTATTCAGGATTTTTTTTAGTTCGTTGAGCTTGTTCAGGGCTTCCAGGGGGGTGAGGTTGTCAAGGTCGATTTTTTTCAGGGCTTCCCTGAGCTTAAGCTCCTCTTCGGTGAAAATATCCAGCTGGGGCTGGGCGACTTTTTTTTCCGGCAGGTTTCCCCTGGCCAGCTTGGGCAGCCGGTTGGGAGTCAATTCATTATTCTCCAGGTTATGGAGCACCCTCTTGGCCCTTTCGATCACCTGGGGGGGCAGCCCCGCCAGTTTGGCCACCTGTATCCCGTAGGAGTGATCGCAGCCTCCCGGTACTATTTTTCTTAAGAAAACAATATTATCCCCCCACTCCTTTACAGCCACATTATAGTTCTTGACCCGGTCAAAGATGAGAGCCAGCTCGGTCAGTTCATGATAGTGAGTGGCAAAAAGGGTCTTGGCCCTCACCTTCTCATTGCCGTGCAGAAATTCCGCCACGGCCCAGGCTATGGATAACCCGTCAAAGGTAGAGGTGCCCCTGCCGATTTCATCCAGAAGAATAAGGCTTTTAGGAGTGGCGTTATTGAGGATATTGGCGGTTTCATTCATTTCCACCAGGAAGGTGGATTCCCCTCCGGCCAGGTTATCCTGGGCTCCCACCCGGGTGAATATGCGGTCCACAATCCCGATTTCAGCCGAGGTTGCCGGAACGAACCCGCCTATCTGGGCCATAAGAGTAATCAAGCCCACCTGGCGGATATAGGTGGATTTTCCCGCCATATTGGGTCCGGTGATTATCAGGATCTGATCGGTGGCATTGTTTATGTTCACATCGTTGGGTATGAAGGGCTCCCCGGGAGGCAGCAGCTTTTCCACTACCGGATGACGGCTCTCTTTCAGTATTATTTCATGAGAATTTTTCATGACCGGCTTAACATACCGGTTTTGAAAGGCAACCTGAGCCAGGGAGAGCAGGCTGTCCAGCTGACCCAGGCGTTTGCCGTTTTCCTGAATCTTGCCGGAAAATTTCAGAATGTATTTTATCAATTTATTAAAAAGCTCTTTTTCCAGCTCAATCAGTTTTTCTTCGGAGTTAAGAATTTTTTCTTCCATTTCCTTTAATTCAGGGGTAAGGTATCGTTCCGCATTTACCAGGGTCTGCTTGCGGATATAATGCTCCGGAACTTTGGAGAGGTGGGTTTTGGTCACTTCAATGTAATAGCCGAATACCTTGTTATAGCCTATTTTAAGGGAAGGAATATTGGTTGCCTTCTTTTCCTGAGCCTGGAGCTGGGCGATCCAGTCTTTACCGGAGTAAGAAATTTTTCTTAATGTATCAACCTCGGTATTATACCCTTCCCTGATTATTCCCCCGTTGGCTAACTGATTGGGGGGATTATCCACCAGGGCCTGGTTGAGGGTATCGGTTAATTTTTTACAGGGATCAAGACCGGCATTGATATCCCGCAGTAAGGGAGCGGACAGAGGTCTGAGGCTGTCCTTTATACGGGGGATGAGGGCCAGGCTTTCAGTCAGGCCGCTGATATCCTTGGGGCTGGCCCGGTTAGTGACAACCTTGGTAAGCAGCCGTTCCAAATCATTTATGTGCTTCAGAGTATCTCCCAGATCTTCCCGCAGCTGGTTGTCCAGATACAGGGCCTCCACGCTTTGGTGTCGCAGGCAAATGGGCTTAAGCTGATTCAAGGGGCGGTTGAGCCAGGAGAGCAGGGTTCTTCCTCCCATAGGGGTTTTGGTCTGATCAAGTATGGAGAGCAGGGATCCCTGTTTTTCTCCTCCCATCAGAGAAGCGGTTATTTCCAGATTGCGACGGGTGGCGGCATCAAGATGCATGAAATCATCATCGGTATATAAATGTAGGGAGGTAATATGGCTGAGGTTACTTTTCTGGGTTTCCTTCAGATAGTTCAATACGGACCCGGCCGCAGACAGTCCCTGGTCCAGATCCTCACATCCGAATCCTTTGAGAGAGGTGGTGCCAAAATGTTTGGTTAAGGTCTCATAGCCAAATTCCCGGTTAAAGGTCCAGTCCTCCTGACCGGTAAGCAGGGTCTGCATATTATGGGCTTTCAGTTTCTGTTTAACGATTTCTTTCTGCTCTTCCGGGACCAGGATTTCAGCCGGTCGGAAGGATTCGATTTCATCGATTAATTGCCGGTCGCTGCATTCGGTCACCAGAAATTCCCCGGTGGATACATCCGCAGATGCCAAGCCCCAGATGTGATCTTTTTCCCACAGGGCAGAAAGGTAATTGTTGCGTTTTAACTCCAGGAGATTTTCAGAAGTGACCGTGCCCGGAGTAATTATCTGTATTACCTCCCGCTTGACAATTCCCTTTGCTTCTTTGGGATCTTCCACCTGTTCGCACACTGCAACCCGGAATCCCGCTTTTATCATCTTGGCCAGGTATCCTTCCAGGGCATGATAGGGAAATCCCGCCAGGGGGACATCCCCGGCTTTACCGTGCCCCCGGGAAGTAAGGGTAATGCCCAGCACTTTGGAGGCGGTTACGGCATCCTCATGGAACATTTCATAAAAATCACCCATGCGGAAAAATACGATGGTATCCTTATGCTTTTTCTTCACCGCATAGTACTGGGTCATCAGAGGAGTATCTTTTTTTGCTGTTTTGGCTGTTTTGTTCATGGACAATTTTTAATATGCCTGATATGATTAAATTTATTTGTAAAATAACATTCAGTGGGTAGAAAATCAAATGGTTTCTTTAACAGGAAGGGGGAACAGAAGTAAATTAAAGGGAAAAAAGGGGCTGTCCAAAAAACTCTTGGGAAACATTAGTTTTTCAGATGTGTATATAAATAATTATCATCTATTCTTTTCGGTTAATATTCTTGAACTTCACCTCTATTTTATTTACATTATTTAAACAGCCTGACAGATTATAAGGGAGCCCAGGAATGAGTAAAGAGCATATATTAATCATAGAAGACGAAGCCGATATTCAGGAACTTATTCAGTTCAACCTGGAAAAAGAGGGATACCGGATTACCGCCACCTTGACCGGAGAAGAAGGGGTCGCACAAGTGAAAGCCTCCTCTCCCGATTTAATACTCCTTGATCTCATGCTTCCCGGTATAGATGGATTCGAGGTCTGCCGCAGATTGAAATCGGATACTGAAACTAAAAAGATTCCCATTGTTATGCTGACCGCCAAAGGAGAAGATACCGATATAGTATCAGGACTGGAATTAGGTGCTGATGATTATATTACCAAACCCTTTCAGCCCCGGGTTCTGATTGCCAGAATTCGTTCCGTATTGCGGCGAACCCACCAGGATTTTTCTGAAGATGTATCGCTTATGTCAATTCATAATATAATCCTGGATACCTCCAGATTCAAGGTAACTGTGGAGGGAGAGCCGGTAGATTTGACCGCCACTGAATTTTACATATTGAAACTGCTTATGCGAAGGCCCGGCTGGGTTTTTACCCGGGGACAGATCATTGATGCGGTCAAAGGCACGGACTATCCGGTTACAGATCGTTCCGTGGATGTTCAAATCACCGGATTACGCAAAAAATTACAATCTGCCGGTTCCTATATTGAGACGGTCAGGGGCATTGGATATAGACTGAAGGAATAACACTGTGCACAAGCCCAAATCTTTGTTTTGGAAATATTTCCCGCATTATCTTTTTATTTTAGTGGTTTCACTCACTGTTTTAACCTGGATTGTATCCCTAGCCGTAAAAGATACCTACCTTGAGCTTACCAGGACAGACTTAAAAAACAGATCCCTGCTTATCGCCAGGATTATTGAAGATAAGATTGTATCCGGTTCTTTTGATGCTATTCAGGTTCTCTGCCAGGATATGGGCCGGGAGATAGGATTCCGGATTACCGTGATCCTTCCTTCCGGTAAAGTAATTGCGGATTCCGATCATGATCCTTTTTCTATGCAAAATCACTCGGATCGCCCTGAAATACAGGATGCTAGGCATAATCATTCCGGCACTTCTATCCGATACAGTGAAACTGAAAAAAAACATATGATGTATATTGCCATCCCTTTATTGCACCAGGGGAAATTAATTGCCGTAGTGCGCAGTTCTCTTCCTCTGGTTAAACTATATAAAACCATTAATCTTTTTTATCGGCGCATGGCTCTCATCAGTTTTATAGTCATCAGTCTCTCAGTTATAACCTCATTTTTGTTTTCCAGGCGCCTAAAGAGAATTATTCGGGAACTGAAAGAGGCTGCAGTTAATTTTGGGGAAGGCAAACTGGAACATCGGATTCATATATCCGGTTCGGAAGAGTTTGAAATACTTTCGGTGGCCTTGAATAAAATGGCTGGGGATTTAAAATCACGCATCCATAAAGTTACCGAACAGCACCAGGAGATGGAAAGTGTTATTTCCTGCATGGCAGAAGGATTGCTGGTCATCGATCTTGAAGAAAGAGTAGTGAGAATTAATAAGACCGCAGCTGATATTTTTAAGGTAACACCGGAAAAGGCCAGAGGTCAGGATATACGCTCGGTAATTCGCCAGGCAGACTTTCTTCGTTTTATTTCCGAAAATATTTCGGAAAAAATTAGCGGGGAAAGAGAGGTAATTTTGCACGGGAGACAGAACAGAATTCTGCAGGCGAAAGCCGCACCTCTACTGGACTATATGGATAAAATGACCGGTATTGTTATTGTCATCAATGATATAACCAGGCTAAAACAGCTGGAGGAAATACGTAAGGATTTTGTGGCAAATGTATCCCACGAATTAAAAACACCCTTAACCAGTATTGTGGGATCAATTGAAACTTTAAAAGAAAGCGGTCTGGAAAATTCCACTCAGGTTGGTAATTTTATCAACATGATACATAAAAATTCCCAGCGGCTGGTTTCCATTATAGAGGATCTTTTAAAACTTTCCCGACTGGAACAGGAGTCGGAGGAGAAAGCATGGGAATTTGAGGATAATTTGATTAAAAATGTTATTGCTGATACCTTATTGCTTTTGGAAAAAAAAGCCGAACAAAAGAAAATAACAATTGAAGTTAACTGCCCGGATAATATTTCTGCACAGATTAACCGGGGTTATTTTGAGGATGGTCTTATCAATCTGGTGGATAATGCCCTTAAATACAGTCCGGAAAAGAGTAAAATTACCATAGACTGCCTGGAAAAAGACAAGTGGCTGGAATTGAGTGTTACCGATGAGGGAAGCGGCATTCCGGCAAGGCATATTCCCAGAATTTTTGAACGGTTTTACCGGGTGGATAAATCCAGAAGCCGTGAACTGGGAGGAACCGGGCTGGGGCTTTCCATTGTCAAGCATATTGCAGAGGTTCACAAAGGAACTGTTTATGTGGATAGTACAGTGGGCAGGGGGACCTGTTTTACCATTTTCATTCCCTTAAAGCAAAAGGAATGACAAGCGGTTAGAGGCCAGAAGTCAGTGGTCAGTGATCTGGCTATATAGAATAGTAAGTTTTTAGAAAAAATACAAAATACAAAAGATAAAGGATAAAAGATAAAGGATAAAGAATAAAATAAAGACAAAAGAACAAAGACAAAATACAAAATACAAAAAGGTGTCGTGCTGAAAAAAGTTTACAGTATTTTCAACCATTCGCTTTTATTGTCATTCTGAGTGACTGATAGGAGGGAAGAATCTCAGGCCAATGAATGAAAAGATATGACTATTTTTTCCTGATAAAGTGCGATTCTTTAAAGAAATTACATTCATTTCCAGTTAAATTTACTCCTTTACTGAATCTAATTTAGCGTGAGATCATTCGTCACTTTGTTCCTCAGGAGGACGGGATTGTTAAATATTATTTTGATATACAAATAAATAAAGTGCTAGAAGGAGAAAAAATAACAATACTGAAATCCTAGATTAAAAATAAATGGTATAATGGAATGTTGGAATGATGGAAGGTTGAGAATAAATTAAATTTTCCAATGTAAAAAATTCATTATTCCAGTATTCCTGTCGTTCATAATTCCATTATTCCACTATTCCAGCATTCCTTAAAACCTTTGTTTGGTATTTGGGATTTGTAATTTGAATATTATTTGCTATTTGGTGTTTATAATTTGGTATTTTAAAGAAATCCCTTCTCCTTTTCTCCCTTCTCCATATTCTTATTCCACTTTTAACTTCAAATTTCAATACATTCAATATTAAGAAAAATTTTAAAGTTGCTATTTAGAGGATTAACCGAACCTGCCGGTAACGTAATCTTCTGTCTTTTGCAGACGGGGATTGGTAAAGATTTGATCGGTTTCCCCAAATTCAATTAGCTCACCAAGATAGAAAAAGGCGGTTTTATCAGAGATTCTGGCTGCCTGCTGCATGTTATGGGTTACAATGACAATGGTGTAATTTTTTTTGAGCTGAAAAATAAGTTCTTCTATTTTCTGGGTGGCAATGGGGTCAAGGGCGGAGGCTGGTTCATCCATGAGAAGCACTTCCGGTCTTACGGCCAAAGCCCTGGCAATGCACAGTCTCTGCTGCTGCCCGCCGGAAAGATCCAGAGCCGAGTCGTCCAGTCTGTCTTTCACCTCATCCCAGAGAGCAGCGCTTTTCAAACTTTCCTCCACTCTTTCCTGTAACTTTACTCTGTTTTTTTCACCATTGATACGAAGTCCGTAGGCAACATTATCAAAGAGTGACTTAGGAAAAGGATTTGATTCCTGAAAGACCAGCCCCACTCTTCGACGAATATCCACCACATCAGTATTTTTCTTATAGATATCATTCCCATCCAAAACTATTTTTCCCTCCACCCGGATTCCGGGAATAATATCATTCATGCGGTTAAGAGTACGCAAGAAAGTAGACTTTCCGCAGCCGGAAGGGCCTATCAAAGCCGTAACTTTATTGGTTTCAATATTTAAATCAATGTTTTTCAGAGCCTGAATATTACCGTAATAAAAATTTAGCTCTTTGGTATACATTTTTAAAGTATTCATGTTTTTTTCTCTATTCACTTTATTTATATTTTTTCCTGAATCGGTACCGTATCCATACTGCTGCTGAGTTCATAAGAATAATCAGGGTAATTAATACCAAGGCGGTGCCGTAGGCCAGTGGCCGCACCTTTAGAATTTCATGATGTTGGGTAGCCAGAATGTAAAGATGATAAGGAAGCGCCATAAATTGCTGGGTAAGCAGTTTGGGAAAACCGGGGAGAATCGGCCAGAAAAAAGCAACGCCGGTAAATAGAATGGGAGCAGTCTCTCCGGCAGCCCGGGCCAGCCCCAATACGGACCCGGTGAGCATTCCGGGAACAGCATAGGGAAGTACATTGGTTTTTATGGTCTGCCATTTGGTTGCTCCCAGGGCCTGAGATGCTTCCCGGTAGGCTAAGGGGACTGTTTTCAGGGCTTCCTCACTGGCGGTTATGGTCCAGGGGAGGGTCAGAAGCCCCAGGGTCAGACCGGAGGAAATAACCGAAAGGCCGAAATTGAACATAAGAGTAAAAAGGGCAAAACCGAACAGACCGTAGACAATGGAGGGCACACCGGAAAGATTACGAATAGCCATTCTGATAATCCGAATAAGCCTTCCCTGCCGGGCATATTCATTTAAATAGATGGCAGTGAACATGCCTATAGGTACCGAAAAGACTACACTGACCACGCTTACCCAGAAGGTTCCCACTATAGCCGGCCATATGCCACCCTCAGTCATCCCATTCCTGGGTTTTTGGGTGAGGAATTCCCAGTTTATTACTTGCATTCCCTTGGAAATGATATCC
Source organism: uncultured bacterium (assembly GCA_964554015.1). Classification (GTDB taxonomy): domain Bacteria; phylum Zhuqueibacterota; class QNDG01; order QNDG01; family CAYUAG01; genus CAYUAG01. The sequence continues at coordinate 9,585 of CAZKMO010000028.1, forward strand.
CAAAGTATGAAAGCAAGGATAGCGATAATTATCAAAGCACAAAAGCGGAGAAGATAAAATCCTAAAAATTGTTTTATTTTAGCAAGGTTATATTTCATCTTTTTACCTTCTGATATTTATTGAGCACTATATCGGACACCAGATTAACTAAAAAGGTCATAAAAAACAGCACAAAGGCAACTACAAACAGAGAACTGTAATGCAATCCCCCCTGAACCGTTTCTCCCATTTCAATAGCAATGGTAGAAGTTATGGGACGTACGGATGATTTTATACTTTCCGGAAAAGCAGGAGCATTACCGCAGGCCATAAGTACGGTCATGGTTTCACCGATCGCTCTTCCCATACCCAGCATAACCGAAGCAATAACCCCGGACATAGCAGCCGGAATAGTTACTTTCAACAGGGTCTGCCACTTGTTAGCTCCCAGAGCATAAGAGACCTCTTTGTATACCTTGGGGACTGAAGTTATGGCATCTTCGGAAATACTTATGATGGTAGGCAGGGACATTATAGCCAGGAGAAGGGAGCCGTTAATGGCATTCAGTCCGTTGGAGGTATGTAGCAGTTTAGCCAGAAAAGGGCCCACAATAATAATTCCTAAAAAGCCGATTACCACTGAAGGAATTCCTGCCAGGATTTCAATTATGGGTTTGACGATTTCCCTGGTTTTTCTGCTGGCCACATCTGAGAGGTAGGCTGCGCACCCTATTCCTAAAGGAACGGCAATAATCATGGCACCTATGGTTACCATAAGGGTGCTGACCACCATGGAGAGAATGCCGTAGCTTTCTTTTACAAAGGAAGTGGGATTCCACTTGGGATTGAAAAGAAACTCAGCAATGCCCAATTCTTTTATTGCCGGCCAGCCTTCAATCAAAAGAAGGGAAAATATCCCCAGAAGTACAATAATAGAGAAAATACCATTTGCTTGAAAAAATTTCTCAATGATTTTTTCTTTAAATAGTCTAATAACAACTTTTTGTTTCTTTTTATCAGTCATTTCATATTAAAAAATTTGTACATATACCCTAAAATAAAACAAATTATTCAATTATTTAAAAAATATATAATTTGAATAAATCCTTGCATATATATCCTTTTGTCCAGAATTCATAAGTAGCCCGGACTGTCTATAAGGAATAGACAATCCGGATTTTTTTATACAGAATTATTTTTTCTGATATACATAATTAAAAGCCTGCTTTTGCATTCTGGGTTATATACTTTCCGGAAACGGGGTAAAAGGACAGCTCTTCCACTATTTTTTGTCCTTTTTCACTTAATTCAAAAGTGATGAAATCCTTAACCTTGCCTTCCGGTTTTCCGTTTACATACTGATACAGAGCTCTGGCTATGGGATATTTTCCGGATTTAACATTTTCTGGTTTCAGGGGTGAAACCGGTTCAGTGCCAGTATCCGGGGCAACACTCAGTACCTTAATGTCCTTACGAAGGTTACCGTCAGCATCAAACACATATCCTATACCCACATAACCAATACCGGCTTTGTCTGTGGCTGTTCCTTCCACAATTTGAGCATTTCCATTCATTCGTTTCATGTCAGCGGAATAGTCTTGTTTGCCTAAAACCAGTTCCTGGAAAAACACATAAGTTCCGGAGTTAGCCTGACGTCCGTAAAGGGATATTTCCTGGTCAGAACCGCCAACCTGGTTCCAATTGCTAATTTCTCCCCGAAAAATTGTCCCGATCTGATCTAAGGTCAGAGAATTAAGCGGATTTTCAGCATTGACAATTACAGAAAGTCCATCTATGCCGATGACTATCTCCACTGGATCAACGCCGTTTTTATGAGCCGCTTCCACTTCTTTGGATTTCATTTCCCGGGAGGCATCAGCAATATCTATCCTATTGGCAATAAGAGAAGCTATTCCGACTCCGGAACCGCCTCCGGTGACTGCGATAGCGGTGTTAGGATTTTCTTCCATGTATACTTCTGCCAAGCGCTGCACCAGATTTATCAGGGTATCGGAACCCTTGATACGAATAAAATTCTGGGCAGATAAATTTACTGTTATAAAAAACAGTGCAATTAAAAATATTGTAAAAATTTTTTTCATTTTTTTCCCCTTTATTTAAATAATTAAAATTAAAATTTTCCCGTGTCATATTTATAACTGAAGGTTATTCTGGCCATAATATCCTGATCGATATTATCGTTCTGGTATCTTTTGATAATAATATTGGGAATTAAGTGGAGTGTATTCATCACGGTAAAATCCAGCCCCGCTATCACTAAAGTCTCACTGTCATTTAGTCCGTTTATTCCTGAATCAAGGTAAACATTATCATCAGTATCGGGATCGAAATAATCATATCTGGCAAAAGCCGCCAGTTTTGAGGTAATTAGGGTAAAATTACCGAAAAGGGAAATCCCTGTTTTATTCACATCACATTTTTTAGAACCGCTGCTGTCAGTGGCTCCGGATTGAAAATTGACCCGAGAAAAACCCTCAGCTCCCAGGGTGAAGTTAGCATTTTTATATCCGGCAAATCCCTTAATGGTTCTGTACCCTGAACTGTGAAAATAATCAGCTGCCGGACCAAAGGTTCCGGTTTTGGGATCCTGGGCTTCATAATCGATATATCCTTCCAGCATCATTCCTTTAACAGGGGTAATCCAGAGTGCATACCCAAGTTTCTTGTATTTATCCACTTCAGATGAACCATACCCGGGACCGTTGAAAAGGGCCACCCAGTGGTGGATATACTGGTTAATATCTCCCTTGAGAGACAATCCCATATCCGCAGAAGGAGCAATTTTATTCAAATCCATTATGGTCTTTTCCACGGAACGGTAGGCCCAGTACTCTTCCGCATTTTCTTTGGCATTGGTTGAGGAAATACCCAAATAAAGCTTGTGATGAGGGATGAGATGGCTGAATTCCAAATAGGCATGTTTTACAAAGGGATAGAGTTTTTCCTGTTCCCCGTAACCTTCATGTTTAGCTTCCAGCCTGAACCGCATTTTAATATTATCGGTGAGCTGATTTTCAAAAGTGAAGTAGAGTCTCCGGAACAAAAATCCATTCTGATCTTCACTGGCTTTGGAATGATCTTGGAGGTTATAAAAATAATCACCAAAAACTTTTCCTTTAATGCTGGCTGTCTGGGTGTATCCTGCAGTATAAGTCAAAAATAAGATTAGTAATAAAATTTTTTTCATTTTTAGATCCTTTTTTTTGTTTACAATTTTTAATGTTGGTATAAGATATAATTCTAATTTTAAAGTTTTATTTAAGAATTGTTAGAAAAGTGTTAATACGTTATTCTTTTTCCCAACCAGATGGGTCCTGATTAAGGGAAAAAAATTGCTATTTTAATCCCCAGGTATTATTTTATCTTATATGAAGAGAAAAGGAGTCAGCATAATATTTCTGAATGATAAAGAGGAAATTCTTCTTCTTCTCCGGGATGATAAAGTAAGCATACCCTATCCCAATATGTGGGATCTTCCGGGAGGGCATGTGGAAGCAGGGGAGAGTGCGGAAGCCTGTATAATCCGGGAAATGCAGGAAGAGATGGGGCTTGCCTTAAAGGATTTTACTCTGGCCTCGGTTATGGAGTTTGAAGACCGGATTGAACATACTTTCTGGAAGAGAGAGAATCTGGATATTGATTCCATACAGTTGCAGGAAGGTCAGGGATTAAAATGGTTTTCCAGAAAAGAGGCAGCCAGAATAAAACTTGCCTATGGGTTCAATGAGATTATTGAGGATTTTTTTTCCCGGAAGATTTATGAAAAGACAAAAGATAAAATACAAAATACAAAAAACAAAAAATTATAGAAGGTGAACACTTAAGAGTTTGAGTATGTTTACGTGCAGAAGCCAGTGCTCAGAGGTCAGCTATTGTGAGTAAAATTAAGATTACTCAGGTGAGTAAAATGGAGTATCGGGAAAAAACAGGTAATGTATATGTGCGGTCATTTTGCCTTAAATTATATTAATCTAATCACTTTAATGAAAAGGTACGGGATTAGCGAGGATCCGGATATGGATTGGGATACAATTGTTACCGAATCCGGATTCTATCCTTCCCGGCAGCAATCCAGTTCCTTGATACCGGTTGTACGGAAAGAGGAAAATAAAAAAATATTGGAACTTTTTCGCTGGGATATAGTGCCTTCCTGGTGGGACAAACCCTTGTTAGAAAAGAAATTTACCACCTATAATGCCCGCAAGGAAAGTCTCAGTGAAAAGGCATCCTTCCGTACCGCCTGGAGGAAAAATCAGCGGTGCATAATTCCGGCCACGGAATTTTTCGAATGGCCGGATAAGGGGCAGATGCCTCGGGGTATGCCCAGAAAGGAGCATAAGATTATGCTGACGGATCAAGAAGTTTTTTCACTCGCTGGTATTTGGGATGAATGCAGGATCGATGATAATTCCCTGCGATCATGTACTATCATCACGGTTGAGGCAAATGAGGCTATAGCTGGTATACCCCATACCAGGATGCCCGCTATTTTATCTGCCCGTCAGGAAGAGGTGTGGTTAAGTAAGAAAAATGAAGGTAATGATGTATATGATCTCCTAAGTCCCTATCCTGAAGACAGAATGAAGATCTCTGTTTAGATATAATAAAACCAGGGGGATTTATGAAAAACAAGAATAAATTTTTTCAGGGAATTATGCGGTTGGAACTGCAAGATCTACAGGAAGATATCGATGAACTTTTACAATGTAACCGGGAAAAATATGAAAATAACAAGATTACTCAACGGGTTTTTAGGGAAAACGAAGCCCTGTATAAGAATGAACTGATCGGATTAGAAATATTCATGACTCTTTTGCTTAATAAGAAACCAGCTGACTTTAAGGACCTGGCCGAATTTATTTTAACCTTGAAGGAAGAATTTCACCTTGTGCTTAAAAAGGAAGAAATAGCCCTGGCAGTGAAACTCTGCATAGACAGGAAATTATTAAAGGTTTCTGAGTATGTAGACCGGTAAGGTGGGAGCGGTTGGGATGAGTTTCAGACGCTAAGCTTTTTTAAAAAAGCTTAGCGTCTATACATACCCCTTGCTTTAATCAGTATTTTTTTTTAAATTTTTACATTCATGAAAACATTTTTAACTGATAAAAATATCTATGTTACCCCCAGAAAGAAGGCGGGATTCTTAACCAGATTATTTACCAATTTTATTTTTTATCCCCAGGGAATATATATTGTTCTCAGTTCTTCCTGGTGGGCAAAACGAGGGAAATATACCGATAAGAAATGGGTGGAAAAGAGTCTGGCAACAGTCAAGGCCCTGGAAAGAGCAGGAGTGAGGTTTAAGATAGAAAATATAAATGTACTCAGAAAGCTTGATTCTCCCTGTGTGTTTATCGCCAACCACATGAGTACCCTGGAAACCTTTGTGCTTCCTGGTCTAATCCAGTCGTTCCGGGATGTGACCTTTGTGGTGCAGGATGGTCTGATGGTATATCCGGTTTTCAAGCATGTGATGATTTCCCGTAATCCCATTCCGGTCAGCCGAAAAAATCCCCGCCAGGATTTGAAAATTGTGTTTCAGGAGGGCGTAGAGCGAATTAAGAATAATATTTCCCTGGTTATCTTTCCCCAAAGCACCCGAACCCTTCATTTTGATCCCAAGCAATTTAATTCCATGGGGGTTAAATTAGCTAAAAGAGCCGGGGTTGCGGTCGTTCCCATTGCTGTAAAAACAGATGCCTGGACAATCGGAAAATATCACCGGGATTTTGGAAAAATTGATCCCAGGAAAAAGGTCCATATCTATTTTGGGAATCCCCTTACAATAAAAGGTAATGGACGGGAAGAACATGAATATATTATAAATTTTATTTCTCAAAAGCTTGCTTCCTGGGAACAAGACGAATAGTGATATGGGTAAGCCAACCAGAGAATATATCTATGGTATCAACCCTGTATTTGAAGTTGTGTTAGCCGGGCGCAGGAAAATTTATACAGCTTATCTGGATAAAAAGTCGAATAATAATCCCCGTGTTCATAAATTAGCTACTATATTACATAAGTACAGTATTCCCCTGGAAATGGTGAGTAAGGAAAGATTATATGAGCTTTCTCAGTCCAGGTATCATCAGGGAGTTGTTCTCAAGACCAAGCCTTACCCCTATGTTTCTTTTGAGGAAATTTTAGGAGCAAGAAAAATATTGCTTTTAGATAATGTGGAAGACCCTCATAATGTGGGAGCGATTTTACGCAGTGCTGAAATTTTCGGGTACCATGATATTGCCTTATCCCTCAAAGGGGTTCCTGATATCTATCCCTCTGTGGTAAAGGTTTCTGCCGGGGCCAGTGAGTATCTTAAGATAGTCAAAGACAGGAATGCCAATGCATTTGTGAAAACCGCCAAAGAATATGGATACACCCTGGTTGCCTTGGATGGAAACGGCGACCGGGAAATAAACAGCTTGCAATTGGGGAGGGATGAAAAATTAATGCTGGTAGTGGGTGGGGAGGATAAATCAGTGGGGCAGTATATTTTAAAAAATGCGAATTATATCGTACGTATTCCCCAGAAGGGAAAAATAAATTCCCTGAATGCTTCTGTGGCGGCCGGGATTGCCATGTTCGCTTTTTGATTTTATAACCTTTTAAATCGATATAAAAATACATTTTCATTCTGCCTCTAATCTTTTTAATTGAGTAATAAGCTCTATTTTGGGAGACAATATCCTAATAATTTTTAACAAGTTAATATATCAATAGAATTTGAATACCGGACAATTCCCTTCCACGCTTCCTCTATCCAGTAAGAAAATGATTAAATACCATACCTGGGCATTAATTCCTTATTCAAATTTTTTTAAAAATTTTCCTTTTGGTATTCGACATATATTAAGAGATAATCAAATTGCAGTAAAATTTTAGCATTATAAGGAGGATAAAATGTTAGTAAGAAAGATTTTTTTCAATAGGGCTTTATTTTTAATGTTTGCTATTTTATTATTTTCACACCATGCTTATACCCAGTCCGGGGCCATTGATTTTGAAGACTCAAAGTGGAATAGTGTGGAGGGGTATCAACTATATAATGGCGGCCCCAACAACACCTTAACCGACCAGGCAATGGGAGTGGAGTTTATTATAGCCCAGGGAATAATGTGGGTTGAAAATGTAACCTCAATGGGAAGAATGCTCTTTTTTTCACCTTATATTAATCCTCTGCAAGAGTATGATGAATCCGGACGGGTAGTTATCAGATTTAGTTCCCTAAAAGAGAGGGTTAAAATTGATGTGACACATGATCCAACTCCTATGCAAGGGTATAGTTATGAAGATGCCTATATGTCGGTAAAATTCTATAAGGATTATGATCCCCATAATGCTTTGTATTCTGAAATCATTCCCTATCAAGGCAGTTTTCGTGAGGTAGAATACTCAAATGACACTGAAGGAATCAAGATGGTGATAATCAGCACCAAATGGATGGAAAATGATATTGATAATATTGAATTTGCGGACATGGGTTCCGGCTCAGTAATTACAGGTACCTTTGATTTTAATGACGGTACAGATCAAGGCTGGACCATGCAGGGTGCTTTTGATGAAGACGGGGACGGGCCCTTTTCTTCCAATTTTGTTTTTGATTGGGAAGATCAGGTAAATTATTCCAATGTTCCTTTTTCCGATCCAACCGGAGATAATAAAGGTTCCCTGGAAATATATACTTCCTCCGGTCATGGTGTCAATAATGCAGGTGCTACCTGGTGGGCAATGCAGTATCATTCCCCGGATTTAACTTCCAATAGTACCTGGCAGTCTGTTGATGGATACACGGTAGAGATAGCAGATGGAATGTCGACCAATGGAACTTTGTACTGTAACCTTTATGTAAAAGTATATGATTTGGATCAGGCCAAGGATCGGTATTTTTATAATGGTCAAATACAAGCTCTCACCCACTATTCCAGCCAATCCTGGAATCATTTTGAGTTTGACTGGTCCGCTATATCCACTTTTCCTGATAATTATTTCATAAAGGAAATATTTGTAAATTTATGGGGGAAAATGTCAAAAGGTGCAAATGGTGGAGTTTATCTGGACAATGTGAGCCCCATACCGGGGACCCAAAACCAAGCTCCCACAGCACCATCTAATCTTACTTTAAATGCAATTTCCAGTTCAGAGATTAATCTTTCCTGGCAGGATAATGCTGATAATGAGACTGGTTTTAAAATTGAGCGTAAAACCGGCTCAGAAGGAAGCGGCTCTCCCGCAGGAATTATTTTGAAAAAGTCACTGAACCTTAGGGATGAAAAAGTTGTTTTAGCAGACAGTTGGACCCAGATTACCACAGTTTCCGCCAATCAGACTTCTTACATTGACGACGGGCTTAGTCCCAACACCACCTATTATTATCGGATTCGTGCCTATAATTCCGTGGGGAATTCTTCCTATTCCAATGAGGCCAGTACCCAGACTGAAGAAGGCGGAACCTATATCCAGGATTTTAACCAGTTTCCTGCTTATCCCTATAATACAGCAGCCTATAAACAGGGGGGTGCTTTTGTAGGATGCGGACCCACTACCGGGGCCATGATCCTGGCTTATTTCCAATATGTTTACAATCTTCCTGATCAGAATGGATTATTGACAGATCCCGCTCAGGGAGTGGATGAAGGCCTGAATACTGCCTGGGCTTTACACGGGAGTGAGTATATGCAAACCCAAAGCAATGGATTTGGATCACAATACAAAATCAAATCTGGATTGGAGGATTATGCTGAGGGCCAAGGATATGAAGTTGAAGTGATGATCCATGTTTCACCTCAATATTCCATTAGTAATGATACCTGGGATCAATACGGTGCTTTTGGAGAAGCCTGGACCAATGACGGTTATTTCTGGCAGGAGAACCCGGGAGGTGACTGGGAAATCGATATTGATGATTTTTGTGATTTTGCCGATTCGGTGTTTGCCCTTAATATACCTATTTTTCTCACCATAGATACGAATATGGATCAGGGTGGCGATCACTGGGTCCCCATGGTGGGCTATGACAGGAATTCCGAGAAATATGCATATTATGATACTTACAGTCAAACCTTACAGTGGGCTGATATTCACTATGCCTTAGCAGCGGGAACACTCTACGACAACAGTATAACCATGGTGAGAACTGTGGGTTATGTAATGGACAGCAATCTGCCCGCAGCTCCCACCAATCTGGTAGCTCACCTAATTCCTCAACAGGTTCATCTGACCTGGGAGGATAATTCTGATGATGAAACCGGTTTCATTATTGAAAGGAAAATATCACCTGCTTTTCCCTCTGTATGGAATAAAATTGATACTTTGGATGCAAATGTAACCTCATATCAAACTGATGTACCGTCCTTATTCTCCCAAACTTTCTATTTCAGAGTTTTAGCCTTTAATGATTACGGCAACTCACCATATTCCAATATTGATACAGTTAAATCTTACCTTACTTTAGTTTCCCTAACCATTAGCAGCCCTGTTGGAGGGGAAGAGTGGGCACCCGGTTCGGTTCATGATATAACCTGGAGTTCCTTTAGTTCAGTATTAGCTTATAAAATTAATAAGGTAACTATCAGATATTCTATAGATGGGGGGAGCAACTGGATAAGCCCTCCCATAGCCGAAAATATTGATAATTCAGGCTCCTATTCCTGGACAGTTCCCAATACGGAAAGTGAAAACTGTATTATAAAAGTAGAAGACGCCTCCGATGGAAGTCCTTATGATTTAAGTAATAGTCCTTTTACCATTGGAGAACCAGTCACGCCAGTACTTTCAGTTGATCCTGATACTCTGGATTTCGGTATTTCCCTGGATGAACTAAGCTTTGATATAACAAATATGGGAGGAGGCACTTTAACCTGGGATGTTTCAGAAACACCTGATAAACTCTGGATAACTTCTATAGATCCCTCCAGTGGCAGCGGCGATAATTCTGTAACAGTTACTGTGGATCGCAGTCAATTAAGCGGTAGCAGTGATACCGGATTGTTAAAAATTACTTCAAATGGGGGGAATCAGGAAGTAACCGTATTGATTACCCAGCAGCAAGTGAGTTTACCCGGGGAGTGGGATTTTACTGAAACCGGGAGTAATGCAACCGTGGTATTACCGACTGAGGCAGATCCGAATATCGATGGAACCCCTCTGATAAATGGTGACTACATAGGAGTCTTTACACCTGCTGGTTTATGCTGCGGATATGCACAATGGCAGGAAACAAATCTTTCCCTGACGGTGTGGGGAGATGATTCCCAGACAGGCGAGATTGATGGGTTTCAATCCGGGGAGGTTATCAACTACAGAGTGTATCGTTTAAGCGAAGCAAAGGAGTGGAGTACAGTCACGGTTGCTTATTCTCAAGGGACAGGCAGTTATGCGGCCGATGCCTTTATGGTACTGAGTCAATTTGATGCTACGGATGCTGCTGAATGTACGGTTGATCTATCTCAAGGGTGGAATATGTTTTCTATTAACCTTGATCCTATGTATCCCCAAATGGATTCGGTTATGAGTGAAATAAAGGATAAAATTGTGCTTATCAAGGATGGTAATGGGAACACCTATGTTCCTGATTATGGAATCAATAATATCGGCAGTATTGATTATCGCTGGGGGTACAAGGGCTATTTAAATGAAGCTGCAAAACTGGTGGTGAGGGGACAGAAAACCGATCCCTCCACTCCCATTAACCTGGAGAGCGGCTGGAGCATAGTCAGCTTTTTACCGGATACTGCCATGGATGCGATCCAGGCACTGGCAAGTATTAGCGATGAGTTGGTTATTGCCAAGAACGGAGATGGCGAAACTTATGTGCCGGCTTATAGTATTAATACTATAGGGAATATGGAGCCGGGCCAAGGATACAAGGTGTATCTCAGTGCTGCCGCAACCCTGGTTTATCCGGCAGCGAGTAGTCCAAAGATTATGCCAGACATTCTTTTTAGGAAGATTTTGTCATCACATAGTAATGGCGGAATTCAGCATTTTCAATTTACTTCCCATACGGGTCAGAATTGTACAGTAGTGATACCAAGTTCTATTGAACCTCAATATGGGGATGGCACCTTGCTGGCAGCAGGAGATGAGATAGGAGTGTTTAATTCCGCCGGCCTCTGCTGCGGAGCAGTGGTGTGGGATGAAGAGAACGCAGCCCTTACGGTGTGGGGTGATGATGTACAGACTCCAGATACAGTAGATGGATTCCTGGAGAATGATACCCTTCGTTTCAGAATATGGGATAGCAGTAGCAATGAGGAGTTTGCAGCCCTGGCTAGTTTTGAGAATGAAACTGACTGTGTGTATCATGTTGATGGGTACGGGGTATTAACGGAACTGGCAGCCCAGACTGGTACCGGAATCGAAAACAATGGAACCTTGATTATACCGGAAGAGTTTTTACTACAGCAGAACTATCCCAATCCCTTCAATCCGGAGACTTCCATTGAGTTTCATTTGCCGGAAAAGGCACAAGTACGACTAACCGTATACGATATGACCGGCCGGGAAATCTGCTGTTTAGTCCGGAAGACCCTGCCGGCTGGAGTGCATAGGGTAAACTGGGAAGGGAGAGATCAGAACGGCCAGCCCCTGGCTTCGGGCATATACTTTTATCGCCTGGTAGCGAATCCCACAGATGGTTCCGGTAAAAATAGATTTCAGGTAAAAAAGATGATTTTTATGAAGTGATTCGGATTTCATATTTGATATTAATAACCCTGACAGGGTTCCGAATCCGGTCAGGGTTTTATTTTACCAAAAAATATTTCTTGACTTAGTAAAAAAATTTTTATATAATTTAACTAACTGGTTAGTTAATAGGTAAGCTATATATGTGTAAAGAGGAGTACGGACATGGATACCAAAACCAGAATTTTAAAAGCGGCGGAGAAATTATTTGCCCAGAAAGGATTCGATAAGACCACGGTGGATACAATTGCGCATAAGGCCAAGGTTAATAAAGCCATGATCTATTATCATTTTAAAAACAAAGATCAGATCAAAAAAGCCTTATTCGATAATTTTATTTATGAAATCATTACTATGGTTGATGATTCCATGGATGTAGTGCTGGATTTTGAATCTTCGCATGAATTCAGAAAATTTTTTGACCATTATCTTTTATTCTGGGAGGAGCGAAGGGATATTTTACGGGTTATTTTCATGGAATCCTTAAAAAAGAACAATAGGGATTCCTCACTGTTCCGTTTTATGGATATCATTATCAAGAATGAAGAAGAAAAAATAATGGAAATACTCCAACAGCGGGGAGTCTCTACAGATTATGATCAAAAATTGATTTTAATTGCTGATTTTTTTACCGGTTTGATCCCCCTGTTTAGTTATACGTTGTATAAAGATCAATGGTGTAAGCATTATAAAATTAGTGAAAAGGAACTCAGGGATAAGTTTTTTCAGGCATATGCCATGACTCATTTGTCCTATCATAAGACCATGGAGGAGCAATTAAAAAATAAGGATTGATTTATGATTGTTAGCTGAATACATAGTATAATTAAAAAAGTGATCTGATGTTGAAAATATTCGCTGTCGGAATCGGGGTCGAGATCGATTGCGATAGCGATACCGATTCCGATACCGATAATAAGAAGTTTGGAAGTCATTATTTATTTGAAAAATTAGTATAAGGAGGATTATTATGAGAAAAATTTTGATATTAGGTTGTATAATTATTTTTACAGTGAGTGGTTTGGTATATTCCCAGGATCAGGAGCTCACCGGTAAAGAAATTGTGGAAAAGGCAAATGATATTTTGTCTCCCTCCACAAGTTACGGAAAGATAAAAATGACCATTGTTACCACTTCAGGGCATAAACGCACCTTTATCTATGAGTCCTGGAGTAAGAATGAGGGGGAAAAGAATTTGATCCGTTATCTGGAACCCAGCCGAGTAAAAGATCAGGCCGTGCTGATGCTCAATAATGCCGATGATATCTGGATGTATTTCCCCCGCACCCAAAGGGTTCGCAAACTGGCCACCCATGCAAAAAAACAGAAAATGCAGGGAAGTGATTTTTCCTATGAGGATATGGGCAGCGGAGGATCCTTTATAGATGATTTCACGGCAAAACGGCTGGAAGATGAGAAAATGGAGGGGTATGACTGCTATAAGGTGGAACTCACTCGCAAGCCGGAAAGTGATCTGTCCTATTCCAAACTGATTATGTGGGTGATAAAAGATAATTTTTATCCCCTGGTCATTGACTACTATGATGAGGATAACCCGGAGCGGAAGATAAAGCGTCTGGTGCAGAGTGATATTCAAATTGTGGATGGGATACCTACTGCCATGAAAATGGTCATGAAGAACCTCAATGATAATACCCAGACTGAAATGGAACTGCTGGAAGCAAGATATAATATTGCATTAAGTGATGAATTATTCACAGAAAGGGAGCTAAAGAAATGAAAAATTTTATCAGCATAATGATTTTCTTATCCATTAGTATTACCTCGGTGAGGGCTCAGAGCGGAGTTGATTTGTTTGGCTATTTTGAATCTCAGATTATGGGAGCTGAGATAAATAATACCTTTAATCAACTTTATACCAATAAACTTAGATTTGATCTGGAGTATAAACCATCGGACAGACTCCATTTTGGAGCCAACTTTGATTATGTTACCTATCATGGAAAAACCCAATGGAATATTCTAGATTTTCTTTCCTCTGAAGTAGTCAATTCCGTACCCCAGATATTAAGAGAGTATTATATCATGCCTTTTGAGAATCGGGTATTTCTGGATAATGCTTATCTTAGCTTTCATTTGCGCTGGCTGGATCTCATGGTGGGAAAACAGCAGATTTCTCTGGGAACCGGATATGTATGGAATCCGGTTGATGTCTTCAATACCAAGGATGTGCTTGATCCCACCTATGAACAGCCCGGTCACAATGCCTTGCGCCTGGACATTTCTCTCTGCTCACGGTACACCCTTACTGCCCTTTATACACCTGAAGATACCTGGCAAAACTCGGCCAAGATGATCCGCCTCAAAGGAGGTATATCCCATTTTGATTTTTCTCTTTTGGCCTTGGAAAAACAATGGGTATTTCATGATTATACCAGTATTGACCTGACAACTCAGTATTTTAAAGCCGATCCCCAGAAACGGCGGCTTTTGGGAGCAACCACAGTAGGTGAATTATTGGGATGGGGAGTGTGGGCGGAATACGGGTACAATTATATGGAATCCAGCCCAGATTTTCATGAACTGGTAGTGGGAGCAGATTACACCTTTGATTTTCAGACCTATGTATTAGTTGAGTTTTATCAAAACACTCTGGGCAAATCCGACTATCATGATTATACCATCACTGACTGGATGCGATTTTTTAGCGCGGAACAAAAGGCTATATCCAGGGATCAGGTGTACATGCTTATCAGACAGCCGGTGACTGATTTCATTGATCTGGGGCTTTCAAGCATTTATAGTATATCCGATGGCAGCCTGGCCTTGGTCCCCATTTTTACCTACAGTTTTTCTCAGGATATGGATATTATGGCTTATATAAATGTTAATATGGGAAAGAAAGGTGCAGTATTCTCGCCTCTGCAGGGGAACGGCGGGCTTCTGAGAGCACGAATTTATTTTTAATGGTATTGGAATATAAGGAGAATTACCATGCGAGAAAAATTCCTTAAGAAATTAGCCTACTGGCATACAAACTATCCCGGAAGAATGCTGGCCCTGGTGGTGATTGTAACAGTGATACTGGCTGTATTTGCCGGTCAATTAACCGTAACCATGCAAATGCGTGATCTGCTCCCGGAAGGTGATCCCAAGGTTGATGAACTCAATGAGATAATAGATGAATTTTCCACTGCCACCAATGTCATGGTTGTATTACAAGGTCCGGAAGAACGAATCAAAGAATTTGCCGATAATCTGGCCCCCCGCATTGTAGAACTCCGGGATACCAGTAAAAATTCAGCCTTAGAAAGAGAAATTATCCAGATGCAAGCAAAGATTGAAAAACTGGAAAGCAGAGGGGGTAAAGAATCAAAAATTAAGGATCTTTACTCCCGGATCACGGCTTTGAGAAAACGGATTAATATGCCTCTTTTTCAGCGGGTTGACTATAAGGTGGAGACAGGGTTTCTTAAAAAACATGCTCTGATGCTGGTAAAAGAAGATGATCTGGAAAATATAAAGGATATGTATACTGATCCCAATCTTACCGGTCTGCTTACCAATATCAATAATTCCCTGGAAAAAGAGTATGTGGGCAAAGAAGAATCCCTTTCCACCCGGGAAAAAGAGGATGGAGCAGTTCAGTTCCTGGATGGAATTCAGAGTCTGGCAGAAGGACTCCAAGCTGCAGCATCAGGTGAAGAACAGTCTCGGGATCAGATAATAAAGATTGCGGATAAACTGCTGCTGGGAGATCCCTATTTTCTTTCCTATGATAAATCCTGCTTGATCCTCACTGTCATTCCCACCTTTACTATCATGGACAGGGATTTAATCATGGTGGGAAAAGAACACCTGCAATCCCTGGTTGATTCCATGACTAAAGATTATCCCCGAATAAAAGTCGGATTAAGTGGTGATATTGCCCGGGAATATGACGAACAGACGTATTCCCAGCAGTCTCTGGGATTTACCAGCATTATCGCCTTTATTGCCATCTTCATTCTCCTGGTAATTTCTTTCCGCATGGTGATTGCCCCCTTGCTGGCCCTTGCCAATCTTTTGGTAGGACTGGTTTGGGCCATGGGAGGTGCTTTTATTATTGTGGGACAGCTTAATATGGTAACCGCCATGCTTTCTATAGTACTGCTGGGTCTGGGTATAGACTTTTCCATTCATTTACTTTCCGGATTCACGGAATGGCGGGCCGCCGGAGACAGCATTGCCTTTGCTTTAGAAAAAACTTTTCTGAAAAGCGGAAAGGGAATTATAACCGGGGCCCTGACCACTGCCTGTGCCTTTTTAGCCCTTCTTATCAGCCGTTCCCAGGGAATGAAGGAAATGGGCATAGTCACCGGTGTGGGACTGCTTTCAGTTCTTTTGGCCACCTTCCTTTTTCTTCCGGTTATGCTTGTCTTGCGGGAACGCCGAATTGATAAAAAACAGCAATCCCGAAAGAGTGGTTCCGGAAAAATGGCAAAGGATATTTCTTTTCGATCTTTGGGCCGGATAAGCGGATGGTTATACAGTCATTATATATTTACCATTCTGACTGCGGTTTTGTTAAGTGGGATTTTGATCTGGTTTGCCTTGCAGATTAAATATGATCAGAACTATATGCGCATGGAGCCCAAAGGACTTAGCTCCATAGCACTTATGGATACGGTAAAGGAAAAATTTGATCTCAGTATGGAATATTCTCTTTGTTTAACGGATAATATAGAAGAATCCCGTCTGCTTTCGCAAGAATATGAAGATCTGGCCATCGTTGCCAGGACGGATGATATTTCGCGCTTTATCCCTTCCCCGGAGCAGCAGGAAAAGAGGATTCCCCATCTCCGGGAAATTGCGGGTGGCATCCGCACTAAAACCATTCAGGCTGGTTTTCCCTCTCAGGCACTTTCAGCTTTTATAAAAGAGATTGATCGATTGAGAATGAATATTATGGAAATGCAGGACATGGCCTTTATGGGCGGACAGGATAAGGTGGATAATAAATGCAAAGATCTGGTGGGGGAACCGCTTAATGATGAATCAGAGGGAGTTATCCAGGAACTGCTTCAGGCTCTTGATTCTTCTGCGGCTCCGGTTACCGGGGGATTATCCCGTTTCCAAAGTTATTTTGCTCCTTATTTTAAGAAATCGATAAGCAGCATGTCTTCTACAGAGGTTATCAGTTTAAATGATATCCCGGCATCAATTCTGGACCGCTACAGTAATAAAGCCCGGAATAAGTTTTTAATTACCATCTATCCTTCGGGAAAATTATTTTCTGATGCTACGGTGCTGAACAGATTTGGGGATGACATGGAACGGGTCAGTAAAAAAACCACCGGCATGCCGGTGGTGGCAATTTCCTGGATGCGTATTGCAGCCCGGGATGGCCGTAATGCCATTCTTCTGACCCTGGCAATTGTATTTATACTTCTCTGGATTGATTTTGGGAAACCCTGGTTTGCCATTATGGGAATGATACCTCTGGGATTAGGGGCTTTCTGGATGGTTGGTTTTATGAATCTTGCCGGTATGATGCTTTCCTTTATGACCCTTATAGGTCTTCCCTTAATTATCGGAATAGGTATTGACGATGGCGTACATATTATGCACCGGTGGCAGCAGGAAGGGAAAGGGAAGATTGTCACCGTGTTTTCCAGTACGGGAAAGGCAATTCTGCTTACTTCCTTAACTACCATGCTTGCCTTCGGATCTATGACCTTTTCTGTTTTCCCAGCCTGGGCCTGGTTCGGTGAGTCCCTATTTTTGGGAGTGGGATCCTGTTTCCTGACTACGATAATTATTCTTCCCGGTTTTATGGGATGGATGGAAAGAAAAAAATGAATAATGGTATAATGAATAATGGTTAATGGATTTATCCGTTTTTTTGATCATCGGTAAGAGGCAGTTTCTGCTAATCAAATGTGCCTGGCACTTTTATAGTGCCGGTCACATGAACAAGTTCTCCATCACACATT
>CAZKMO010000029.1:0-26893 GCA_964554015.1 uncultured bacterium
AGAGTGATCGGTGCCTGAATATTGCGGTACATAATATCCAGAATCCCTTTTACGCAATCATCGATATACATAAAGCTTCTTGTCTGGTGACCGTCGCCCCAAATAATGATTTCTTTTTTTTCGTACAACTCGCCTTCGATTACTTTTCTGCAAATGGCGGCCGGTGCTTTTTCCCGCCCGCCATCGTAAGTTCCAAAAGGACCATAAACATTATGAAAGCGGGCAACACGTGTTACTAAACCAAAATCTTCGGTAAAATGCCGACACAATCTTTCACTGAAGAGCTTTTCCCAACCATATCCATCTTCAGCAAGGGCAGGGTAAGCATCCGATTCTTTCAATCCCGGATTATTCGGATCGGTTTGTTTTTCTCCATTATAGATACAAGCTGATGATGAATAAAAATATCTTTGTATTCCTAGATCACGGGCAGCCATTAATAAATGTGTATTGATAAGAACACTTAGCATGCAATCAGCTTTATGTGTTTCAATAAATCCCATTCCGCCCATATCCGCTGCAAGATTGAAGACTTCATCATAACCGTTTAGGGCTTGGTAACAGTTTTTTTTGATCTTCAAATCTAATACAAAGTTTTCCACTTCAGGTGTAATTTGATACCACCGGGTCAGTGGTTTTATATCAACCGCACGAACCTGGTAATCCATTTTTTTTAAATTTTTTACCAGGTGTCCACCGATAAACCCGCCTGCACCAGTTACTACAACTTTTTTCATATTATTATTATTCCTTCTAAAATATTTATTAACTAAATTCACCAATTTTGACTATGGTTTCTGCAGAGACCTGAATCAGAGCCG
This sequence comes from uncultured bacterium, assembly GCA_964554015.1. Classification (GTDB taxonomy): domain Bacteria; phylum Zhuqueibacterota; class QNDG01; order QNDG01; family CAYUAG01; genus CAYUAG01. The sequence goes on from CAZKMO010000029.1 coordinate 822, forward strand.
AATATCTCGAGTCCTATAAAATAAATTTTATTCACAGCATATTAAGTTAGTTTCTAAATTAAATTTGACTCCATTATATTCCTTTTAACCTGGATCTGTAGTAAATTTATCCGAGTGTTTTTTGTTTTAGAATAGAAGCATTCCATAGGAATTCTTCTTTTATCGCTATATGTTTTTTCTTATCAGCACTTTTATTTTCTATTTCTTCAATAAGCATATTTGTTGCAGCCAAACCTATTTTACGGGGGTTTTGATTGATGATTGATAATGGAGGAGTGAATGTTTGGGCAATTTCATTGAATCCAAAGGCTACAATTCCAATGTCATCCGGAATTCTTACCCCGACCTGTTTTGCGGCATGATATACTCCCAATGCAGCTCGATCATTAACCGCAAAGATTATCTCAGGCAAGTTATTTGAATGATATAATTTCATAAAAGCTTTGTACCCATCGTTAACTTCAAATCCACCTTTTATTATCCAATCGGGATTTATTTCCAATCCTTTACTTTTAAGTGCTTGTTTAAATCCTTGGAAACGTTCATTACCAATGCTAACATTTGAGTAGCCCGCAATATGAGCAATTTTAGTATATCCTTCTGCAATAATTTTTTCCAATGCAGCTATTGCTCCGTTTCTATCATCAAAAATAATACTGGAAAAGTTTAATCCTTCAAACTGTCTGTCAAAAAAAACAAGAGGGATATTTAGTTTTTTAATATGATTATAAATCTGGGGATTATTAGTTTGTTGGGATACACATACCAGTAATCCGTCAACTCTCATCCCAATTAACTTTTGAATGTTAACCTTTTCATTATTCTGACTTTCCCGGGAAACAGTTATAAATACAATATAATTTTTATTTGTGGCGGCATCTATAATACTATCGGTTGCATAAGCAAAGAAACTATTTTCTAAATCAGGAATAATAACACCAAGAGTAAATGTTCTTTTTGATATTAAATTTTGAGCTATTAAATTGGGAATATATCCAAGTTTTTCAGCAGTTTCACGAACTTTTCTCTTCATTTCTATGGAGATATCAGGATGGTCCCGTAATGCCTTTGAAACTGTTATTCGTGTTACATTTAGTTTTCTGGCAATATCTGTCTGGGTTACGTGTGGCATTAAATTCCTCACTTACTTCAGAACTTTCACGAGTAAGTTATCATATTGTTAGAAATATGTCAAGAGTTTTTTAACTTTTTATGCTAAATTTTGCAGGTATGGCATTACGTATTTTTCTTATTAGCAATGGTATGATATACTGAATCAGGATTGTGGCTTCATCCTCATTGCATATCCAATGTAGTTTTAAGCGTTAATGTAACTGTTCAGGACAAATGCAAAAAATATGATGATCAAAAGTTTTTTATTCATATTTACAATCACCTGCAGTTAGCAATAAAAAATTTATTGAATAATACCCTTTCTCATATTGTTTACTATTGAGGGCTGCCAGATTTATTTCACTTTAGAGAAGTCTTAATAACAAAACCACCATAAGGATGCATGGATATCTTAACAGGTGCTGAAAAATTGATTCCTCTTTTTATAAAATCTTTGGCATTTTCCGAATCTGTTATGATTATGCCTTTTGAGGTGGTATTAAGGAAAGGAACATTCAGCCTTATTGTGCGCTCTTTATTTTCACCATTAATACCGGCAATATACCAGGTGTCCTCTTTTCTTCTTGCCAGTACAACAAATTTTCCGGGGAAACCGTCGATAAACCGTACCTCATCCCAGGTTTCTGGCAAATCGCTCATATATTCTATCACAAAATCCTTTTGAGCTGCCATACCGGCTGGCGTTTCCGCAATATGCTGAATACCAGAAGTAAAAATTACTGATAAGGCTATTTCAAATCCGCCGCTGGTTCTGCGTTTTATATTTGGTATACCTGAGAAGTTTACAGGCGTGAAATCCATGGGATCAAAAAGGTTGCGGGTGAAGGGAATGACTGTGCAATGTGATGGCTGCAAATCTGCATTTTCCTGTCCAAAAGTGACATATTCCTCGCCCCTGATGGCCTCCATACTAACCAAATTGGGATATGTCCTATACCATCCCCGGGGAAAAGTACAGCCATGAAAGTTGACGGCAAGATTGTATTGGGCGGCATCTTTCAGAATATCGATATAATACTTCATCATGGACTGTCCGTCACCGCCAAAAAAATCTACTTTAATACCGGCGATGCCCATATCTTTCAATTTCTGAAACTCAGTTTGTCTTGATTCCTTGGTGAGCATTTTATCGCGTGGCGTAAGCGGGGTTGTATTCCAGTCACCTGCCGAATTGTACCATAATAGAATTTTTACATTTTTGGTATTGGCATAATCTGCCAGTTGTTTGATCTTTTCATATCCAATTTTAGTATCCCAATATGCATCTATAAGACAATATTCCCAGTTCATCCCGGCTGCATAATCAATAAATCGTCGCTGTACATCATATATGGTTGAATCATCTTTCAGGATCACCCAGCTCCAGGAGGCAATCCCCGGCTGAAGCCAGGAAGAAACATCATATGGAGCCGGATTGGCTAAATCGGTTCCTAAAGCAGATTCGACAAGATCCGCCAGGTTATCCGTGATTGCTATAATTCTCCATGGCGTAGTCCAGGGCATAACAGATTTGGGTAAAACGGGTTCACCCGGACGGCCTTCCTGGGGCTGAGGAAACTGTATGGAATATTCACCGTCAGGAGAAAGCCAGCTCAAACGTGATCCGCAGTAGTTTGTATCAACCGCTGTTTCCGTAATACTGATCCAGTATTTGCCGAAATTAAAAAGTGCGGGCATCACCCATCCTGCCTGATCAGGGGAATGAGTACCAACAGGTATATTCATCCGGTAATATTCCTCATAAGAGGGCTGGGTATAATTCCAACTGGTGCGGGCATTGGGGCAATGCTGCAGAAAAGCTTTTGTTGATAAATCAAAATGAAAGGAGGATGTTTCTTTAAAAATTTTTACAGGTTCATCCGTTTTTTCCGGAAAATGATACCTGAAAGCAACCCCGCCATCCGATACCTGAAAAATAATTTCCATTCTTTTTGAGTTTGAATTACTCAGATAAAAAACACGTCTATTCCCCTGGTAATTACAACTTAATCGTTTTCCATGCAGCAGAGTATAATTATCAGTAACTGAAGTCTGATTAGAGACAGAATCCAGAACAAGCTTGGTTGTAAAATCTTCCTCACTTCTCAATATCCCAAGCCTTGATTGTTTCAGTATCATTGTTTCTGTATGAGACACAGAATATACTGGATCTCCGGCAGAAGAGAGGGTAAAAGTGACTGAAATTTTTTCGTTTGGACTGCTTAACTTATAACTCTCTTCACAAATAGCATCTGTAAAAAAAACAGTCATTATAAGGATAAATAATAATTTTGCACTTTTCATAGTTTTTCCTTTAATTTATGGCATTATATTTATATTAACATTTGAAATAATTATCTTCAATATATGTCCGAAACATTAATGTGAAAGCCTGGATTGGATTATTCAAAACTTATCCAATCTACTTGCACAGGATTATTATCAATCGATAATACAACAATGTTCTGAACTCCAGATTGTACTTCCCATAATGGTACTTTTATATTGCACCATTCCTCACCTGCAGGAATTTCAACCCGGGCAATAACAGGACCATGGACATTATTCATTCTAATTTGTATGACGCCTCCCATTTGGGAAAGGGCTTTTACATGGACCCATTTAAATTCATTATTACCGAAATCAACGTTATTATATTGTACCCAGGCATCTACAGTATCTAGTTTTGCCTTCCAGCCTCCGAAGGTATTGAGCGTATCCAGAAATGTAATGCAGGTACCCTTATTACTTATACGACTGTACCTGTCAATTTGGATTTTTTCGGATGCATTGGTCAATCCGACTCCCCGTAAGGTGGGCATTACCTTTTTGATCGTACCGTCTTCATTGAAAAACAAACTGTCGATCCTTGCGGATCTGTTCTTGTCAAAATGAGGAGACAGATCGTTATAGTGATAAAACAAATACCATTGATCGTTGTACTCGATAATTGAGTGATGATTGGTCCAGCAATTTAGACGTTGATCCATTATTACTCCGGTAACCTTGAAAGGGCCCAAAGGATTATCACTCAGGGCATATTCGAGCCTTTCAGTAGAATCTTCTACATGCGGATAGGTAAGATAGTAGATGCCATGACGTTCGAACATAAAGGGACCTTCTTTAAGTCCTTTCTCCGGCAGATTTTCAATGATTTCAGGTTCAGAGTCCAGCTCTAGCATATTCTCTTTTAGTTTTGCCACAAATATATGTCTAAGCGAATAGTATAAATACGTTTGTCCGTCTTTATCTATGAATACATTTGGATCTATACCGATCACACCTTCAATCGGTTTTGGTTGAGGTTCAAATGGACCATAAGGTTTTTTTGATACTGCAACCCCGATCCTCATACTTCTTCTGACTTTCCGGTCTTTTGCTCTGGCTGGAAAATAAAAATAATATCTGCCATTTCTGTAAATACAATCCGGGGCCCACAGGCTGCAGGAGGTGGAATCAACCCAGGGTACAGTATATTGACTCACAATAAGGCCATGATCTGTCCAGTCGACAAGATTTTCAGAAGAGAATACATGATAGTCTTCCATGCAAAACCAGCCCACCCGGCCCTGTTCGGGGACGGCAAGAATATCATGGGAGGGATAAACATAAATTCTGCCTTCAAAAACCCTGGCGGAGGGATCCGCTGTAAACTGATTGGTAATAATTGGATTTTGAGCAGACAGATTTTTGGTGATACATGTTATAAGAACAGCTGAGGTGAATAGATAAAATAAATTTTTCAAAAGTCTCCCTTTCTGCTGATATTTTTGGTTTAAATTATTCGGCTAGTAATATTATTATAAACGGGAATTCATATTTCGCCCTAATGTAAGAGTGATTGGCCATAGATTATAACATTAAAATATTTTCCCAATTTATCTGGGATCATGAATTATATAGTATTCTAGATCAGGCTCCGGTTATTGCCATTCTTCCGGAAATTGAAAATTTTATATTTTAATCCGAAACAAATGTAGTTATACTTGATGGTTCTAAAGTATAATAAAAAAGACTATTGACAACATCCACCGGATCTTCCTGCTTACAGTTTTTGGACTCCGAGGTTGTATAAGGTGTAAAAGTTGAGGTCATTATATCATTTTCAATTCTGAAAGCATATTCTATTTCAACAGAATCAGCATTTACAACAACAATAACAATTTTAGAGTAGGAAGGATCCTTATAAGCAGTAACATCAACATCACCTAAAACAGGAGTAAGAGCGCTTTCAACTCTATAAAAACCGGGACGAATAAATTTGGAAAACTGGGATAAAACGTAGCCCTTTTTTGTCACTTCACCTTTTGCCGGATATCTTTCTCTGGGATCTTGAGGATTCATGGCTGTTGATCCATCACCTATGGGTCCGTAATACCTTACCATAGTCCACCACACGTAGGCATTCATATCAGCTTGCATGACATCATTGATATTTTGTGCAAGTTCAAGAGCCCGTGCTATATTATTTCCCGAATTATTTTCGCCAAATAAGTACTCAGTTATTTATATTTTTTTTCCTTTTTCCTCGGCTAAGGGATATTTATATAAACCACCACCATATATATGTCCGCACACTATATCAGTATTGGCGCAGGCAAGAGAATCATTTAAAATGGGATCAGAATATTCGCGCTTGAAACTCCATGATTCAGGTGCCATCACTTTTGTTCCTTCAATCGCCTGAGCATTTTCTTTCATGAATCTAAACATTTCTTCGGTAGTCCAGTGAGTCCAGCTTTCTGCTTCCGGTTCATTTTGAACAGATATGCCATAAATGGGTACGCCGTTATTTGTCATGTATGTATTAAAAGAATTTAGGTGGGCAGCATATTCTTCATATTTGTCATATTTCACCCGACTCAAGCCATTGACGGTTTCAACCATATCGCTGGGTGCGTACCACGGTGCAGCAATGATTTTTGCCCCCATCTGGTGAGCTTTCTTTGTGGGAGGTACCCATTTGGCCCAAAGATTACTATTGGATTCCAGAGTTATTCTATAAATTGTTAATCCTATCTGGCCATCATCAGTCCCAAAGGCGCTTTCAATTTCAGAATCAGTAGGTACTGGTAAATACCATGGACTTGCCGCCCCATATCCTCTGATAACTTGGTGCAGGCTATCGAAATTACATGTTGCCAAAGGTATGTAGGTTACAGAAAAATCAATAGTTGTATCATTTTGTATGGTTACATTCTCAATTTCCCGGGGGACCAGTAAAGGTGACGTTGTGTTTGTATTTTTCACTTTAATGGCGAAGACATTTCCTTCTGCTATTCCTGTTTCGTTTATTTTATTAAAAGATGAATTAAACGTTTGTGAATGAAAATTTGAAATTACCAAAGAGTTATTTCCATTCGGATCAAAAATCATCTTTTTAACCAGAGATTCACCATGGGATTGAATCTTATAAAAATAAACTCCCTTAGCTGCTTGCGTGCCAAGTTGATCTCGGCCATCCCAGATCACATTATACTCACCGACTCTTTGGGTGCCGAACGTAAATTTACGAACTTCTCTGCCCAGAACATTATAAATGGTTATAGTAATATCAGATCGCTTGTTAAGCTTATACGGTATGGCAGTCGAAGAAGAAAATGGGTTGGGATAATTATAAGCCAATTCAAGTTTTTCCGCTATACTATTTGATTCCGATACAGCCGAGGTTATTAGATCAATCTGGTATCGGCCTGAATTGTCTGTCAGAGTGGAGATTTTTCTGGTGGTGTCTGCCATGTCGATAAAGGTGACAGAGGCATTCCGTATAGGAATTCTATTGGAAGATATTTTTCCACTAATTGAAACTGTTTGACTATAAACTGTGGAAAATAACATGACTTGAATGAAAATAAAAAGAAAAAAATGTTTCATAGAATTACCAGGGATTTGTTTTATCCAAATTTATATTTTTTAAAAAATATAAATTTGTTCATAGAATGTTGCTTTAACTTATTAGATCCTATAATTTTAATACCATTTTCACAAGAAAATGATGAAATCCAAATACTTATTTAATGATTTGGTTTTAACAGTTTCCTGTATTCTTTATTCCTTAAATTCTATTTATAGATCTAACCATTCACCTGATTAAATCATGATCTAATTATATTTCACCTTACTTAATTAACATACATTTTTTAACGGCAGTAAAATGATCAGATGTAATTTTATAAAAATAGACACCGGTAGGCAGTTCAGATGCATTCCAGGTGACTGAATGTATGCCGGCATTCTGCTTTTGGTTCACAAGTATAGTAACTCTGCTGCCCGTTACATCAAAAACCTCAATCCTTACTTGTGATTTTTCTGGTAAATTATATTCTATAGTAGTAGCTGGATTAAACGGATTAGGATAATTCTGAGCAAGTTTAAAACCAGAAACAATATTATACCCATCTTTATCTGCAATAACATTAGTACGAGTAGTATCTACTAATTTCATGGTTCCGAAATGATCAGCATTGATCCAGTGGTTATTCGAATCCTGGTGAGCAACTGCTACAGAACCGAAAAAATTATCCCTGGTCTTGGGATACTCATCAGGATCGTCATTATCGCAATAGGCCATGGAAAATCCGATATATTTATTTTCAGTCAGGGTAACCCGGGAATCTTCCGGATTAGCCACATCAAAATCATCACTGTATAATTCAAGTGAAAATTCATAAATATTTTCATGACTGTATTGCTTTAAAACAAATTCTGGAAGATGATCGGAATAATTTTTTATTTGAGTGCCTTGGAATTGATCCATGGCACGCAACTCGGAAGTAGTATTACCAATACCGGGGAAATCCACATTCATATGATAAGCAAAAGCATTTTCCGCATTCTGACTGCCCTGATCTATTCTATGCATTCCTCCGGAATTATCTTCATCTACAAACAGTTCCAGAACATCATATTTATAATAATCTCCATTTCCCAATTGATATCCATCCACCAGGGCATCATCTTTAATCTCTACCAGAAAATAAATTCGGCTGCTGTCTTTATTCCACACGCATTTATACCGACCGGTAAAATCATCAGACAGAACAAAGGCATCATAAGGCATCCAGGTCTGTCCGATTTCCTGCCAGTCGGTTCGACTCCAGCAGGGATCGTCTGCATTCCCATCCACTACAGGGATATCTGTAACATTATACACCATAACCGTATCATCCTGAGTATCATTAGAGGCATCTCGGGTTACCAGCTCAATACCAACCTCCTGGCCCAGATTTCTGGAATATTCCTTATCCACCGGATTGTTCCAGTGTTCATGAACACCCAGGGACGGAATGGGAGTTCCATCATTTTCGGGATCATAGGTTACATTTTCAGGCCAGTTGGCTGAATCAGCAGCCTGATGCAAATAATCGTCTGCACCTTCCATTTGCGCATACGTCAGATTGGGATGCCTTTCTCCTGTATATTCATATCTTAAAAAATCATATCCGACCGATTCAATAGCTACCTGATCCTGGGAGATAAATAGGGAAGAACTCCAGTCATTATTAAAAGGGGCGGTTTTCCATTTATCCGGCTGGATATTTTCGTGGCCGGCTGACCAAAGGGCATCCATTAAGTAAATTAACGCTTTGTTTCTGATCAATTCCCATCCCATAAGATCGACTTGTACCCGGTACATTTCATAATCATGCCGTTCATTTGCCGGAATTCTACCGGGTTCATCCGGGCAAACCAGGCCCATATGAAGATGCTTCGCATCACCGCGGGTATGCGAACCAAAATGATTTTTGGCAAACATGGTCACACCGGCCCGCCTGTGTCCCTTGAGTGTGGGAACATTGATCAGATACTCACAATCCTCAAAGATCTTGTAAAAATAATCCTCATAGACCGGATTACCATCTGCCATGTTGCCCCAGCTTCCTGTTTTAAGGACTGTTCCCCGGTCAGAATAATATATAACGGAATCCCCTGGTTCAGCGATTTCCCGACCTTCATCTGTTCGATCATGATCCAGATAATGAATATCAGCAAACTCTGAAGCCCAAAGATCCAAATCCGGTTTATACAGATGTTTCATGGGATCACCGACATAAATATTGGTTTGATCAATACCGACCTTATTGACCAGATGCCGCAAAAGAGATAAAATCAGCTGGGGTGATGTTTCCGAAGTACCAAAGTACATATTCATGCCCCGGGTAAAATCGTTTAAAATATTCGCATTCCAGCCGCCCATGCCCCAGGCACTGGTTCGATTGATTTTTATGAATATTTTTTCATTTTGATCAAACTGATAGCCAATTTCGCCTTTTCCCCTTTTTATATTATTATATTTAAATATTTTATCCCAGGCGTTAACTACATCAGTCTCCCCGGTTATTTCTTTTACGGCCTGATCGAGCATTCCATCAATAACATCCTGATCATTATGTTCATTCTTGAACCAGCCATCCCCATTACAAATTTCCTGGTTTGTCAGTTCTTCATTGGTGGCCTCGGCATTATGTATCCATACAACCCGCCCGGGATAATATCCTTTGGCTTCTCCCAGGGGATTGTTGGGTTCCTGTTGAATAGTGGCATACTCTGCATATCCGGATGTACTTGAGCTCGATACCATGATTATTATACCAGCCAAACAAACAATTGCTAAAAAAGACACCAGAGTAACACTAACTTTCTCATTTTTTATTAATGTTTTTATTTTATGAAATGAAAAGACAGAAGTTATCAGTGCTCCCAAAAAAATAAAGAATGAGCCGGAAACAGGCATAGCCACTTTCATACAGGGATAGCTTAATCTACTGGGTTTTGGGACGACCCGAACCAGAATCCATATAGTAGCTAAAAATCCCAAAAGAGGATAACCCAGGTAGTAATACCACTTCTTTTCAAATTTTACGCCTTTAATTTTTCCTGTCTTTTCACAGGTTTTGAAAAATTTTTTCTTCCACTTGGAATTCATTTTTTCTCCTTTTTGATAAATCAGCAATTAACAGGAATAAATAGTCTGTAAATTATTTCTTGAATTTTACACTATATCATTTTTGTCCAAAATATATCATTCGACCTTAATTTAAAATAAAACAAATTAAAAAGAAACCATTATTGGTAATAATGTAACCAGATAACGTCACTTGAAGGATAAATGATAATTTATTTATAATTATATAATTCAAATCGTTGAATCCAAAAACCATCTGTCAATAAAATTCGTATATGCCTTCCCTGATGGGTTTGATCTCCGTTTAAATGTCTGATTACTTTCCATTGGTGATTTTCAAACCTTCCTTGCTCCGCCTTGAGTATACCCACATTTAAGTCTGGATTTTTTAGATTCTTAAAGGTTAATACCACCCCGGAGCCAACCAGATAAAATTTGTTTTCACCGGTTTGAACCAGGATAGCGCCGGTTTTCTCCCAGATATCATTTTTACTGTTGGGTTCGTAACCCAGTGTATAACTGTGTTTTGCTGTAAACTCGTAATTTCCCAGCCGGAAAACAATTTCCAGTTTTTCCTTATCAAAGAGAAGACCTTCAATTTTTTTCTGACCTTGATGAGCTGCAATTACAGGAGTAAATTGTTCGATTAGATTATAGACTTTCCCCAAAGGTTCATTTTCAGGATCAGGGATTGATTCAATGGAAAAAGGTGAGTACCCAAGACTTTCATAATGACCAATAGTAAAGAGGGCTTTGGCAGCGGCGGAAGGATCACCTCTGTCTTCCGGTATAAACAAGGGATTACTTTGCCGGGTGTAAAGATCACACCAATGTTCTAGGTTGGGAAAATAAATATCCGGTGCCAGGAAATCAATGGAAGGTGCACCTGCTTTCCATACATCCATTAAATGGGGGAGGGGACCGGCACTCGGGTAGCTTCCGGGCAGCCAGCCGGGGCGGTTTAAGGCGGCATTAACATACATAGGTAAAGGATAGATTTTTTTACCGGCTTCTACAATAGTGTTAGTGAATTTTGCGTAATACCAAGCCATGAAAATTTCATCGGTATGGGGGTCCTTCCCGAAAATTTCTTCCCAGGTTCCGGATACCTTATAATCTCTTTTTTCCCATACCGCTTTAAACTCGGGTACCAAATTTTCTTTGTTCTTTTTTAAATACCGGATAAATTCTTCAGGTACCGTGGCCTGAAACTTTTCATTGGCCAGGGGATGATAATCCCTGGCTGTGGGCAACATGCCGATTTCGTTTTCCGGTTGTATCATGATGATGGTGTTTTCATTTTCATCGATTTCTTTAATATGGTTCATCAGGGACTGAAATGCCTTCAGATCCGCATTCAAATTATTTTCACTGAAAGGAGTTAATATTTCATGACTCCGGCCTTGATCATCCTTGACTCTGGGAAATCTTTCCTGATCTAATTTCACCCAGGAAGGGGCATGGCTGGACATACTGTTTTTCCAGGAGCCGAACCATAATAAAACCAATTTTAGATTATAATTTCGGGCTTTTTTAATTAACTTGTCATATAACTCAAAATCAAAATTATCTTCAACTGGTTCAATCAACTCCCAATAAACTGGTGCTAAAACTGTATTCAAATTCATAGCCTTTAATATGGGCCAAATAGGTTCCATGTATTCCAAACTGCTGAAGGATGAATTCCCCAGTTCACCCCCCAGAATTAAAAAAGGTTCACCATTAACAATGAGTTGGATTGCAGTACCTTTACTGCTTAAATGGGGAAGTTTTTTATTAATAGTGTGAGAATAAACAATTTGAGAAATGGAAAAAATAAAAATTAATATTAAAGAGAGGGAAAAGGTTTTTTTAAAAGAGAAAAGAATCATGATAGATACTCCAGAATTAATTCAAATAAGTTTAAAATACATTACTTCCTGTAATAAACGAAAAAATAATTAAAAATCAAAAAAAAATGACCGTCACCTTTAGGTGACGGTCATTTAATGTTCAACAAGTCCCTAATGGGCTTATTGAAATGTTACATCAACTACTTTATTTCATCAGCATCAGTTTTTTAACGTTCACAAAATCTTTTGCTTCAAGTTTATAAAAATAAACACCTGAAGCCAGATGGGAAGCGTCAAAAGTAACGGTGTGATGACCAGCATTGAAGGTTCCATCTACCAAGGTGGCTATGGCTCTGCCTCTGATATCATAGATAACAAGTTTTACATCGCTTTGTTGAGGTAAACCGAATTCAATCTTGGTAGTGGGGTTAAACGGATTCGGGTAGTTCTGGCTTAACTGGAACTCTGTAGGTATGGCATTGGGATTAGATTCAATGCCACTAACCTCAACCCAATCCGGAAGGTCAATGGGATCGCCCATATCAACCTTTACATCAACCAGATTCAATGCTGTGGTGGTAGCATTTGATATGGCAAAACAGATGCAGTTGAATTTATCACTTGCAATTTGATGATCGATTTCCTGTGCACCCCAGGCGTAGGTTTCATCATCCTTCGTCAATAGTACTCTGACATCATTGTAGCCATCTTCAGTTACACCCACGGAAACAGCAAACTCATAGGTTCCGGCATCGGACTCCGCACCAGCAGGATTTTGTTCGTCTTCACCCAGAACATAGTTATCAGCTCCGTTGGTGCTGATCCAGGATGCATCCACTACAGCACCCCAGGTCCCGAGAGTAGAACTTCCGGAAGGCCATTGTGCGAGAACATTTGAACCATGATGAGGTAGGAATAAATATCCGGAGTGATGACCTTCGATTCCTGACCAGGTATAATCAGTGGTATCCACGGTTCCGGCACTGTCGCTGTGGAATACACCCCAGCGTAAGCTGGCAAAATCTCCGAAACCACCACCTTCAAGTTCCATTTCTCCGGTAATAATAAAGGCGTCTTCTTCATCTGGGGTAACGTTGATACCGAATCCACCCCGGACTGCAGACCAGCTAGAGTTAGCACTGCCTCCAATAGAAACATTACCAACTACTTCCCCAGGAGTGAGGGTCCAGCCGCCGATTCGATCACCGATGAATCCCCATTCTTCTACATAGAAGGCCTCCCAGGGAGCTTTCGGAACAGTGATGGGATCACCTCTATCAACCAGAACGTCAACTACTTTAAATTCAGTCAGGGTTTCATCTAAATCATCGCCGATACCGAAACAAATGCCGTTGAATTTAGTGGCGACCTGAGCAGTGTCAATAGTAACACCGCCATTCCAGTACGTTTCATTTTCTTCCATTAAGAACCATCTGATTTCGTTGGTGCCATCACCCAGTCGTTGAACTGAAATAGCGAAATCATAGACGCCTTCCTCGATAATTGCCCGGCGAGGAGCCTGCTCAACGGTGATTAAAGGATAACCGTTGTTGCTCCAGGTACTGTTCCAGCCACCGCCGCCATTAACAATCCAGACTACACCAGCACCACCGCCGCCATTGGGTATGTCGGCTGTGCCGTTGGGAGGTGTGAACTGGTATCCGTAATAAACACCAGGATCAACCCAGGCAGCAGAATCTGTATACTGATATTCCAGAGTTCCCTGATCTTCTTGATAGGTCAGCGCATAGCGAAGCGGAACATAACTGCCGCCGGTACCACCGCCAACATATTCAAGTTGACCAGTCACAATAAGCGCCTCATCTGTGGTTGCAGAAACATCTATACCAAAACCACCTTGCATAGTCGTCCAGGCGGTGAGAGATTCATCACTCCCCATACTGGCATTACCATCTATGGTGGTGGAATCGTTCAGGATGGGCCAACCCGTACCACGAGGTGTTAAACCCCAGTCCGCAACATAGAATTTTTCAAAGGGAGCTTCCGGAACAGTGATGGGATCACCTCTATCAACCAGAACGTCAACTACTTTAAATTCAGTCAGGGTTTCATCTAAATCATCGCCGATACCGAAACAAATGCCGTTGAATTTAGTGGCGACCTGAGCAGTGTCAATAGTAACACCGCCATTCCAGTACGTTTCATTTTCTTCCATTAAGAACCATCTGATTTCGTTGGTGCCATCACCCAGTCGTTGAACTGAAATAGCGAAATCATAGACGCCTTCCTCGATAATTGCCCGGCGAGGAGCCTGCTCAACGGTGATTAAAGGATAACCGTTGTTGCTCCAGGTACTGTTCCAGCCACCGCCGCCATTAACAATCCAGACTACACCAGCACCACCGCCGCCATTGGGTATGTCGGCTGTGCCGTTGGGAGGTGTGAACTGGTATCCGTAATAAACACCAGGATCAACCCAGGCAGCAGAATCTGTATACTGATATTCCAGAGTTCCCTGATCTTCTTGATAGGTCAGCGCATAGCGAAGCGGAACATAACTGCCGCCGGTACCACCGCCAACATATTCAAGTTGACCAGTCACAATAAGCGCCTCATCTGTGGTGGGGGTAACATCCATGCCAAAACTACCTTGCATAGTCGTCCAGGCGGTGAGAGATTCATCACTCCCCATACTGGCGTCACCAGGTGATGTTTCTTCATCATTCAGTATCGGCCAACCCGTACCGCGAGGTGTCAAACCCCAGTCACTTACATAGTTGGGAGCAATTAACTTTATATCATCGGCATACCAGATTGTAGTGACTCCATCACCACCGATGTTTCCAGTACCAGCACAGTTTATTCCAAAGGTAACATAGATGGTTCCAGAAAGACTTGAGCTGTTAGTAATATCAATGGTTATATCTTCCCAGGCAGTAGAACCACCAGTGGCGCGATTTACTTTACCGAGTTCAACATCTAAATTACCTTGATACGCTACTTCTGTGGGCATTTCCTGACTGGCTTCTACGATAATATCCTTCCAGCCTACATCTCCCTGAGCAAAGTAGGCCTTATAAGTGAAGATTGCATAATCAGCCAGAGTTTTACCAGCTGGCAGAGTAAACTCAAGAACAGGTGCCGCATTGTAATTATGAACTGTACATTCTAGAACATTGTTTCCAGATGCAAGGGGATCGTCAGCCACTTCAGCATCCAGGTCAGCAGCACCCCAGCCAATGGTTTCGAAAGTATCTCCGATATTATAATCCTCGAAATCGTAAGATTGTGCTTTGATTGTACCTGCACTTATTACAATCACAAGCATTAGAAAAGCATAGAAGAATTTTCTCATAATTTTCCTCCTCCTTTAAATTAGGTTAAAAACAATTACATAATCTCGTTTTATAAATTATCACCTCCTTTATAATACAATGAATTTAACAAGGTTAAAAAATCATTTTGTCCCGGTTCCGAAGTTAAGGTTGTAATATGTGGGAACCGGGACAATTTTAAATAATAAAGAATTATTATTTCATAAGAATAAACTTCTTGGTAAGGGAAACATTGTCAGCCTGCAACTGGTAGAAGTAAACCCCACTGGTTAATTCGCTTCCGTCAAAGGTAGCAACATAATTTCCGGCTTCCTGGTTCCCGTTATACAGGGTTGCCACTTCCTGTCCAATATAATTATATACTTTCAGTGATACCTGACCGGCAATCGGAATAGAATACTTTATCTTAGTTGTAGGATTAAAGGGATTGGGATAATTTTGACCCAGTTTGAATTCCGCCGGTAGGGAGGGTTCACTTACCTCTATACCACTCGAGCCCTCAGCATTACCATAATCGAGCCAATTATTAATAACTTCCCACTCATCATCTTTTTGCGCTTCCCAGTCTTCCAATTCATCCGGATACCAGTTCAAGTCTCCCAAGGGGAATCCTCCCATGGCCGCGGTTTGATAGGTGGTATTGTTATAGGCCAGATTCTCGGGCAGGGGCCATTTCTGATTGAATCCTGCCGCCGGTTTATAGGACCAGTCAACATCGGCATTGGTACTCCATTTGTATTCAATGAATATTTTCAAAGTATCCAGGTTAGTGGCCGGCACAATGAAATCCGGATTCTCTTCGTATATGGTGGACCAATCAACGTTCAAGGTTTGGAATACCTTTTTTCCCTCAGCGTCGGTGGACTCAATAAAATCGATGGCATTTTGTCCCAACATGGGAGACGGTTGACGCAATTCAATATCTAGTCTGGATTGATGTTTGTCTTTACACCAGGCACAGTCAACGTACCAGTCAAGCATCCAATCCTCAATCATATAAGCGTTATTTCCGATAAATAATTGTCGATCCTGATCCGTAAAAGGCACTACAAAACTAAAAGAGTCAACTTCAGTAATGCCGTTGATCAAACCACCGCCCGGAGGATCGCATAAGCCATCTTCGAAATCACCAAAATCCTGATCGTCGTTACATACATCAACTGCTCTGTACCCTATTAAGTTTGTATTCACAAATATAGAGTTGGTTATAGAGGCAGTTTCCAACCAGCCGGCAGACTGCCAGGCCCATTCAATGGAATTCAACAGGGTACAGTGATTGAGATGAATATTGCTGCCGTACTCATTACCTTCCTGCATGATAATACGGCTGAGATTGGTAAAGGTACAGTTTTCAAAAAGGAGTTTGTCGTAATGCCATCCCGAACTCTGATAGGGGAAAGATACGGCGCGTCCGTAATACCGGAAGTGGGGATCATTCCCATTCCGGAAGTAACAGTTGGTGAAGGTGCCTTCAAAATGATCTGCTTTTACGGTTACAGCACCAGCAGACTCTACGCCAATCTCAAAATAGTCAAATAGACAGCCGTCAAAAATTCCTACTTCAGGATCGTTGGCCTCTTCCTGATTTTCAAATGCTATACCACATTGAATTTTATTACCTTGGGTATCGGAAAATCGCAACCAAATATTTCTCATGATAACATCACCATAGGTCTGGATCGGATATGTCCGGTCTATACCTTCCTCAGTCCAGAGAATTTGCGGGGGGGCAGAATTTTGTACGGTTTCAGCATCTGCGTCACCGGCTCGGAGTGGTTTAGGGGCCACAATGTCCAGATCTTCTCCTTTATTGAGGTAAATACTTCTGCTCAAGACATATTGCTCATAGGGAGTCAGCTCAAAAACAGTATTGCTAATGGTGCCAGCCGTTACGGCTGCATCAATGGCATCGTTAAGCGTACCGTATACGAAACCGGATTCAAAATAGCCTTGAACGTGCACCGTATCCTTCTGAGCATAGGCCATACTGCTCAAAAAGACTATTATTACTAATAGTAACGATAATTTTTTCATTTTTTCCTCCATTTTTTTTATTATTTGTTACGGTTATAGTAAATTTATCAAGGTTAATACCTTATTCTAATACCAAGATTGGCGGTTAACCCATAGTTTTGTATACCTCGAAATCCTTCTGTTGACTTTTGAATCCATTGGGTATTGGCATCATTCAGGTTGCTGATATCCAGAAACAATTCACTGTTATAATAAGGAAGCTTCTGGCGAGCTGAGAAATCTATGCGGAAATATTCTGTAGTATAGGAATCATTTTCCGGATACCGCCCGCCGTTTCCTCTGGCCGAGTTATCTTGGTAAGTAACTGACACTCGGGATGAAAATCCCTTGTAATCGTATCCCAGGTAAGCGTTAAGAATGTGATTGGGTTGATCCAGCAGGCGCCCGGTGGAGGAACTGTCAACCAGAAAAAATATTTTCTTGGCATTTCTCCCTTCTCCTTCGATCCTGTAATCCACATCATAAAATGGATATTTGGTTTCAGACCAAATACGCGCGTAATTAATTCCTATTATTATGTTTTTAAAGGGCGCCTTCATGTACCAGAAATTGTGCTGCAGGTCGAATTCGATTCCTTTTACAGTGGCATCAAAAGGATTATTCAGCGGCCGGTATACATTGGCGGTTGACTTTCCGGTAGTGGGATTCACAATAGGAGTGACCACCTCCTGGCCATTACGGATAATCTGGTAACGCGGAAGTGAGTCAATTCCTGCCCCCTCAGCCAGATCTAACTGATAGTTGGCAGTATAGACAAAGTCCTCTATGGTTTTATAAAAAATACCGACAGTAAAAAGTCCCAACTTATTGGTATGAAAAGACAGGTTGAGGTCATGGTTAAAAGCCTGGGCCGGGGTGAGATCAGGGTTCCCGGTATATATAGCGTTACCCTGGGTAATGGTAAACTTGGGACTAAGTAATTGGTAATCCGGTCTGGCCAGGGTCTGGGTGTAAGCATAGCGGAGATCCGCCCAGTCAAAGGGAGAGTATTTTCCCTGCACCATGGGAAGCAGGTAGTCGTTTTCCTTTTTTGAAGTAGTATCGTACATTACTTGTGCCTGGGCATTTCGCATATCCCTGGCATTATAGGCAAAATAATCAGTTTTCACTTTTTCGTACCGTACCCCGCCAATTACCATCAAATCCCAGAAATTAATCTTGGACATGGCATAGCCGGCATAATAATCTTCATTATATTCGTAGTCATTGGTTAGCTGCTGATAAGGACCGTCATACCAACCACCCTGGGCACCTGTGCTAGCCTCAATATTGGAGGCATCAAATTCCGGATTGCCAATAATATAATTTAATACATTGATTAGTTTATTAGGATTGGCAGCATAATAGATGGATCCATATTTGTTATCCAGAAAAGGATCAAAAAGTTTGTCATTGGAATTGAGAAAAGTTGCTCCGGTTAATTCTCCCATTTCGTTCACGGAGACTCCGAACTCGTCTTGGACTTCCCTCATCAAATTAGATTGAATATCAGTTCCGGTGCCAGTAGCGCTTCCATTGAATCCCAAGTAAGGTGCCTCCTGATCAGTGGAATTAGTCTGGTTATGCATTTGACCGCCAAATTTAAAGAATCCACTTGCTTTATTGCTAATATTAAAAGGGAGCTCAAAATCTGCCTTGTAGGAATATTTCTCTTCCTTATAGTCATTGCTAAACAGGTTCCCGCTTCTCAGCACAACTGAGCTGTCTCCCTTGAAATCAGTAAGAAGATAGGTGAGGTCTTCCGGTACCACATTATCGCGGGGAACGCCACTCTGCAAAGCATCGGTTTGATTGAAATTTATAACCGGCACCTTGTCCATTAAATTGTGGGAGGAGGTATAGTTGACCGACAGATCTGCGGTTAAAAAGGCAAGATCATAGTCTAATTTAAGAGAATGCATTCGTTGATCAATAGTATTTTCACCCTTACGATTCTGCCAACTCATTCTTCCGGCATTATAATCAATGGTCTGTTTAAACTCATTAAAATCCGAGTTGATTCTGGCCAGCATATTGACAAACTTGACAGATCCATTAGGGAGCTGATAATCCATAATCAAATTCGCCCCGTACCGTTTTCTGGTCTCCAAATGCCGGTTAAAGGTAACCGAATTGACTTTTACGGGACGATACCCTGTTTCCGGATCTATTTCCACTTCTTCTCCGGCAATACCATAACCGGCGTCCATATTGTCTGAATTCCGATCGTACGATTCGGCATTAAAAAGCGCATATACGCCAAGTTTATCATTAAAAAAGCGATTACTCCCGGAAACAACGGCACGGTAATTTCCATAAGTATTACTTTTAGCCGTATACCCCTGCTGCCATAAAAAATTCCAGTGAAGAGCTGAGGGTGCTTCCCGTAACTCCATATTCACCGTACCCCCGATGGAATTGGCATTCATGTCCGGGGTCAGTGATTTGTATACCGCAATCGTTCTTATCATGTAAGGAGATACCATGGTGAGATCAACACTGCGGTCATTACTCACACCCGGAGTATAGACATAAGGATCTGAGGTAAGCCCGATATTCGAACTTCCGGTGGAAGAAAGTTTAACCCCATCAATCTCGATAGAATTATACTTGGGCGACAGCCCCCGAATAACCACCTTATTGGCTTCACCCGAACTTTGGGTTGTGGAAATCCCGGGTAAACGGCTGATAGCTGCCGCAGCGTTGAAGTCAGGTAATTCCTGAATTCTTGCTTCAGATACTATGTTGGCAATTTTATTGGAGGCAAGCTGCTGGTTTATGGCCTGAATCTGACCCTGCCCTTGGGCAGTAATGACTACTGTTTCTCCTTTTACGGCAACTGCTCCCAGCATTAGATCCTGATATACCGTTCCCCCATCCGGAATGTTTACCACAACGCTTGCTGACTCATATCCGATATAGGAGGCTATAATGGTTTGCTCTCCGGCGGGAGCATTGGGAATAGTATAATACCCGTCAAGATCGGCTGCAGTTCCCACATTAGTCCCCTTTATCATCACATTAGCAGAAGGCAGTGCTTCCTGAGTGGCCTTGTCAATCACCTGTCCTTTAATAGTCCCCCTTGCCCAAAGAGATTGAGTTAATAAAAGGCACATTATTCCTACTAAAATAAATACTTTCTTACCGGCTTGGAAACCAGTAGAGATCATACCTGGCCGATTTGATTTTCCCACATAATTAAATAGCTTTTTCATGATTGTCTTTCCTCATTTTTTTAGTTTTATATGTTTGTTGGAGTTTTCTTATTATTATACTATACATTGACGAAAATTTTAATATTCTCTTTAAAATATCAATAGATTATTGTTCCATGGATGGTTTTATTCTCTTAGGCAGTGAAAAGCTGGAATTGAGAGTGTGTAACGCTTGGATACAATGTAGTCAATAGTAATTTGTCTTGTCCATGGACAAATTTCCCAAGGTACAGAAACAATATTTTCATAAGTTTTGCTACTTTGATCGCAAGACAAGAAATTTTGAATAAAATTCAAAATTTTCATTGTTGTTAAATTTTTAATGTTGTTTGATTTTATATCAAGCATTCCAAAATACAAAAAAACATTTTAATTGTCAAGTAGTTTTTATATTTTCTAAATCATAACAGTTACTAATTTTATCATGTATTTTTAACTGAAATATAGGTTATTGATATCCAGAAAGAATTGATTTTGAAAATCAAATTCTTTTATTACAATGTAATAAACTTCTGGCCTAAAAGTATTTTTCAATAAATTGCCTGCATTAATCAATAACTAATTTAATAAATTAAAAATAAATTTTTCTCTATTTAATTCCACCTCCTTTCTAATCTTATATTTTAACTCATTTTAAACGAGTATTCACCTTATCCTAGGATACTTTAAAAAGAAGATTGAGATCGATAAACTAAAGCTTTCAATTTATTGTATAATTATACAAAAATTTTTATTTAGATTAATAACACATATGTTTCATTTTAATGACCATATGTTACATTATTGCTAAAATTTTTTAATAAATGGGCTTTAATAATCTGAAGGATAAACATTAAAATGTTTATAAAAGGATTTGCTGAAATAAGAAGGGCTTTGAAATCCAACCTCATAAGCTATCTGGCTGATATTGTCATATTTTTGCTTTAAAAGTTGAGCAGCTCGGTTGAGACGCACGATCCGGATGAACTCGGTTGTGGTTTGCCCGGTTATTGCTTTTATTTTACGGTATAACTGTACTCGACTTAAGGCCATGCTTTGGGCAAATTGTTCGACTCCAAAATTTGGATCACTTATATTTTTTTCAATGATATCCAAGGCTTTCTCTAAAAACTTTTCGTCCATGGAATTTGTGGTTATATCAGATGGCCTTAATCCGTTTTCTTGATTATATTTTTGCTTTAATTTTTTTCTCTGTTCAATTAAATTTCGAATTCTTGCTTTTAATTCCTGCATTTCAAAAGGCTTTGTGATATAATCATCGGCACCTGTTTCCAACCCTTCCATCAGGCTTTCTTTGGAAGTACGAGCTGTTAAAAGGATTATGGGAATATGGCTGGTTAATTCATTAGTTTTAATTTTTTCACATAATTGAAAACCATTTTTCTTGGGAAGCAAAACATCACTGACAATTAAATCCGGAATATTGTTTGTAGCTTTGACTATTCCTGATTGTCCATCTGTTGCCTGCAGAATCTGATAATCTTCTTTTAAATTATTACTTAAATAAAGTAAAATATCTTCATTGTCTTCAACAATTAGCACAAGGGGAGAATGATTTCCAGACACATTTAAAATATCTTCTGACATTTCGTTTTCTTCAAATTCTAAATAAGGTACGTTTTTATATTTTTTTGTATTATACTTACTGATGATTTCATGCTCCTGTAAATGTTCTTTACCCAAGGGAAATTGTACTGTAAATGTTGTTCCCTTTCCAGATTGGGTGTCTACCCGGATCGATCCATGATGCAGCTCAACCAATTCTTTGGTTAAGGCCAGCCCAATGCCAACACCATGTCCGTTCTCGAGATGAGGATTTTTTACCCGGTAAAACCGGTTGAAAATATTTTTCACACTTTCTTCTGGTATTCCGATACCATTGTCTTTTATGATAAGTTCGGCAATATTTTGTTTTTCCTGGAGTGATACTTCAATAATGCCGTTTTCGGGTGTGAATTTAAGGGCATTGGAAATCAGATTTGATATGATCTCTTCTATTTTTTCCTGGTCTACAAATACATGAATTGATTTTTTATTATTTTTTGATGCATTCAATACTTTAAATCTGAGTTCAATTTTTTTTCTTTCAGCCAGAGAAGTAAATAACATAACCGTGGTTCGGACCAGAGGAATTATATTCAGTTCTTGGGCTTTAAGGGGCATATGTCCGGCTTCAATTTTAGACAAGTCGAGTAATTGATTGATGAGTTGATATAATTTCTCGCTGTTACGAAGAATCATTTGACAGGTCTTTTTAAAATTCTCCGTCATATCACCTGCAATAAATTGTTTAACCGGAGCCATTATTAAAGTCAAGGGAGTGCGAAACTCATGAGTAATATTGGAAAAAAAGCGCGACTTCATTTCATTAATTTCTTCTAATTTCTCAGCATGGCGATGTTCCAAGATCAACTCATGCCTCATCTGAATTCTTTTTATCTGAAATCGGTATATGGTAAAAATTATCCCTCCGAAAATCAAGACGTACATTAGATACGCCCAGGTTGTTTTCCAAATAGGCGGGACAATGGTAATTTTAACCGATATCCCTTCATCATTCCAGATACTATCATTATTCGACCCTTTAACCCGAAAGATATACTCTCCGGGATTGAGATTAGTGTAGGTGGCGAGACGTTGATTCCCCACAAAATTCCATTCTTTTTCAAATCCTTCCAGCATAAAAGCATATTGATTTTCTTTGGGTGACAGATAATTCAGAGATGCATATTGGATGCTGAATACGGATTGATTATGGTTCAGTCTAACTTCCCGGCATACATTTAAATGTTTTTTGAGGGGGGATGATTTGGAACCAATTTCAACCGGCTTATTAAACAAAAGAAAATCTGTGATCACGATGTCAGGGATTTTATTATTTTCATAAATGCTATCGGGGTGAAAAACATTATATCCATTGTTACCGCCAAAGTAAATCTTACCGTCTTTTCCCTTAAAAGCACATCGAGATTTAAACTCATTACCCTGTAACCCATCGTCCAGACTATAATTGTGAAAAATCGGATTGGAAGGATGATTGATACCGTTAACAAATTTTGAGAGGCCATTGTTCGTACTAATCCACAAATTGCCATGATCATCTTCACAAATTCCTCTTATGCAATTATTGGGCAAGCCGTCTTGTTCATGATAATGTATAAAAGAACTATCCGCTCTGTTGAATAAATTCAAACCATTGGCTGTGCCAATCCACATATTTTGTTTGCTGTCTTCAAATATCATTATAGCAACGTAATAGCTAATGCTTTTGGGATTGTCAGGATCGTAGTAAAATTTGATCATTTTTTCTTTTTTTCTATTGAAAATATCAACGGCGGATATAGTTGAAATCCATAATTCTCCATAACTATTTTCATAAACTGATTGTACCCAATCATTGGAAAAAACCGCATTAGGGGTTCTGAAATCAGCAGTATATTTCTTAAAGGAATCATTTTCATAATTATATACATTGAGTCCACCTCCCATGGTCGCAATCCATAAACTTCCATCCTTAGTGCAGGTAATACAGCTTATATTATTATTCCCGATACTAGTATTATCTTTGGGATCATGTAAATAACGTTTAAAAGTTTTTGTTTTTTCATCAAAAAGGTTCAAACCACCCGCCCAGGTTCCGATCCACATATTTCCCCGTTTATCTCTGCAAAACGATAAAACAGCATTTGAACCAATTGATTTATTATTGTGGGGATCATGGGAAGAATGTTCATACTGTCCTGTATTTTTGTTCAATATGCTTAATCCGCCTTCGGTGCCAAACCAGAGATAATTATTTTCTTCATAGATGACATTCACACGGTTGTTACAGATGCTGTTTTTGTCATTAAGAATATGTTTATTATGGGTAAACTTGAATAAAATTTTATTATAGAAATTAATACCGCCTCCGTAGGTGCCGATCCATAAAGTGTTTTCTTTATCGCAAAAGAGTGCATATATTGAATTACTGGAAATGCTGGCATTGTCTGCCGGGTTATGTATATAATGGTTAAAAGTACAATGATCTTTATCAAAATTATTTAAGTCTATTTTATTCAAGCCACCATTTTCTGTGCCTATCCATAAGTTGTTATTCTGGTCAGCAAAAATTGAATAAATTGATCCTTTACTGATGGTTGTTTCATTATTAGGATTGTGCCTGTAATTAATAAACACAGGTTTGAGCGGATTGTCTTTGGGATAGGTCATTAAGATTAAACCACTGCTGGTCGTTCCTAACCATATCCTTTCCTCATCATCCTGACAAATTGAGTGAATTTCATTTTCAGTAATACTTGTGGGATCATTTTCATCGTGCCTGAATGGGATAATTCTGTTATTGGCTTCATCCGATAGAAACAGACCTTCAAATGTACAAACCCAGTAATAACCATTTTTATCCTTTAATATATCAGAAACATAATTTTGATGAAAACTTTTAGAAAGCTTAGTTAAATGATCTGATACGTCTAATGATTTCGTTTGAATATTGATCAGGCTTAGACCAGCGTTATGCCCTATAAGAAGTCTATTTTCATCATATTCAATGAATTTGCTAATCTCTCTGTTCTCTAATATTGAAAAATTTATAAACTGATTTTTATCCAGGTTGAAAATGCAAATTCCTCTTTTGGTTCCAATCCACAAATTACGATGTTTATCTTCATACAGGATATTAACGATATTATCAATCAATCCCATGTTATTATCTGTTTGATGATGATATTCAATAAATTCACTTCCATTATATTTATTTAAACCGTCTTCGGTACCAAACCATAAGAAACCGTCGCTGTCCTGAAAAATACATTTGATCCAGCTTTGCGAAAGTCCTTCTTTAGCACCTAAATGTTTGAATTTGATGGTATGCTGAGCACATACATAATTCAGTTGAAAGATAAAAAGAAGGTAAAGAATAATTTTTTTCATTTTATACTATCAAGTAAAAATTATTATTAATTCATAACAGTTTCTTCCGAGATCCCTGTATTCCCAGGAATAAGAAAAAAACAGAGTTTTTTTTAAAGTAGATTCTTTCATTAAATGCAACGGTTCTTGATTAAGAACACTATTATTCTTAAATGCATGGAGTTATAGTCGAATCAGTTTCGAATATCAATAAAAATATAATAATTTTTTTTTAAAAAAAAACCATTTTTCGCTTTTTTTTAACCAGAATACGCCAAATATTCAAAATGTTTAGGTTTGATCAAAGTTAATAACCTACCTATTGATTTTGTGATTAAGGTGAAATATAAGAAATTAATCCCTATAAGTTTGAAACTGTAAACGTATAGCAAGAATATTAATGAGGTTGATGCAGTTTGCTAAATCATAGGTTTTAGTGAACAATCGTCTTTTTAAATATCTCGGGATTTGAAAGTTCGGAATTAATAACCTGTAGTCTTTATAGCTTAATGTATTTGAATATTATTGAGTTCGATTTGGAAGGATAGTTCAGCAGATTTAGTTCCCAGATTTTAAAATTCTGCAGTATTCAATGTCCATAAAATATAATGAAAAAAGGCGCCACCTGGTGGCGCCTTTTTTCATTGTTGAGGAGTGATAAAATGTATACTCAATTCAGCCTACTTCATCAGGATCATTTTCTTAGTCTGGGTGTACATGTTGTTAGGAGAAATTATCCTGATCTTATAGAAATATACACCCGTGGTAACCAGGTTGCCAGAATCAT
>CAZKMO010000030.1:0-26844 GCA_964554015.1 uncultured bacterium
AGCCAGGGTATAAAACTTAAGTATCTCCACCATCCCCCATCATCTTTTTTAAATTCATATTGAATACCTAAGGCATCCCATTTCTTTATCATATCTCTGTCAATAAAGGGAAGATTAGTTTTAAATTTAGTAAAATTAATGGTCTGTCCATCCCTTACTATACTTTCCTGGGATTTGAGCTCGCCATGAAAAATATCGCCCTTGATTATGCCTTTTTGTATAGATTCATCATCTATAAGCCGGGAAAACTCGGTAAAAGAAAGTTGTACTTCTTTGGCTGTTCCCACATTAAGAATCTGAGCCACATAGATGGCAATAACAAATAAAACTAACCAGAAAAAAATCTGTCTTGACATTTTTCTCCAATTAAAATTATTTTGCTCATCCGGTTTATTTTTTTTATTATTATTTTTATCATCTTTCATGTATATACCTTTGTTCTGTAAATCTTATTAAACCTTTTTTACCTGCAATTTTAAAATATGCTCTGTTTTATCAGTAATTTTAACCTGTTCATTTATACGATATCCAACAATCCATATAATTTTTTTTCTATCAGAAATAATAGGTACTCTTTTCCTTTTAAAATTTACCACTCCTTGGTCCACAAAGAAATCCTGAAGTTTCTTGGTACCTGACATTCCCAATGGTATAAAGGCATCGCCATCAATCCAGGAACGTATTTTCAAGGGTAATTCTACCCTATCATAATCTATGTACTCTAAAAATTTATCCTGATGTTTAATTGTATCAACCTTTTTTACCCGGGTTAGCTTAATCTTCAAATTTGCATCCTGGATAATATTCCATTTCCCCATGTAAAGTTCCACGTCCCCAAAACTTTTTTCTTTCAGGCTAAAATAGATTTTATTAGCATATCTAATAATAAATCCATGTTTACCAATATTGACCTTTTTATTACTTTTTCCCTTTTCCATAAGTTCCAGAACGGAAGTAATAGTATTATAAGAATACTTACCATACATTTTTTCCAGTAGATGAATGATAATACTTTTCTGTATGGCCTTAAAATAATCTAAAAATTTATTAATATCAAGCACAATTTCATTACCTGATTCCTTTACAATTACCTTGGGTAAAGCTGATTTTGTGGAATATTGTATATATTCCTCTATTTCAGCTAGTATTTTACCCGACCGGTACATAGTATGAATAATTTGATCACCAAATTTTTTTGTTAATAGGGGTATAATATCATGCCGGATTTTATTGCGAAAATAAGTTCGATCCTGATTGGTTTCATCCTCGACATGATTAAGTTTTTTGGAGGCAGCATAAGTTATAATTTCCTTTTTGGTGGCAAACAGTAAAGGATGAATATAATAACTATTACTTATGGGCTTAATCCCACTTAATCCCCGTACACCGTATCCTTTAATTAAGTTCATGATGATGGTTTCAACTCCATCATCAGCATTATGACCAAAAGCAATACTATCAAAACCAATTTTTTTTCTTAAAGAATTTAGAAAATTTAGTCGTAATGCCCGTGCTGCTTCTTCAATTGATAATTTATTTATTTTTGCATATTGTCTAACCTTAACTTTTTCAGAAAAAAATTTAATACCATATTTTTCAGCTATATTTTTTACAAATTCCTCGTCTCTATCAGCATTTTTACCTCGGAGACAATGATTAACATGAGCAATTACCAATTTTAAGTTATAGGAAGATTTTAGAGTAGAAAATAAATCCAACAATACTATGGAATCATATCCGCCAGATACAGCCATAATTACCTTCTGGTTACTTTTAACCAGTGATTCGTATTCAATATAATTTTTAAATTGCTGTAAAAATTTATTATGCATAGATTGTAAAAGATTTTGAAATTAAAAATGGCCTTTTATTATTATTATCAAAGGCCATTTTAACCAGAGTAGCGGCGCAGGGACTCGAACCCCGGACAAACGGATTATGATTCCGTCGCTCTACCAACTGAGCTACACCGCCAAAAACTATAAAATGTATATAAAATGAGCCTAAAAGTCAAGATATCACACTATTTATTGAGGAAATATTTTTCTAACTATTTTAATCATTTCTTCCCATTCAAAAGATTTCTCAAATACATCAATTATATTTAATTTCTTGACTATGTCCAAATAGTTCTGGGAATTAATTTTTCCTCCTCCCGACATAGCAATAATTTTTGCATCTGGAAATTCATCATTTAAATCTTTTATGGTTTCAAAACCTTCTTTATTGGGCATAATTATATCTGTAATTATTAAGTCTGTAGGATTTTCTCTATATTTTGCTATTCCGTCATCACCGTCTTCGGCTTCAATGACTTCATGACCTTCTTTGAGAAGTTTATGCTTGATAGCCATACGCACTACTTTTTCATCATCAATCACCAGTATTTTTGCCATATAAAACCTTTATATTTATTATAAGATAAGAAAATTCATATATAAAATAGAAAAGAAATCCTTTAAAGTCAAATAAAAAATAAATTAATAAAAGATTAATTATATAATTATTCTTTTCATTCATTACTGATCTTATAATTATCTTTCAGGGTATATGACATTACCCGGAAAGAATTTATTAACAATAATTTAATTTATAGTACAAAAGGTACCTGAAATTTACAAAAATATTCAAAAACCAAAAAGCCAATTCCCAATCCAACTGCAAATATCAAGTGTGGTTTAAGAACCTCTCTGGCTTCCTTGGATAAGAGTTTAGGCATAACCAGGTAAAGTCCCATTGCAACCCAGAGGGTTTGTAAGGGTGTCAGTAATAATCCATCCATTACAGCAGATAGCTTAACCAGCATCACCGGTTTAAGCCCCAGGGCATAGACAATAATCATATTAGTAAAGAAAAAAAAACAGTAAAAACATTCTGAATTGTATTTTACAGGTAAAACACCTTTTATATCCCGGAAAACAAATTCTAAAAGAATCGGCCAGAAGTCGAGGCCAGCCGGCCAATAAACCGAACAGGGTACCTATTAATGCCACTACCCCCACCAGCCGAAATAAAAATCCCCCAAACCATCTCCATCTTGTGGAAAAAATGGTAGCAAGTGTGGTAGCAACTTCAGCTCCCCGGGGAGCAAGTTGGTTGGGCCCCAGTATTCCGGCACCGGCAATTAAAAATCCTGACGTTACAATGGTTCCTATAAGCATACCCAGAGTAGCATCAGTATAGACGACTTTACACCAGCCTTTTTCTATCTGCAGCCTTTCGAGTCATATTTCTTAACCTGACTACATCAGCAGGTTGTCCATACCCTCTTCCCCTGGTTGCCCCATATCCAGCCCCCATTACCCAATAAGTGTACCAGACCTGGCTGGCAAAACCGCCTGCTGCCCATCCCAGCAGAGGAAGTATTTCTCTCCAAGGATTCGAACTGACTCCTTCCAAGCAAAGAGCCCAGGGAGGCACTTCCGGAATAGAAAGGGAAAATAAAACCCATTGACCGGAAAGATCGGGTAATACACTAATAGCAACATATAAAATACCTAAAATAATTATAAGTACGAAAATACTCATAATCATTTTTAATATATCAAAAACACCTGTCCATACAACACCCAAGGCGAAGATAGCTACCAGCCATCCTCAAAAATAGGGAGAAATGGGAATCAGACTATTCACAAAAACCCCGGCTGCAGTTGCAATTGAGCCTATGGCAAGCGTACCACTTATAAACTGTATGATGAGGACTATCCATACCACCCAATTTCTGGGACCTGGTATGCGGGAAAACATGTCAATCATTCCCTCCCCGGTGCAGACCGTATAGCGTGCACCACTCATTCCAATCCAGTATTTAAGAAATATTCCTATGACCACGGCCCATAAAATAGAAGGTCCTAAAATGGACCCGGTCCTGGAGGCTAACATCACTTCCCCGGAACCGATATATTCCGATACCCAGACCAGAGATGGACCTAACAATGCTAATATGGCAATTCCTCTTGGTGGCATCATGATATTATTGCTAGCCTTTATATTATTTTTCATTTTTGGAATTCCTTGACCAAATAGTACGAATATTTAATTTCGAAATACACTGGCAGGTTCTAATTTACGGATCCTCTGCATGGCAAAAACAGCTCCTCCAAAAGATATAAACATGGTAAGAAGAAAAAACAGGATTTTAATAGCAAGACTGTAATTAAACAATACTCCTGACCGGGCAATACCATTGCGAAAACCCTGCAGTAAAATAATACCGATTCCATAGCCGGTTACTCCAAAAAAGAAGGCCTGACTTAATATAAGATTACGGATAAAACGATTATTTGCACCAATTGCTTTTAAAGTACCATAATCGCGCAACCTTTCCATAGCAGCAGAATACATGGTTAAACCAATTATAACCAGACCAGAAATAGTAGCAAATATTATCAAGGTCCCGACTGAAAAAGCTATACCACTGGAGGCCAGGATAGTAGCAACTGTAGATTTGGAAAAATCCTGTTGAGTCCATGCTTTTATTCCAGGAACAGATGCATTAATTCTATTACAAATGGTAGCAGCTTTCCCACCCGGTTCCACATCAATTAAAAATGCACTGGCTTTGGTTATAGGTGTATTACCCAAAAAACGTGCCCGGGAAAGGCTGGTAAAAATATAGGTTGCCCCAAAACCACGAGCCCCTTTGGTTTCCAAAACCAGATGAACCCGTTTACCATTGATTTCAAAACTGCTTCCCAGGTCAATATTATTAAGGTTTTCCTTATCAAATATATCAGCACCTACAGCACCATCCTGTAATAAATCACTGAGTTGTCCACTGGCAATGCGATAGGGACCGCCTTTGAAATTAGGTGGCTGTGAACCTATAATGGTAACCTGGGTTGACTTTCCTCCCTGGAAACGGGCCTTACCGCTGGTAATAACCAGTGGATAGGCACCTTTTACTCCTGGAATGGACTGTACCTGATTTCCAATACGAACATCGATTTGGGAAAGCGAATTAATATCTGTGGTTCGATTATCAACCACCCAAATATCTGCTTGGGTATTATCAATAAGGGAAGACATGGCATCAGTCAGGAAAATAAAAATCCCTGTCTGCTGACCAATCAAAAAGGTAGAAATAATAATACCTAAAATCACACCAATTGATTTTGGTTTATCATAAATTATAAATCGTAAGGCAAAACGCAACATTATGGATTAATTATCCTCTTTTTTATTGATAAAAATCACACATTCCACTCTCTGTCCCAGAAGTATATTAGTTCGGGGTTTAATACGGATACGAACTTCTCGAATCCGACGGTCTTCCAACGTACCTACATCATCTGAAAAAATCGATTTCTCCCGAAGATATGGACCTACAAAAGTAACTTTTCCTAGAGCGAGAGTATCACTCAATCCTTCCGGACGAATATAAGCACTTTGTCCTGTAGTTACTTTATTAGCAAATAATTCATCAATTTCACACCAGGCAGTCATTGGACTAGTGGGAGCGAAATCACCAATTGTTTCTCCTGCAGTTACTGCTGAACCTATGGTTAGATCCAAAGATAAAATCTGTCCCTGTGTAGGAGCAATTATCATTTTTTGGGCAAGCTGACTCTGGGTTAAATCAATATTAGCCTTAAGCTGTCGCAATATGTTTTGCGCAGCGGACACATCAGCTTCCAGTCCTTTAACTTCTGCCAAGGCAGATTGATACGTTGCATTGGCATTGTCATATGAAACCTGATTTTCGGCTCCATCTTCATAAAGCTTTTTAATTCGTTCCCAGGTAAGGCGGGCATTTTCCCTTTTTATTTGTGCTGATTCCAAGGCAGCCTGTAAAGATCGTATAGTTGACTTCTGAGCGTTCCATCGTGCCCAAGCCTGTTCCACTTGAGCCTGTTCTATGGCATGATTCATCTCAGCTATAATCTGCTCTTCTTGTACTGTATCACCAGCTTGGAAATGAATAGATTGAATAATTCCATTAACCTCACTGGTTAAACCAACAATTTTCAACTCCGGTTCAATTCGGCCTATTCCCACAACTTTCTTTATTGATATTTGCTTTGATATACTCTCAACCTTACTTTGATTTTGGTCTGAAGACCGACAGTTTAAAAAAGTAGTCAAAAACAACATCATCCCTAACCTGGATAAATATTTCTGAATATTTTTTCTTTCCGTGTAATTCTTACAATTAACCAAAAACTGTTTCATTTTATTGACTCTCCTTATTTTCTTGTAAGACTCTGCCATTTTCAATTTTAATGATTTTATCAGCATATCCTGTAAGACGTAAATCATGAGTTACAACAGCCACAGCTTTACCTGCATCTGCCAGTTTTCGCAATTCCTGCAACACAATTTCTATGGATTTTATATCCAAGGCTGCAGTAGGTTCGTCACATAAAATAATTGGAGGGTCATTAACAATGGCCCGGGCAATGGCCACCCGCTGTTGTTCTCCACCAGAGAGTTGAGATGGCATTGATTTACTACGATGTTGTATCCCTAACAGTTTAAGTGTTTTTTTAATTTTTTGTGATATTATTTCCTGGGAAATTCCGTTTAACAACATTGGTACCCTTATATTCTCTTCTGCATTAAGAGGAGTTATCAAATTAAAATTCTGAAAAACAAAACCAATATTTTTAAGCCGTAATTCAGCCATTTGCCTATCATTCAAATCAGTAGTTCTTACTCCCTTAATACACACACAGCCTTCTGTAGGATACAATACACATCCTAAAAGGGAAAGTAGAGTGGTTTTACCTGAACCAGAGGGGCCAACCACCAGTATGAGTTCTCCTTTCTTCAGTTCCAGATCAGTTTTATGCAGAGCAGTAATTTCTGTCTTTCCGGTATGGAATATTTTTGAAGCGCCAATCAAGCGGGCAATTACTTTTCTTTCTCCCTGGGGATATTTGGAACAGCAGGCTGGTTCGGGTAGGCGGTTCATATAAATAGGATTCTTCATAAAAATTATCTATAAAAATTATTTCTGCCTAACTGTTAGTAATAGAAAATGATTTAAATTATCAAAATAGGATATGCGTTTATTCACTTTCACACTCAGTAAGTTCAGACATTTTTTCCCTGATCTTTCTCAAAGATACTTACAATCAGTTTTTTAAAGTTAGTGCAATCAATCATGTTAAAAAATTATAACGGGCTGTATTTTTTCTTTTAAGCTGCTCGACACTTTTTTCCAGATCAATTACTCCGGGTACGGTAAATACCTCATTGATATCATTCAATCCATCTCCTATGATGGAAACACAAAAGCCAAATCTCTTTAACAATAAAATAAATTTTTTACTGGTTACAAAATACCATCTAATAATTCTATTTTTTAACGACCACTGATAAATAAATTTATACAATCCTAATAAAATCGAGGAGCTGTTATAATTTCGAACCTCTTTATCAATACCTAACCTGGTTAATTCTACAGCATTATTTCTGCATTCAGGAATAGGAGATTTTCCTAAAAATTCTTTTAATTCATTCTGCAACATCCAACCGTACTTTGAGGGTAATATTAATCTCATACAGGCAATGATTTTACCGGAAGGGAGAAAAGAACCAATGTGTTTACAATAACCGAATTGGTCATATCGGTCTATTTCCAGCTTATCTTCATTTTTAGGTACCCATCCTAATTCCTGGCAGAAAATTCTATAGCGAAAATTAAAGTAGTCCTTAATCTCTGTTTTATGAATTTCCCGGTAAATATATCCCTTGTATTCAAAGGAAGGATGATCATAGTATGTACATACTTCACGCTCAGCCTCCTTTTGCAATACTGTTGGGCGGCTGTCCGTGCAGGGTAATCCCATCGTTTAATTCCTCAACACTCCTTTCAAAAATAATAAAGAATATATACATTAGTTATTATAATCATTATACCAATCTATATACTATGGGAACAGTATATGAAAGAAATAAAAGAAAAAATACTATAATCAAAATATAGTGCATTATTAAAAATTTACTTTTTTTATCTGGTTTGAAATATAGGATCTGCCACCCCGTTCTCCATAACCAAAATAATGATAATATGACATTTATTCCCAACGATATTCCTTTACTGGTACTTAGTTGGGATGCATAAAAAAAGGTAAGAAATGAGAACCCGAAAAACAAAAGATATAAAGCTACATGTATAGTGTAAAAAACTCTCTTATTAGTGGCGTTTATCTTCTTAAAATCAATATTCCATCTGAATAGTTTATAAAACCGGGTGTGAAATAAGGCCATTAAAAAAGTCAGTGAGCCCCCTACATAAATACATATTGTACTAATATTCATACGGTGATTCCTTTACTTCGTTAATTATTTTTTATACCCTTCCGCATTCTCTGATCCCGGTTCCTATTATATTTTTATCACCCAGATCTTTTCTGGCCTCTTCCGCATATTTCAGTAATTTCTTGACAATCTGAGGATTTTGATCAGCTACATTCTTGGATTCACCTATATCATTTTCCAGATCAAAAAGGGATAACTCTATTTCATCATAGAAATACTCACCCATTTTTCCATCTTTACCTGCCCTTTTTACTCCCAGGTATTCATGAGGTAAATGCAATTTCCATTTACCGCTCCTCAACGCTGTTAACTCATTACCATTGTAATAGTAGAAAACCTCATAAGGTGTTTTTGAGGAATGTTGATGAAACAGCAACCTTTCGATATTATGGCCGTCGATCTTTTTATCAGGCAGCTCAGCATTTACGATATTGGCAATAGTGGGAAGAAAATCCATAGTGGTAGCAAACTGGTTGCACACGGTGCTCACAGGAATTTTATTTTTCCACTTCATAATACAGGGTACCCTTTGTCCTCCTTCAAAGGTGGTCATTTTACAACCCCGCAAAGGATACGCAGATCCGGCATGATTGCCATATACTGTCCAGGGACCATTATCTGATGTAAATATAATCAAAGTATTTTCTTCCAATTGGTTATTCTTCACCGCTTTGAGAATTTCACCCACTGACCAGTCAATTTCCATAATTACATCACCGTATAATCCTAATTTTGATTTTCCTTTAAATTTATCTGTACAGAAAATGGGAACATGGGGCATGGAGTGGGCCAGATAGAGAAAAAAGGGCTTATTTTTGTTTTTGGTGATAAAATCAACCGCCTGTTTAGTGTATCTGTAGGTTAATGTGGATTGATCCGGATTTTCCTCGATTACTTCTGTTCCCTGCATTAAAGGAAGTGGCGGGTACAGGGGATCATTCTCTGGCCGCATATCATTACTGTAGGGAAGACCGAAATATTCATCAAATCCATGCTTGGTGGGCAAGAATTTTTCCTGATGGCCGAGATGCCATTTCCCGATACAGGAAGTTGCATATCCTTTATTCTTCAATATTTCAGCAATGGTGACTTCCTTATCATTCAATCCAATGGTGGTTTTTCCTTTGGTCCACTCCGGGCCCGGAGGAGCAAGAACATCTGGTAAGCCAACTCTCTGGGGATAGCATCCGGTAAGCAGGGAAGCCCGGGAAGGAGTACACACCGGAGCTGCAACATGAAAATCAGTAAAAACTTTACCCTCATCCGCCATAGCGTCCAGATAAGGAGTTTCGAATCCTCTGGCATCAAAAACACCCACATCATTATACCCTTGATCATCAGTAAAAATAATTATAAAATTTGGCGGTTTCTTCTGTTTCTGAAAACAATTAAACGAACTGCTTAAGGCAAGTGCGGAAATACCAATGGATGCATCCCTGATAAATTTTCTTCTTGAAATTTGTTCATTCATTTTTACGCCTTATTTTTTAATATTATTTTTTTTATTCAGAAACATACCTATTTTCAAATGTATTCTTACTGTGACATCACCATATAACGTAATCCTGCCAGCCTGGTTTCAATTTACTTATCAACGGAATATAGGCCTGATGAAAATAATCATCGGTTTTCAGACCCCAGGGAGTCAGGGTCATAATATCCTTTACTACCATTTTGGCATCATCACCAAGAGCACTAAGCACGTTGAGAGCGTGAAGCTGCACTCGAGGATTTTCACTTTTCATCTCTTTGACCAGCAAATCCAGGGATTCCTTTTTGTATCCCATTTTGCATAACGCCTCTGCAGTAACGATTCGAACATCTGCCACTGGATCATTTAACAGCTTTTTTAGTTCCGACATGCCTTTATCAGCCTTTCTAGCCAATATGGCGCAGCCAGTTGCTGCCCAGTATCTGACCGCAGCCTGAGTATGGGAAAGACGTTTGATCAGGGTGGATAGATATTTTATATTCTTGCTGGAAGCCATTTCCGCTGTTTCGATAATTTTTTCCATAGTAAAATTGGAAGAATGAGTTATTTCGTATACGGTTTTATCTCCTGCCAACTCCAGCATTAATCCTTCCGGTAAAAATCCGGCATCCCGGGAGACTCTCACCCAGCGGCTGGTTTCTTTACGCATTCTCTCCAGTACATTGTGATATTGAGGATCATTAGCCAGATTATTTACATTGTGAGGATCAGCCTTGACATCATATAATTCTTCTGTATCCTTATCTCCCCAGAATCGGCTTTGCACTCTATTACATTTGCCTTGATTAAAAGCCGTTTCCCAGGTTCTGGTGGCAGGAGAGCGCCAGAGATACCAGAGATGCTGTCCATATATACGATGCGGCATATAATTACGAATATAACGAAATTCTTTGTCTCTTACAGCTCGCATCATATCGTAGCGTTCATCCATACGCTGACGGAAAAAATGAATATAAGCAGGTTCTGCGGTTTTTTGTTTACCCAGAAAGGCATGACCAGAAAAATGAGCTGGAATGGGAATATTTAGCAAACTGAGAATAGTGGGAGCAAGATCCACCAGACTTACCAGTCTGTCTTCCCTGCTTCCTGGCTGCTTGGAGGTCAGATGCTGGTATTTGGGGGGGAATCTGATAATCAAAGGAATCTGGGTACCTGATTCATAGAGAAATCTTTTACTGCGGGGAAGGACACCTCCGTGATCTGAATAGTAAAAGACTATGGTATCTTCAGCCAAGCCATTTTCTTCCAACTCCTTTAGCAGTTCACCTACTTTTGCATCCATTTTGTTGATATACTCATAGTAATTGGCATAGCAGTGCCGGATTTCCGGTAAGTCAGGATGATAGGGGGCCAATTCAAGTGTATCCGGATCATGTTTCAACTTATCCTTGGGGAGCAAGGCATCAAAATGAATTTTTTGTTCATGACTGAGTTCAGTATTAAACACGGCAAAAAAAGGTTGTGTTTTTTTTCGGTTCCTATAATGACCGGTGGAACTTGATTCATCCCAGACATTTTCCGGTTTTAAAGTATTGTAATCTTCCTTGGCATTGTTGGTACAGTAGTAGCCTGCCTGACGCAGATACAGGGGAAAAAATTTAAATTTATCCGGAATGGGATATTCACTCCGCATATTATGGCAACCCAGAGTGCTGGCATACATTCCGGTAATGATCGAGTTACGCATGGGTGCGCAAACAGGAGCATTAGCAAAGGCGTTATCATAGGTAATACCCTGTTCTGCAAGTTTATCCAGGTTCGGGGTCAGGGCGTCTTTATTACCATAACAACCCAAATAAGAAGCGCTATTATCTTCACTGACAATCCAGAGAATATTGGGTTGATTTGCGGTGCTGGATGCGGAGAAAGATCGTATCCCCTTTAATCCCAGTACACCTGCCCCCAAACCCACTGCACTCTTTTGCAGAAAGCTTCGTCGTGATATTTGTTTTTTCATAAAAAACCTTATGGATTTTTTCTTTTATATAATCAAATTATAAAAAATTTAAAAATTGTATACAGAAATAAAGCATTGAATGAGTTGTATTTATTATTCGATCTGGTACTGATTTCATATCTTTATATTTTATTCCGCAGTTAAGACTGAAATCAGTCTACGATTTGGTTTCCCATTGGGACTAATTACGGGGAAATCTCCTTTATAACACCAGTGACAGTAGGCAATATCATGTTCATTAAAAATTTCACATACATCTTTGTACCAGAGAAGACTTATTTCTTCCGGTATAGTAGGATAAACACCGTATTCACCACAAAAAAGAGAAAGATTATTTTCTTCTGCCACCTTTATAGCAGGCAACATAGATTCTGCCAGAACTTCCTTGTTGAAAAATCCATTGGCATAACTGCTGAGCATTTCAACTGCAGGCTGGGAAAGATCCTTATAGTATGAAGTGTCAATAATCATACCCGGATAATTAACCGGTCCGGAATATTCGGCTATGGAGGTCCAGGAAGCCTGATGATGAGTTAAGGCCATGGGAGTATAAAAATGAAAACTGAGAATAATATTTTTATCATCTTCAGGAATTCGTAAATAAGGAAAGGTGGAGGGGTCCTGCCACCGATTTGATCCCAACACTATCATTCTTTGAGGTTCTTTTGTCCTAATTGCTATTCTTACCTTGTGGAAAAGATTATTCCAGTCTTCCGCATTATCTGCCACCGTTTCATTCAATATTTCATAGGCAAGCATATTATCAGGATACTGTTTTAATTCTTGAGAAAGCTGCATCCAAAGATCAACCATTTTTTCCTGTTCCGCAGAATCAGTCCATAAGGGATTGGATTCTGCCAGAAAATGGTGGGAACGAATAATATGCAAATCTACAATCACCCTCAGTTTAGCCTCAAAGGCCCATTGTATGGCATTATGCAACAACTGGAATGCTTGTTTTTGTTTGTTTCCCTTTATGTCCCATAATTGCACTTCATCCACCGGAATCCTGACATGGTCAAAACCTAGAGAAGCAATGGTATCAAAATCAGCTTTGGTTATATAGTTTTCTCGTTCTTGCCCCCTTTTATCACTCTGAGAAAGCCAGTGACTGACATTTACCCCGGTTCGTATTCTAAAATCATTAGTTAGGTAATAAAGTTTTTTACTTTGATATCTGGCCAAAAGAAGAACTGTTGAAGTTAAGAAAATAAATAACATAATATGTATTTTAAACATAATCTTTACTCTCGATTTATAATATTAATAATTTTCATTTAAAGTAAGAAATTTACTGTATTGGGGTAAATTTCAAAAGCATCACATCATGAACAGGTATTTCCCTGATAAAGGGATCATTATCGGTTACTCCCAGATCCTTTTTTTCCCATAGATCCCTGACCGTATATTCACCCTGCAGAATCCAGAGATGATCCCAGTTTATTTTCATTTTCAAAGGTACTTCACCGGTATTATGAAAGCATACAGCCCACTCTCCCTTGGACAACTCCTTGACCCAGATCTCCTTTCCCGGATGTTTCATAAACAAATACCCCTGTTTTCCCAGAGGATCCTGATCCAGGGCAATAACTTCCGAATTGGTTAAAATTTCTCGTATTTCCTCAGACATATTTCTCACATCATTACCAGCCATAAGGGGAGCAGCCAGAATACACCAGAGACTGAACTGAGCCCTGGACTCAGCCACACTTAATCCCTCATTACCCACTTCCAGCATATCCGGATCATTCCAGTGGTCGGGGCCGGCATACTTTTCCAGTCCTACTTGCATATCTAAAATATGTTTCCAGCCCAGTGAATACACTGCCTGGCAGTCATAACAATCGGTAATATCCCCGGTTGTCCGCCATAAATGCCCCACCTCCTCTGCCCATAACCAGGGTTTGTTATTTCCCCATTCACAGATACTGAATACCACGGGTCTGCCGGCAGCATATAATGCATCCCGCATGGTTTTATAGGTTTCCCTGGCATCAGCTGTGCCGTGGCTGCACCAGTCATACTTAAGATAATCAACTCCCCAGGAAGCATAGGTCCTGGCATCCTGATATTCATGTCCCCTGCCTCCCGGATAGTCAGCACAGGTTCTGGTACCGGCACAATTATGGATGCCGAATTTAAAACCTTGGGCATGCAGATAATCCCCTAATTCCTTCATACCGCTGGGAAATTTTTCCGGATCTGGAATTAAATTTCCCTTTTCATCTCGTTCCATAGCTTCCCAGCCGTCATCAAGAACAATATAATCATACCCTGCTTCCAGCATTCCGCTTTCAATTAACGCCTCCGCGGTTTCTTTTATCAAATCTTCATCAATATCAGTGGCAAAGGTATTCCAGCTGTTCCATCCCATGGGAGGAGTTAGCGCCAGGCCGTCAAATTTCTGGGCAAAAATCAAGACCGGTAAACATATCCAGATTATTAAAAATATTTTTTTCATGTTATAATCTCCTTTATTGAACTAATAAGGTAGCATTGATTATATGAAATGGAACAAAGGAAGAAAGGAGAATGGAAAATGGAAAATCGTATAATAAAATCTATGCGTATAAGTATATCTTGTTTTTCCTTTCTCCATTCTCCAGTCTCCAGTTTCCTGTTTAACAGACAATTAATCAAATTTGATCATTTTTTCCGAACCATCATACTCAATAATTTTATCCGGAGATGCGGAAAAATCCAAGGGTGTTTTTTCATCTTTGGTAACCCGAATGATGCGGAAAGTACGCTGTTTCAGCATACCGGCAAATTCACCTTGCCGTTTTTCAATATAGAGCATAGAGGTTTTGTCATCATAGTTAATTGGTATGATTGAATACATCCCTTTTTCATAATTATAATTCACATTTTCATCTTCGTATAATTCAAAATGAGCATCTTTGCCTGCATACACATATAAAAGTATGGGATTGGCAGGTTTTTCAGTTGCATACTTCATTTCCGGACCAAAGAGAATAATTGATCCTTCCTTCACATAAATGGGGATGTCTGTATAAGGGGCATCAGCCTGTACTGTTTGACCGCCGTTAAAATAATCACCAGATTTTAAATCATACCAACCGCTCCCTTCCGGTAAATACACCTGTCGCATTCGGGCTTGGTATTCGGTTACCGGATTAATAAGCAGAGCAGGGCCGAACATGTATTGATTTCCAATATTGAAGACTTTCTCATCAGAGTTGAAATCCATAACCAAAGCCCGCATCATGGTATAATCCTGGCGGGTAACCATTCCGGTCAGGGAATAAATATAGGGCATTAACCGGTAGCGTAACTTATCATAGGCTGCCATGGTTTTATAGGCGGGATGATCTTCGGGGGCAACATTATATATTTCTCGATAAGGGTATTCTCCGTGCACCCGGAATAAGGGACAAAAAGTAGCAAACTGAAACCATCTGGTCATTAATTCTCTCCATTCCGCCAGATCTTCTTCTTTTGCCTCCATATATCTTGACTCCACGGCAAAACCACCCACATCTGTGGTCCAGTAAGGAATACCGGACAGGCAAAAATTCAAACCAGCAGCTATCTGTGCTTTAAGATCATACCATCTGGCTGCCACATCTCCACTCCAGGTAGCAGCAGCATAGCGCTGCTGTCCGGGAAAGGCAGAACGGGTAAGAATAAAAACTCTCTGATCAGGCTTGGTTTTACGCTGATTTTCGTATACCCCTTTGGCATTCATTAAAGAATAGGTATTTCGATACCGGGCTGCTGTTCCCATAGCGGTCGGATGCATACGCAAACGGGTTTCAGCTCTGGATAAATTACTTTGTATATCCGGTTCCGTACAGTCCAGCCACCAGGCATCAATTCCTTTTTGGAACAAGTGCTTGTTAATCTGATTCCAGTATAAGTTACGAGCTCCTTCACTGTAAGGATCATAGAAAGTTGAAACATATCCCGGTCCCACCCAATCTTTCTGTCCCTTTTCCACATTACGCATATAAAGCCATCCCTTATCCTTGAATTCCCGGTAATGTTCGGTGCCCACATAGAATTTAGGCCAGACTGAAATCATAATATGAGTATTCAGATCATTATGTAGTTCTGTAACCATACCCTCCGGATCGGGATAGCGGGTGGAATCGAATTCGTGACTCCCCCATTTGTCCTCTTCCCAGTAAAACCAATCCTGTACGATATTATCCAAAGGAAGATGACGCTTACGAAATTCTTTGACTACAGACAGCAACTCTTCCTGGGTTTTATAACGCTGTCGACACTGCCACAAACCCATAGCCCATTTAGGCATCATGGTGGCTTTTCCAGTGATAGTGCGGTATCCTGCTATCACTTCATCCAGATTTTTTCCGTATATAAAATAATAGTCTATATGATCACCCACCTCAGAATATAGAGATAATTTATTGCTGATTTCTTCCTTTTCCGGCGTCAAATAT
The DNA here is from genome assembly GCA_964554015.1 of uncultured bacterium. Taxonomy (GTDB): domain Bacteria; phylum Zhuqueibacterota; class QNDG01; order QNDG01; family CAYUAG01; genus CAYUAG01. Next base: position 16,142 of record CAZKMO010000030.1, read on the forward strand.
TTCAATCCCATATAACCGCTGTTAGGTATCCATTCGATTTTTAGGGTATAGCGTTTACCCCTTTCCATAGGTATACGTATAAGATGAGTCCAGGGAAGCCAGTTCTGTCTCCAGGAATTTACCACCAGTTTTCCGTTCAGCCACATTTTTGTATAGCTGGAACTGTAAAGTCTGAATTTATGAATTCCCGATTCACTGCTTTCAATTTCTCCGCACCACCTGATGCTGCCAGTGTTAGCATCAAAACCTTCAGGATACTCATCATGGACATCAATAAATGCATATCGTATCCTAGGTTCCGTACGTGAGGTGAATAATGACTGAAAATCCGAATCGTTATAGTATTCCGCAGTAAGTCCTCCCGGTTTTCCGTTTTTATCGTATAATTTTAAAGATTCCAAAGATCGATAATCCCGAATATCACCGAATTTAGTCCGGGAATTATTGTCCCAGAGGATTCCGTAATTATTACTGGATACCAGAAAGGGCAGGGCAACTACAATATTATACTGCCATAAATCTACATCCTGATCTTTGTAATTCATGATGTTATTCTGATGCTGTCCCAATCCGTAAAAAGCTTCCTTTTCAGGAGAATTAAAGAGTTGTTGAATATGATAGGTTGTTTCACCCATAACTTCTGCCGGTGTAAAGATCTTACTTTCTCTCTTCGGTTCCTGAACAATAAGGTTACCCTGGGGATCATAAAAAGCGAGGTCACCCTTTCTCTGGTTGACGAATACCATCAGTTTGGAAGTGGAAAGAACAAGGTTATCGTCTTTCTCCTCCACTGTCCAGGATACAGGTTCCCAATTAACTTTATCCACCATAAGACTCTGAGTAGTCGAGAATGTATTTTTCGGGGCAGCAGTGATATGAATTATATTTTCATTACATACCTGAATTTTTAAAACACCAGCATCGGTTACTTTCCCTTTTTGTAAGGTTAAGGTAATGCCGTCATCCAATTTTTCAAAAGCAAAGAAAGCATCATTGCTTATCAGGAACAACACCCCGATAAATAATACTTTCAATTTATCCATTAGTGTTTTCTCCTTGTATGATTTTTTTTATTTTTTCCAGGGAGGATTTTCTGGTAATGACTTATCAAACTCATCAATGAGAGATTGTTCATAATCACCTTTATAGTCTCCGCTTAAAAACTTATCAATTCCTTCCTGGTAAAATCGTTTCCAGGCTTTTTCCTCTTGTCCCGGTATTATGGGATAAAATAAAGCATTATTGGCCTGAGCTGCTTTTAGGTCACCGGGCGCATCACCTATCATCAGGATATTATCTTCCTGGTATTTACCACCTGCCGCCATCTGTAGGTGTTCCTTTTTCTTACCCATTTCCTGTCCCGCAATAACACCCATATATTTTGCCAGGTCATGTTCTTCCCATTCCCTCTGCAGAGCTTCGGTCGGAGTGGAAGAAACGACAATCATATCTGCTTTTCCGGAAATTTTCTCCAGACATTCCCGGACCATAGGAAAGGGCGGAATGTTTTTTACTATTTCCTTAACACTCCAGTTAACCCTCTCACTCCATTCCAAAGCCAACTCTAATTCTTTTTTTTCTTCCTCACTTCCGGCTGCAACTATAGCCTTTTTTAATCCTTCATTGCTTAAAAGACTATCCGGATTTTCCACCCATTTAAAATAGTGAGGATACTGGGGTACCTTAAAATTTCTATTTTTGATCATGGGGTGAGTAGGTAACAGTTCATTTATTATACGTTTAGAGGTTATATGACGATTGGCTCCTCTGGTTTTAGAAAAAAGATCCGCAAATTCCTTACACTCTCTGGCTGCCAGTGCCACTCCCTGCAGTCCAAAATATCCGATGAGCCAGGGTCCGAAACATTCCCGCTGCTTTATTCCCATGGTATCAAAAACACAACCATCGGAATCTATACCTACAAAAAAATTATATTGTGATTTAAATTCGGTTAATTCTTTCTGCGCTTCACTTATCATATATTCTCCTTAATAATAATATAATAAAATAAATTATAGTTTTTATTAAAAAGTAAATAAGTAATTATCCGTTTTAAATAAATAAAATATCAAAAAGTAAAAAGCAAAATTACAAATAAAAATTCAAAATCATCTCTTACCCTTTAGTGTTAAAACACTTGAAGCGAATATTTTTCCTATTTCATCAAATTCACTTAAAAACCAATTAACTTTTTCTGGTGTTACTCTATTGCTATCTCTAAGCAAGCTAAACCATAGTTTACTTTCATTAGCTGATTTAAGGGAATGATTGAAATAATTAGTAAAATCTTTCTTACTGCTTGCAGATTGACCCTCAACATAATTACCTAAAATACTAGTACCACTACGAAGTAATTGATCACCAAGTCTTTTAGAAACATTGTCTTTTGGTAAGTTATCTAAAAATTTAATCAGTTTCAGAACAAAGTTATAAAGTCTTTTTTTAAATTCATTTTTAAACTTTGATTTGTATTTTTCCATTTTAATATTTAATATTTAAGCTTAAATGGTTGAGCTATGTTACGTTAATCTTTATCTATACGCTTCCGGTGTGTATTTATCTAGTTTCTTATCGGCAAATATGGGTTTGAATCTGGTAAATCGCATAATGCCGTTTTCTAAGGGAATTGTGACCCAGTCTTCACCGATTAATGGTTTTGCGTAAGCTATAAAATCATCAGTTACGTCGATTCGGTTTGCCGAAATCCAATTCGCGGGAAAGGACCTTTCTGAATTAGCAACTTTTTCCAAAGGTACCTTATCATAATAAACTTGGTAATTACTGCCCTCTTTTCGGAGCATTGTCGCCATATATCCGGACTCTCCTTCAGTAGCAATAGAAACCGCTTTTTCACCCACTTTATATGCTTCCTCCAGATCAACATTGGAAGCATAAGCAATAGCATGCCTCTGATCTGTACCCGGAACCTGTCCTCTGGCGGAACCATTCACCTTCAGACCTACTTTATTAAGAAAATTAGTTACTATCTGCCCCACAGTGATTTCACTGGCAGAATATTCAGTATGCCCGAAAAGATCTTTTTTCTCTCCCAATTCACCCACTGGAAAACCTTCGCTTACCACTACAATTACTCTTTCGTTTCTTTTTAATTCATCATTAACCTTATCAGCAAGTTCAGTGAGATTTAATCCGCTCTCGGTCATATATATCTGCAGGGGAATCCTTCTCTCCGGATCAGCAAGACGGGCAGCGGCAGGTATATACCCAATCTTTCGTCCCATAGCCTGAATAACCAGAACCGGATCGGAAGGACAGGATCCCATATTTTCCTCGTTGGCATTTTGAGTATAAAGTGCCCAGTATCTGGCTACACTTCCGTATCCTGGGGTATGGTCTATTAATTTAAATTCGGAATCGCCCACATCATTATCAATGGTTTTGGGTATTCCAGTTGCAATAAGATCCAGCCCTTTTTCTTCAGCAAAAATACCTATTTTGTTAGCTGTGTCCATAGAATCATTACCGCCTATGTAGAAAAAGTAGCCGATCTTATGTGCTTTGAGAACTTCTACGATACGCTCAAAATCTTCCTTTTGTTGGCTTTTAAGTTTATATCGGCAGGTTCCAATAGAACCGGCTGCCGGGGTAGTCTTAAGTAGTTCGATTTCTTTTGGGTTCTGAGCACTGATATCCAGGAGTTCTTCCTTTAACACTCCTTCTATTCCGTGAAATCCGGCATAGATTCTACCAAACGTATCCGGCATTTTCTTACAGGTATCTATTACCCCGCGAAGAGAATTATTAATGACCGGAGTAGGCCCACCTGACTGGGCGACAACTACATTTTTATTTTCACTCACCTTTTTAACCTCGTCTTCTTTTTATTTTACTTGATATAAAATTTCTCCTGCGTTAGGGACCAGAAGAATCCCTTTATCCTCTTTGTTTTCCCAATCGGATAAATTAATTGCTCTGTAGTCCTTATATCCCAGATTGATTTTCTTACATCTTTCTTCGGGTATACTTGTTGCCAGAAAGACATTTATCCTGGGTTTCTCTATTCCGTTTTTATAGGTTCCTATCCCTTTTATATGAGTGGAATGTGCTTTTATTCCTCCCGGAACCCAGGAAAATTTATCAGGTTGTTTAAGAAAATAGTCTCTTACATGATAGCCCACTCTTTCCAGAATTTCCCCATGGGTATAAGAAACTTCCCTAATATGAGGAGCATAAATAATAAGTTCACCCCCGTCCTGAACCACATTTTCCAGTTTGTACATGACTTTACCCCCAGTCCATAAATCATCGTACATTTTAGGGGCAATACCCAGCACTTTTTTAAAAGTCTTATCCTTATATACTATGTTTAGTTTACCAGAGAGGTCAGCAGCTTTGGACCAGGATTCTTGGGGATTTCCAATAAATAATCCACTCATTTTTTTATTTTTAATTACCAGACTAAAGCAAAGTGTAGGAATCTTTATGAAGGAAGAGGCAATATCTATGACTTTTCGGACCGGAGTTTGTTTTTTTCCATTAATCTCAAGATTTGTAATAAGAGCACCCAGCCAATGGAAGAAATGCACTACTTCCGTACCTGCTATGCCTGGAAAAAAGTACTTGTTACCACCGGAAAATCCTACCACTTCATGAGGAAAAACAGGTCCTACAATGATAAGAAAATTATAATTAAAAATGATCTTATTGACTTGTACTTCTACATTTTCCTTTAACAATCCGTTTGAAATCTGTTCAATTTTACTCTTGGATATGGTGCCAATTGTAGTAAGAGCATTCGGATTGTCCCAACTATGGTTGAAAAAATCAACCGATGAAAACTTCTGGTTTTTTTCTTTTTCCGATATTCCCACCAATTGTAAAATGTGCTTTCTTTCCAGGGGAGGATGGGTACCCAAGGCAACCAGAAAATCCAGTTTCTTGACTTTTTTGCCCAAATGCTCACATATTGTCTTAAAAAAAAGTTGTACCGGAGCCGTACGGGTATGGTCAGGTATTATGACCAGCACTTTCTTATTTTTAACATCAATACGTGATAAAGCTTTTATAGAGAGGTTTATAACTTCCGTTTCGGAAAGATATCCTCTTTCCAATCCTTTTCCAATTACCATTTGGTGTGAAAAATTCCCTCCTTATCAATTCTTTTATACGTGTGAGCACCAAAATAATCCCGCTGTGCCTGTATCAAACTGGCAGGAAGACGTTCTTTCCTATAGCTGTCATAATACCCCAAGGAAGAACTGGTAACCAGGCAGGGAATTCCGAACTTATTTGCAATTTGGACAACGTAGCGGAGGGCATCCTGCAGGTAGTTGAGTAATCCGCTGAAATAATCATCAAAAAGTAAATTGGGAAGCTGAGAATTTTTTTCATAGGCTTTCGTTATATCTCCCAGAATTTTGGATCGGATAATACAACCTCCCCTCCAGATTTTAGCGATATTTCCCAAGTTTAGATCAAAACCGTATTCTTTAGAAGCTGAGGTCATTAAAGAGAGACCTTGGGCATAGGCGAGTATTTCGGAAGCATACAGGGCATCATGAATGGCTTGAATGAATTTATCCTTGTCTCCATCGAATTTCAGGGAAGGTCCCTGCAGTATTTGAGAAGCTTCTATTCTTTCGGATTTATAAGCTGAAATAAATCTGGCTTCTACTGCTGCATCAATAGATGGAATTGGCACTCCCAGGTCCATAGCTTCCTGGGAAGTCCATTTTCCCGTCCCTTTCTGAGATGCCTCATCTAAAATAATATCAACCAGTGCCTTATTGGTCTCCTCGTCTTCTTTGGCTAAGACTACTCCGGTAATTTCAATTAAATATGAATCCAGCACACCCTCATTCCAAATGGAAAAAAGTTCAGCCTGTTCATTGGCATCGAGATTTAACACATCTTTCATCAAGTCATATGCTTCTACGATAGTTTGCATAATAGCATATTCAATACCGTTATGCACCATCTTTACATAGTGACCGGCACCACCCGGCCCCATATAATCACAGCAAGGTTCACCGTCAATCTGGGCAGAAATTTTAGTTAGTATAGGAGCTACAGCTTCATACGCTTGTTTATGTCCTCCCGGCATGATAGAAGGTCCTTTGAGTGCTCCCTCCTCGCCACCACTGACTCCGGTTCCAATATATAAAAATCCTTTTTCCTCTACCTTTTTTGCCCTTCTCTGCGTATCTTTAAAATATGTATTTCCACCGTCCAGCAGTATATCATCTTTAGAAAGATAAGGAATGATTTCATCTATCACCGCATCCACTGGTTGCCCTGCTTTAACCATGATTATGATTTTTCTGGGTTGCTCAATCGAATTAATGAATTCTTCCATAGTATGAGTTCCGATTATATTTTTTCCTTTGCCTCTACCATTGATCAAGTTATCAACTTTTGATTTTGTTCGGTTATAGATAGAAACAGTAAAACCTTTACTTTCCATATTCAACACTAAGTTTTCTCCCATGACTGCTAATCCAATTAAGCCAATATCCGACTTTTTATCCATTATGTAACCTCCTAATGTTTTATATTATTTATTCTGATTATATATATGATAATTCTTGATTTTGTCTATTCATGCTATAACTTAAATAATTAAAATATTAAAAATTAAAAAGCAAAATGACATATAAAAATGAAAAGATTTCGATTATCATTACTATAATTGAATAATTTTGCATTTTACTTTGTCATTTTTATTTTTGATATTTAATTTTTGCATTATAATGAATCTATTGCTTTAAACTCCGCTGAACGCCGAAAATCCTCCATCCACCGGTACAATGATGCCGTGTACAAACTCTGCTCCCGGTGAGATCAACCAAAGAACAGTTGAAACCAAATCCTCCGGTTTCCCAAATCTTTTCATGGGGGTCTGCGATATAATAGTGTTTCCTCTTTCGGTCAAGGATCCGGTTTCCTTATCGGTCAATAAAAAGCGATTTTGTTCAGTGAGAAAAAATCCTGGTGCAATGGCATTAACTCTAATTTTATCAGAATAATGATGAGACATGTGTACAGCCAGCCACTTGGTAAAATTGCTTATGCCTGCTTTAGCGGCAGAATAAGCAGGAACTTTGGTCATGGGGGCAGAAGCTGACATGGAAGAGATGTTAATTATAACACCCTCTCCTTTGTCTGCTATATGTTTTCCGAATACCTGTGAGGTTAAAAAGGTTCCCACAAAATTTAAATTGAATACAAATTTTACTGCATCCTCCGGAAGATCAAAAAATGATAAATCAGGGCTGGTGGTAGCTTGAGTCTTGTTCCCTCCAGCACCATTTATCAAGATATCAACTGCTCCAAATTTATCGAAGGTTTTTTGGGCTGCTGCTTTAATATTCTCTTTATCCAGTATATCGGTTTTTATAGTAAGATGTTCAATGTTTTTTTTGGTTAGATATTTACTCAGATTTTTCATAGATTCTTCGGAAATGTCCAGAATAACCACCTTGCCTCCACATTCGCCTATGGCCTTGGCAATTTGGGAACAAAGAACACCTGCCCCTCCGCTTATGACAGCCACTCTTCCTTCCAGATTTAAACATTTAGATAAATCCATACTACCTACTCCTCGACGATGTACGTTGGGAAAGCCTTATCATCCAGAATGATGTATAATTTGAAAATATGATATTTATGATTCTTAAATTCCTATTTACTTCTTTTTTTAATTAAATTTTTAGCATTATGGTAGGCTACATTTTCTACCAGTTCTTGCGCTATTGATTGGGGGATTTGTCCCTGATAAACCATATAGCCTACCACCTTACATAATACTCTTCTAAACATTTCTGTTCGAGATCCATAGGAAAACAGTTTCCGGGAATCACTGACCATGGTGCCGCAATTGGAAATAAGATCAACAGAAGCAACATACTTCAAATGCATTTCCATTCCGAAAGGACTGTCATTAAACCACCAGGGGGCGCCAATTATTATATTTGGAAAAGCTCTGGCAATAGTGGTCACTGCAGGAAGATGAGTTGGATCCAGACAGTAGATTATAATATTTGTATCTTCGGCAAACTCATTTAGGAAATATTTGAGTCCTTCCGCAAAATCAACATTTTGAGTGCATATATCCCCCCCAGAATCGATTCCGAGCCTATCAAACAGGATATTACGGTAATCTCTGACAGAACCAATATGAAGTTGAGTCAGCCAGTTTTTCTTTTTATTTAATTTACCTAATTGATACAACATAAATGCTTTATAGGTTATAATTTCCTTACTTTCTAATTTTTCACCTTTATAACCTTTAGAATAAATCAAGGCTGCTTCTTTTAGGGAAACCGGAAAAGAATATGGTTTTTCAATCCCGAGATCACTTGCAATACACCCCTGTTCAGAAAAATAATCATGCCTTTTTTCTAAACCAGAAAGCAAACCTTCGATTTGACTTACATCATCACCTGTTTTTTCTCCCAGCTCATCAATAAACTTCTTCCAAACATGATTCTCGATATGAATAACTTTATCCGGTCGCCAGGTAGGCAATACCATTACTTCCTGAAGTTCTTTTCTGACTTTTTGATGTAAGTCTAAATCAGAAGTAGGATCATCAGTAGTACACATTAATTCTATATTCATCTCTTTAATCAAACTTTGAGGGAACATTGATTTATCTGCTAAGAGTGAAGAAGTTTTTTCCCAGATAGCATCAGCAGTTTTATTTGATATGAGATCTTTTATGCCAAATCTTCTTCGTAAATCCATATGTATCCATTCATAGGTAGGATTTCCCCCAAACTGGAGAAAAACCTCAGCCAGAGCATTCCATTTTTCTCTGTTAGTAGCACTTCCGGTAATTTTTTCTTCCTGGACTCCTCTTCTTCGCATTAATTCCCAAACATAGTGATCGGTAGCTCCTTCCACTTCCCAGATATCTTGAGCCGGTTTATTTTCCAAGATTTCTTTTAATTCCACATGACTGTGAAGATCTACAATAGGTAAATCTTTAATTTTTTGGTATAGTTCCTTGGCTGTAGAATTTTTTAAAAGATAATCATTATCTAAAAAATTCATTATTAATCTCCATATTTATAAGTTAAGTAATTTCTCTCAATACGTTTTTCCTATCGTAATATAATAATACAAATCTTCATTAATTTATAAGGTAATTTAAATTCAGCTTTCTGTCAAGTATATATTATTATTTATTCTACAAAAAAACTCTTCCTTAAACGAATATCCTGAGATGAACTGCCAATTTGAACTTCAAACTCACCCGGTTCCACTATAAATTCATTGGATTCGATATCATAAAATGATAATTCAGAAATTGGGAGAGTAAATGATACTGTCTTCTGTCCATCCGGAAGGAGGGTCAGGCGTTGAAATCGCTTTAATTGGCGAATCGGTACTTTAACCGAAGCTTCTTTATCACTTACATATACCTGAATAACTTCATCACCTTGGTAATTACCAATATTCTGAACAGTACATTGAATTGTAATTACCTTATCCTGGGAAATGTTATCTGAGCTTAATATAAGATTACTGTACTCAAATTTAGTATAAGAAAGACCATATCCAAAGGGATACCATACCGGCTTTTCAAAATACATATACGTTCTACCATTATTTATAATATCATAATCTGCAAAAGGTGGTAATTGGTCAGCAGATACATAAAATGTTTCCGGAAGTTTGCCTCCTGGATTATAATCACCAAACAATACATCAGCAATTGCTGTTCCGGCTGCTTGTCCTGTATACCATGCTTCTATAATAGCAGCTGCATAGTCCTCAGATCCAGCCAGAGCCAAAGGACCACCATTTATGAGAACAATGATTATATTAGAATTTACTTCCCTAATTTCCCTGATTAACTGTTGTTGAATCTGAGGAAGATTAATAGTGGTACGATCCAGTTCCTCGGAAGCAATTCCCGGAGAAACTCCCAGGACCAGGATAACCAAATCATTATCCTGAGCTATCTTTTTTGCCTGATTAAAATCTTTTTGACCCAGATCCCAGGTTAAGCGAGCCGTTGCCCCCATGCCATTATCGAAATATTCAAATACAATTTCATATTCCTCTCCTGCCCTTAATTTTATTTCCCTGCTATTGGGTTTTTCTCCGTGTTCAGTCCAATCTTGGAATAATAAATTTCCATTAACGTACAACCGGGAGCCATCATCGGTTCTGGTTCCCAAATGATAGGTACGGGTAACCGGCGGAATAATCTTTCCGGTCCAGCGAACCGAAAACTGATCTTCAGGTATTCCGGGACCGGGAGATCTTACTCCCCAGGGAAAATCAATGGTGGAATCTATACGGGTAAAAACAGGCTTTCCGCTTAAACTCATATTATCGAAATATTCTCCCCGCATTCCGGTTTGACCAGTTCCCTCAATTAGGGAAAAATATTGAGCCGGAATCGGATGCAATAAACCGCCCCCAATATCACATCCTTTGGTGTAATGTACTTTAATTCCATACTGGGATGCTTTGTGTTTAATTCCTTCTAAGGGACTGACCTGAATATTAGGCCAACCGCTGTAAATGCCTAATTGACTTTCAGCCGCATTGGGACCAATTACAGCAATTGATTTTATTTTATTTTTATTCAAAGGGAGTATACCCTTATTTTTTAAAAGTACAATTGCTTTTTGAGCCGCTTTCAAGGCTAAATCCCGGTGTTCTGGAGCATCAAGTTCTTCATCCGGGATGGAATGATAGGGAACCATATCAGGTGGATCAAAATCCCC
>CAZKMO010000031.1:0-26670 GCA_964554015.1 uncultured bacterium
CGGAACCTTTCGTATTCCGTCCCAACCTTTAAAAATAGCAGTTTTTAAAGATTTCGGCCCGTAACCATCTTAATAAAATTGGGAAGCTGCTACTTCATATTTTATCAATATTGCTACAGGCGCCTCTATCTAATGGCAATTTCCGCTCATTATAAGGAAAATATTTGATTTTGTCAAGTAAATTGTTTGAAATTACTTGCATTTATTATTCTCAATGGATATATTAACAACATTTATCAGAGATGGAAGAGGAATTTTTTTGAATTTTTTTTATTATATTATATTATCATTTATTCAGGCAATCACAGAATTTTTACCAATTTCATCATCGGGACATTTACTTTTTTTAAAAGGTATATGTAATATTACGGATATACCTCTTATATTTGATATTATAGTGCATGTGGCCAGTCTTTGTGCCATTATTATTTTTTATTTTCAACGTATTGGAGATACCTTAAAAAAGGGAGTAATTGAATTATCTACAAAAAAGAAACGGAAGAATAATGTTAGATTTATTATTTATATTATCATATCAACTACAGTTACTTTTTTAATTTATTTATTTTTCAAAGATTTTATTGAATCAAAATATACCTCGCCTTCTGTCCTGGGATATACCTTTATTATAACCAGTATAATTCTTTTTTCCACCATCTTTTGTAAGGATAGAAATAATAAGAATATCGAGGATCGAAATCTCCTGGTTGCAATTGTGGCAGGTATTTTTCAGGGATTAGCCATTTTACCCGGAATCTCTCGCTCCGGGGCAACTATCTCATCTTTGCTTTTATTAAGAATTAAACGTAAAGAAGCTGCCTATTATTCCTTTTTTCTGGCTATACCAGCAATATTGGGAGCCTTAATTTTTAAATTATCTGAACTGGAAAATGTACACTTTATTTCTGGAAACCTGTTAGTTTTAATAGTATCTTTTATTATATGTGCTTTTTTTAGTTATATATTTTTAAAAATTTTAATATTTATTATAAATAAAGGAAAGTTCTGGATTTTTTCAGTATATACTCTTATTTTATCTATAGTTTCTTTTATAATTTTTTAAAATAACCGTAATATGGATTTTAAAACCGTCAAAAATAAAATCAGGGAAAAAAAGTTCGATCCCCTATACTTTTTTTTCGGGGATGAGGATTATTTAATAGATATCCTCATCACCTTAATCAGGGAAAAAGTTGTTGATCCCCAAACCAAGGATTTTAATTATGATTTTTTATATGGTGATGATGTTAATGGACAAGATATTATAAACATTGCTCTATCCTTGCCCATGATGACGGATTATCGTTTGGTAATACTAAAATCGGTTCAAAAATTATCTCCTTCTGATAGGAAAATTTTGGAAAGATATTTAGATTCACCCGCTAATACTACTGTTCTGGTTTTAACTGCGAATAAAATAGACCGGAGAAAGAAATTTTATGCAAATCTGGTAAAGAAGAGTATCTGGGTGGAGTGTAATCCCATTTATGAAAAGACTGCCATCAGTTGGATTATTAAAGAGTTTAAAAAGCATAAAGTAGAGATTTCCAGAACAGCGGCTTCCCTTATGGTTGAACTGGCGGGGACTTCCCTAAGAAGCTTACATAATGAAATTGAAAAAATTATTACCTATATCCAGGAAAAGAAGTCAGTTGATGAAAAGGATATTTCCCAGGTAGTTGGTATATATGGAAATTATAATTTATGGGATCTTACCGATGCAGTAGGGAATAAAGATAATCATTTAGCTTACAAAATTTTAGTTAATTTTTTAGAAGAAGGAATTTCTCCCCCTTTATTGCTCATGGAGTTAACCAGGAGAATACTTCTTTTAATGAAAATACGATTAATGCTTGAGCAGGGAATGAATAGGCACGCTATACAAAATGTGATTCATTTTAATAATTATTTTTTAAATTTATATTTGAACCAGGCAAATAATTTTACTTTGTCAGAACTAAGGAAAGGCTTGCAGGCTCTTCAGATTGCTGATCGTTATTTAAAAACCGGGTATATAAAGCCGGAAATGGTTTTAACCTTAATCATTCATGATCTGATTAAATTAGGCAGTGGAATAATTTTCCATAAGTAAAAGATTTACCTTAAATTTTTTTTATAAATTCTGGAACTTTTATTAAGATCATATGTTAGATAAGATGAACATAAATAAAAAGAATGATAATACTGCTACTCCCAGTGATGAAGAGTTGATCGAGAGATTTCAAGAAGGTGATTCTTATGCTTTTGAACAACTTGTTTACCGGTATAAAGACAGATTAATGAATTTTGTCTATAATTTTATAAGAAATAAGGTAGATGCAGAAGATATTGTTCAGGATACTTTTTTGAGGTTATATAGAAATAGACATTCATATAAGAAGATTGCCAAATTTTCTACCTGGTTGTATACTATTGCTGCTAATCTGGCAAAAACAGAATTAAGAAGAAGAAAAAGAAGATCATTGTTATCATTAAGTAATATGGGTGTTGAGGATAAGGAATATGACATTCCGGATGCGTCCTTATCACCGGAAAAGCAAGTAAATAGTGAAATCCAAGAAAATTTAATACGAGATAAAATTGAACAACTTCCCCTGAAGTTTAAAGAAGTAATAATTTTAAGAGATCTTGAACAATGTTCTTATGAAGAAATATGTGATATATTAAAAATTCCGATCGGAACCGTTAAATCCAGAATAAATCGGGGGCGACAGAAATTACAGAAAGAATTAAAACATCTTCTTGAATAATAATAGTGGAGGGCATATGCCGCAATGTTATGATTTTAAAATTCTAATTGATAAGCTTGTTGATGCAGAAATTTCCCCTGTTGAAAAACGGGAACTTAACAACCACCTTGATTCCTGCAATGATTGTAGAAATTATATGGAAAAATTAAAAAAGATGCGGAGGATGTTTTCCCAGCTTCCCAGAGTTAAAACAACTGACGATTTTTATGTTTTACTGCGGGCACGTATCCGCAGAGAACTAAGCAGAGGGGATAAGAGGTTTTATAATCCCATTTTATATCCGAAACGTATATTTCAGTATGGTTTTAGTCTGGCAGTGGTGGTCTTATTATTACTATTAATAAATCCCTTTAATATTATACGAAATGAATCAGAAAGTCACTTATCCATAAGCGAGAAAAAAAGCAATGAATTTAATGGTCAGATTCAGTATGTTATAGATGGATATCCTACCAGTGTTTCTTTGTCCAGAGATGGTACCATTGATTCATTGATAAATAGTAATGATTCATTACGTCAACTTGGGAATAATAAGGTCATACGTTCTCATGTAACCCCGGTAAATTTTTAAATGATTCATGATTGAGCTAAGAAAAATATTTATTCTTGTTTTTGTTATATCTCTCTTAGGTATAACCGCATCCTGCTATACTCAATCCTCTCCTGTAAAAGGTGATTGTTTGTTCGCTGAAAAGATTAACCAAATCAAAGAATATGTGGTGAGTATCGAAGCTTATTCTACTGATAAGGAAGCAAACATATGCAGGATTGGTACAGGTTTGATATTAAATAAAAATGGATTAATTATTACCAGGGAAAGTGTCATCTTAGATAGCGATAGTATAGAAATTGTGGATATCAACAAAAGGCAGGGATCTGCCTGGATTGTTTATAAAAATCAAGGAATCATACTATTAGGTACCAATTTACCTATAGAGGTTAAACCCTGCTTCTATAAAGATTTAGAGGTAAATAACAATTCCAGGTTAGCGGTTTTGGGTAATTCATTTGGTATATTCCCTTCCGTTATGTTAGGAGAATATATGGGAGACCTGCCCAATGGCTTTAAAAAACTTAATATATTTTTGGCTCCGGGAAATACCGGCAGTCCGGTTATAAATTCTCAGGGGCATATTGTGGGCTTAATTACCGGACGGTTTGACCTGTACTCTGATGATAGTAAAGAGAGAAATCGAGGAGTATTTATTCCTCTTAATATTGTGTTTCATACCATTAAAAAATTTATTAAACCAAACAGAGGCTGGATTGGTATTTCGGCCGTGGACAGGGAAAAAGATGATGATAATATAATTGAAGTCATCAGAGTATTTAAGGGAAGTCCTGCCTATAAAGCCGGAATTAAAGCCGGGGATATTATAGTAACCTTTCAAGATTCCACTATGCATTCCATACACGATATTGCCAAAGGAATAAGTCAGTTTGAACCATATTCTACGGTAACTTTTCAAATTTTACGTGGTGATCAAACCTTAACCAAAAAAGTTACCATTGGTGATCCTATCTTAATTCGTGATTATTCCAAATAATAATTTTTTTATACATTTTTTTGTGATTTAACATTTGATTTTCTTTCTTTTTTCTTTAAATTATACCAAATAAATATTAATTGTATGGGTTATAAGTGAGAACTAGCAATAAAAACCAACAATTGACCTGGTTTTTAATTATTTTTATTTTAATAACCTTAGGATTTTTTGTCCCGGTTTCAAACTTAAACTGGATAGGATTGTTTATCAAAGGGGTTATTTTTGTAGGAGTGATATACTATTTTTATACCTTTATTTTTTCCGGTTATGGCTTACGGAGTTCGGTTACTCAGTATAAGGGAGTAGTTGATACAGAATTAAATAGTGATACTAATGGTGACAAGGGAGATTCCACCAATGAGAATTTTTCCGGATTTGGAAAAGCTTTTCGTAGTTTCGCTTCCGATTATGTTACCATGATAAAAAATGCGAGTGGTATTGATTGTGTTGCCATTTATTTACAAAAGGGAAAAGAAGGGGTAGAATTTCAGGTGGGTGTGGCAGGAGAGGACTTGATAACCTCCCGTTTAATGATAACCAATGATAGTCTGGTATATGAAGTTATAAACAGGGCATCTTCGGTTTTGGAATCTAATCTTCCCATAGGAATCACCATGGGGGGAATGCCTCAGGTTGAAATTCGTTCTTTCTTAGGAGTTCCTATGATGTATCAGGATGAGGTTGTCGGGGTGTTAGCCTCGGGAAGTTGTACCATGAATGATTTCAGAGATGATGATGTAGCCCTAATGCAGCAAAGAGAAAAGCTTATTACTCAGGTTATGGTTAATTATCATCGGGGATTACGATGGGAAATGCAGCAGCAGGTATATGATATTCATCTATGTTTGGGAAAAAAATTATTGAATGCAAAAACCGAAGAAGAGGTTATAAATATCTTTGTTCAGGAAATAAAACGGATGTTCCTCTTTGACCGGTTTACCTTTTGCCTGAAAGAAGCGGAAGAGGGAGTAGTTAAGTATGTATATGGTCAGATTGATGATATTGGTAGTAATTACCGTTTTTCCTTAAATGACGGATTAGTAGGCTGGGTATTGAGAAGAAATTGTCCCTTGCGCATAGAGGATATTAATAAGGGAGATTATAACCAGCCCCGTTATTCAGTTAAGGAAGATAAAAAACACGGGCTTCGATCTTTTTTGATTATTCCTTTGAATATAGATAATGAAGCCTGGGGTTGTATTACTCTGGAAAGCAGGGCTGTAAATCAGTATAGCGAAAATGCCAAAGATGTTTTAATGAATCTGACTCTAATATTAATTACTACATTTAAAAGAATAAATAAAAATTTGTTTTAAGGGAGGTATATTTGAATGGCTAAAACCAAGTCTTTTGCTGATAAAGTGGCGAAACATGCAGATGATAAAACTCTGCATTGTTCTACATGTGGAGAAACACTAAAAGAAATTAAATTGGTTAAGTCGATTTATTCGGAAAAAACCAAATCATGGAGATTTAAAACCAAGTTAGTTGAAATGTGTAAATGTAATAAAGATGAGATTATGAAGTAATTTTTAATAGATATGGAGAAGTATCAGATTATTCTGGCTACCCAGAATCAGGATAAAGTAAGAGAAATTAAAAATATTATTAAAAGTGATTATTTTGAATTGATTTCACTTGATGCTTTTGATGAAGTAGAAGAAGTAGCCGAAGATGGTGAGACTTTATTGGAAAATGCGACCAAGAAAGCAGAAGCTATCTTCCAAAAATTTAAGGTGCCGACTCTGGCAGATGATACGGGACTGGAGGTTGCTTACCTGGATGGTAAGCCGGGAGTCAGGTCCAGTCGATTTGCTGGTGAGCATTCTACCTATGAGGAAAACAATAAGAAGTTACTTAGTCTTTTAAAGGGTGTTCCCTGGGAAGAAAGAACTGCTCGTTTTCGTACCATAGTTGTGTTTAAATCCGATAAAGCCAGGTTTAATACCGAGGGTATTTGTGAGGGGATTATACAGACCGAATTAAGCGGGGAAAATGGATTTGGGTATGACCCTTTATTTTATATTCCGGATAAAGAAAAGACTTTTGCCGAAATGGGGCCGGTGGAAAAAGACAGGATCAGTCATAGGGGGATTGCCTTTAAGAGGATGGCAAAGATATTAAAGGACAAAGGGGAAGAGATTTTTTAAAAAAGGGTTGTATTTTTGCTATAAAATATTAGATTATAGATTAATTTTTCGGGGCGTGGCGCAGTCCGGTCAGCGCGCCTGCTTTGGGAGCAGGAAGTCGTGAGTTCGAATCTCACCGCCCCGACTTTGTAAAATCAAATATTTAGCTCCTTGTCCATAGGGGTTTTTTTTGTATACAGAAATGTCACTGAAATTTCAGGTGAATCGGTGGGCCCTTGGCCCACCCTACGAGACTGTCCCCGCTCTTTCTACATCCAGATTTCCATCAACGTTTGAACACGGCGATAACCGGCTGGCACATCAAACTCGGAGGCCACGATATTCTTCTGTTTGAGGCTAACAACCTCATCGCTGTCAATTGGCATGCCGGACTCGTACGTGACCTCTTTCATTACATATCTATTAGCTACTATCCTCTGATAGCCAGGATCGCGGTCCACCATCATCTCCATGGTTTGCGCCGGATAACACTCAATGAGCTCTTTTCCATATTGCTCAAGCGACTTCATCTCTTCAATAAGCGCCTTGTTCTCTGCAATCCATATCTCTTTGTGCAATGTACCATTAGTCATAACCTGATATTTCTGCGTTGCAAGACCTGCAATGGTTTCGGTGCCGCCTTGCTTAATACTAACTTTGGGTTTGGCTGGGCTCGCGTCCATCGGGGGGATCATCTGTTTTAATGCGGCGCAAAATTCCTGTACCGTCCCTTGCCAATAGATTTTTTTGGCAGGGTTGATTATGCTAAGCTTTCCAGTCTTGCCATCGTAGATGGACCATGTACCATCATCTTTTGAGACCTCTTTCAACTTTCCTGAAGATACATACATTACATCGCCTGACATATGATCAATCACCCAACCTGCGTGGGCCGGATTGACGGCAAATAAAAACACAATGAACAACATAATCTTCACCCAATAAGCTTTATTTTTCATAAGATTCCTCCTTTTTATTTACACATAACGTCAATCATAACCAGCGCTAACAACAGCAACGTATTTGCGAAGAAAACCTCCGCTATCCCATCGGCTGCGGAAGTGTCCGCGCTTTTGTATTTAAATCAATGCCGTAACATTCAGAAGTACAAGCATCCTGACTGGAAGCCCGGTAGCGTTGGCGTCTGGTTCTTGATGTGGTTATTTGCTATGGTTAATTTTAAATTTTGTTGCCATGTCATTTAGCTTTTGATCAAGCGTCCAAAGTGGAATGCCTGTTACTAAAGAAGAAGCAAGAATTGCTACGTCAATATAACCCAAACCTTTACCTATAATTTTATTTTTCTCAATAAAGATCATTATCTCGTTATGTTCTATAATGGAAGATTGAGGTAAGGCCTGAAGAGCAGCTATAATTTTTTTTCTATTTTTTATATTACCGCAAGCCAATTCTCCTATAATGAATGGATGGCAAAATACTTCTCCATCATTTAGCAATTCAACGAGTTGATCATTACTATTTCTAAAATGATCAATCCATATAGAAGTATCGACTAAAACCATTTTTTATGAATTACGTCTTCTCGGTATATTGGTTAAATTCTTTTCGGTTCCACCAAGTTTTGCTAACCTTCTTGCACTTTCACGGGCAATTAATGCTTCAAGACCTAACCGAACAAGCGATGTCTTTTCTTTTATTCCGGTCAATTTAGAGGCTTTATCGATTAGTGTGTCTTCGATGTTTAGTGTTGTTCTCATAAATCCCTCTATGTATTAATTATGCATATAAATATGCATATTATTATGCAATTTGTCAAGTATTTATTAAGCAAATAACTACTTATTAACCGGCCAAGCATAATTCTCTAAAAATTATTACCTGTAACAAATTCTTGTTATAGGTAGTAATTAAGGATTTCATTATATTGTAATGATTTAATTCTAAAAAATCAATAAATAAATATAATTATTTGAATAAATTTAAATAAATTGATTATAAAAAATTTTTATTAATAGGGTGTCTACTGTATTTATGTAAATACTTTGTTTTTATTGGCTTAAGCTAAAGCTTCGGGAGCAGGAAGTCGTGAGCTCGAATCTCTTCGCCCCGACCAGAGAGCTATAGAAGCTAACCTTCTTCACGAAGATTAGCTTCTATTTTTCTCCTATTTAGCTTTTTTAGTAGACAGAAATGTCACAGAAAAAATAATTAACAATGTTTTTATAATATAGATTATGAAGCTCACCAATTATACACATCGGATAAGAAACACGAGATTCCGGAAAGCTCATTCTTCCGGTCCGGTTTGGGAAGGTTTTATCTTTTATAAGAATTCAAGATATTTCGTATGCCGTTCTCGAAAGAGATCATTGTCTCAAATCCCAGTTCATTTCTGATTTTTTCCGTACAGTATATCCATTCATATTTTCTTGTCGCTTCCAGGGAATTACGTGTCAATAGTGCTTGAGCCTTGAATATAGAGGCCAGACCCTCGGAAAGCAGGGCAATAGCGTATAAAACAGGATAGGGGATTCGAACCACAGCGGGATAAACCCCCAGCTCCCTGGCGATGAATTTCAACATGTGGCGCCAGGAGTAGACGGACCGGTCAGCAATGAAATAGGTATTTCCCACTGCTTTTTCCTGAACAGCGGCTAGAGTAAGAGCCTTCACAAGATCCTCAACAAAACAGATACTGGTCTTTGATTTTTTACTTCCTATCATAGGCATGATGTGTTTCTTAAGAAGATTCAAAATTAGTATTAATTCTTTTTGGCGTGCACCCAGAACATTGGCCGGCCGCATGATGACAATTGGTATCCTTTCGGCAAAATCTTTCACGATCTCTTCCGCCATCAATTTACTGCGGCCATATGGCGAAACCGGAAAGCACTGCGAGGATTCATCTTTTATTTCTCCCCTTCTTGACGGACCGGAGGCGGCAATACTCGATACGAACACAAACCGCTTTAATTGCGGGTTGTTTTTAGCACAGGCTTCAATGAGATGCTTTGTACTCAGCGTATTGGCCATATAATAGGCATCCCAGTTCGGCGCCTCGATCCTAGCAGCAAGATGAAATATCACCTCCATATTCCGCACAGCCTGCGCCAATGATGTTTTATCACTATACCGGCACTTGAGTAGACGGATATCCAGTCCTTTAAGCCATTTCAGATCGCTTTCCGGTCTGATCAGACAATGGACCTCATGACCTTCCTTGAGCAGAAAATCGACAAGATGGCTTCCGATAAAACCTGAGCTGCCTGTAACCAGGGCTTTCAATTACAGATATCCTTCTTTTCTGTACCATTCCACGGTCCGTTTTGCACCCTGATCTAGATCCACATCAGTGCGGAATCCGAAATCTTCTCTGGCTTTTTTGGTATCGAATTTCCAGTAGCATGCCTTCAGATATGACTCAAGCTTCCAGCGCGTCAGAGCGGGTCTGGATCGCAGCATCCTGGAAATTCCCTCGATTAAAAAAGCAGCCAGGTATAGAAAAGCGTAGGGAAGATGAATCGATACAGTCCGCTTCCTGACCGCTTTGGAAAAAAAGTGGGTAACCTCTTCCAGTGTATAGGTTCTGCTTTCTCCAAGTATGTAAATTCTCCCCTCAGTGACCGGACTCTCGCCTGCCTGAATGATTCCGCGTACGATATCATCCACATAGCCAAGTGTCACTTCTCCGCTTCCGAGATGAAGCTGAAAACCCATTTTTGCAGCTTTGCAGATCTGATAAAAGCTGTCGAACCTGCCGGGTCCAAACGTCTCAACCGGTCGCACAATAGTCCAGGGATAGGGATTATCAGTTGATTGAATATATCGCTCGGCCATGACTTTACTTTTTCCGTAATCGTTGATGGGAGAACAAGGGGTATTTTCATCTGATTGATTCTTACCGGTGGGACCCATGGCCGAAATGCTGGACACAAAAAGGAAGCGCTTCAGCTGAACGTTGTTTTTCTTGCAGGCTTCGATCAAATGAATGGTACCATCGACATTCACGCGGGGGAAAATATCCGGTTCGTCGGCAGCCAGGACAGCAGCCAGATGGTAGATCCGGTCAAAGTCCCTGACCGACTTTTCGAATGATCGCGGTTGGGTCAAATCACCGCGTATAACAGTTATTCCTTTTTTGAGTCGTGTATCATCCTCATCCGGCAGGAGCAGGCCTGTAACCTCCACTCCTTCCCCGGCGAGTGTGTTTGCAAGATGATGTCCGAGAAATCCCCCGGCACCTGTAATAAGCACCTTGTTGCGTCTGCCGTTTTTCGATCTCATGTCCCGTCGAATCCTCAATATGTGTTTTTGTAGTTATTCATTGCAGATGTTTGATGTGGCTGCATCTCCTTTTATGCTGGCTGTCCTCGCAGAAGCATAAATCTTATAGGATAGGTCTATGGTTCATTTAAACATCCAAGGGCTGACCCCACGGCAATCGATAAATTATTAACAATTAGCGTATAATATTATATTGGCTACCATACTCCTAATTCTGCACATTTTTGTATTTAGAAACATTGTTTCCAAAAGAAATTTATAAAAAGTAAAATTTAATGTTATATGGTAATAATTTTAGTTTACATTGTCAAGAGAAAATATAATTGATTGAATAAACTTTTAATATATAAATTATATATAATTTTTTATGTATAGAGTGTCTACTGAAAATGTCTGTTGAATTTATGTAAATATATTGTTTTTATTAGCTTAAATTAAGGCTTTGGGAGCAGGAAGTCGTGAGTTCGAATCTCACTGCTCCGACTCAGAAGCTAACTTTTTTAATGAGATTAGCTTTTTTTATTTCATTAGAAGACACCCTCCTTTTTATCCCTCCCTCAAGGGAGGGAAATTGCTTTAATGATTGTAAATTTTGATATTTAGCTCCTTAGGTAAGGGAGCTTTTTTTGTATACAGTAATGTCACTGAAAAACAATTGAGGATGTTTTTATTATGTGGGCTATGAAGCCCACCAATTATGCGCCTCGGGTAAGATACCCGAGGCGTTCGGGGATTGAGGAGAGGGATTACTCATATTTTATTTCTGTCGCTTGTTTTATTTAAAGAGATAAGTTTTTTCATGTAAGATTCCCAAACCGAAGTTTGGGAAACAGGTAAATCTGCAAGACTTACGAAACTGATATTAATTTATACCTGATGGATGCAGCAGATCGACTTTAATAATGCCCTTACGTGTTGTCAGATAAATGGAATGGGGATCAAATCCCACACCACCATATCGGGCTGAAATCACATAATATGCATTGGTTAAGGAATACTCTGCATAACCTTCATTTGTAATCATCACCAGTTTTTTCCCTTCCACAGGTACAGTTACAAGGGTGGAATCTTGGGCAAGGGCCAGATTAAAAAGCTGTCCGATCCGAAGATTTTCATAAAGAATCTCAGCTGTTCCGGGCAGCCCCTGCTCGTTAATGGGATATTTCAAAATACGCCCGCGGGCACATTCAACCAGGTACATATTTTTAAAATCAGAGTCGAAAAATATATCGGATAAACTATATTCCTGGTCCTTTTCTAACTGGTTATCAATATAAACCGTTGGAGTTAATAAGCTATCAATCTTAAATATTTTATCCTGGATATCATCTGCAATATACATATTATTCAGAGAATCCAGAACCAGATCAATAGCACGTTTTATTCCCATAGAAGAGCAAGTAAATAAAGAAATGACCTCGCCTGCGGGAGTTACTTTTACTACATGATCCCCCAGGGGGATATAAAAATTCCCTTCTTCATCCATATCCAATCCCGGACCGATATGGGTTCCTGATAATAACGCGATATCGGTCATGGTTCCTTCCGGGGTTACTCTTGACAGTTTGCCCGATCCAGGAGTATTGGCGCAAACCATATACATTAATCCCTGGTTATCAAAATGAAGGGCATAGGCTCCATACCCGGGGGTTGACAGAAACAATTCTCCTTCATACGTTTTTGCCCTTTCAGAGGATCTTGACATAATAGCAGCTGCTGAATAATTGTCACCAGTTTTACTTATCTGGGCAGGGAGGGAAGAGATAAAGAGCAGAATAAAAAGTATAACTGTACTGAATAGATAAATTTTTTTCCTTTGAGAAGAGGATATTCCCCTGTAAATTGAATGGTTTTGGTGAAATGATGCCAATCTCTTCATATTAATCTCCTTTTAATTACGTTAATTAATCATCGCTGTTAATAATGAATTAACCGGTATAAATATAACTTTGACAGGTAATGTAAATCGTCCTGATACACGATTCAGGACATATTCAGAAGATAAAATAGGGGAGTTTTAATTTTATGTTCTGTCAGATTCCTTAAGAAGGGAATGTTTGAATTGTTTGGGTGTCATCCCAACATGTTTTTTAAAAGCATGGTTAAATGCCGATTTGGAATTGAATCCTGCTTCGTAGGCCAGACCCAGAAAAGAATAATGCTGAAAGGATTTCTTCCCCAGGCGGCGTTTGACCTCTTCAATCCGGTAATGGTTGACAAAATCATAAAAATTGGATTTTAAACAAACATGAATAGATTGAGAAATGTTACGGGCAGGTATATGTAAATGCTGGGCAAGATCCTTTAGGGACAGGGAAGGATTTAAATATGGTTTATTTTCATCCATATAACTAATTAATTTATGAATAATATTTTTGTAATCAGTCATTTTCAGGCGTGATCTGGGATATCGCCTGGGAACTGCAATACCTGATAAATAATCCGATTTAACGATACTGTTATAGGTTACTATCAAGGCAAATAAAAGATTGATGATCACGGAAATAAAAGTGAGCGTATCGTTCATCTTTCCCGGCTGTATTCCTATTACCCACAGAATCCACTGGATAAAATTCATCAACCACATGATGGCAAATCCGAATAATAAAACTTTAAACCATTGCAGATTGATCTGTTCGATGGTTGAATAAAAATCCTTAATTTTCCTGCGATAATCGGCAATGACTTTAAAGATAATAAGCAGGTATATAGCCACCTGTCCATGAATGATGACTTGCATTAACTTAAAATAAGTTTGGTCTGTCTGTTGTATGGCTGTCCCCCAATCAGAATATTGTTTTAAACCAAAAACGATAATAAAAAATATAACCATAATGACATAGGGTAATCCATGCAGCAGGTGAACCGGTTTAATCCGGAAAGTATAGTCACACAGCGACAGAATATAGAGATAAAGGAAAGGCATTAATAAGGCATACGCGGCTCCCCCCATAATCCAGATATAAGGCTTTACAGGCGCCGGTATCCAGGGAAATAAAAGCAGAAAATAATGACCGGGGAGAACGGCATTTGAGACAAGAAATCCACCCAGCAGAAGGTTACTCAGCCTCCTTCCCTTTTTATAATTAAAAACAATTACCGCCAATAGCACCAATTGGATCAAGGTGATTAAGCTGGCAATTTCAATTCCGTTTAGTTTCATTCTGATATCTCATTATCAATCTGATTATGTTTTATTGTGAAAGAAACGGAGTTTCTTTTGATATGGTTGATTCCCAAACTGGAGTTTGGGAATCAGGTAAATCGGAAGGTCGTTAGTCAACTCAACATGACTTAAATCCGCCACTTATCCTATTTAATTTACTTCTGCAAAATTAGTTTTCTTGTTTCTGTAAAACTCTGTCCTGAGCTTGTCGAAGGATCTCCAGCCTTTAATTGATACAGATAGATCCCACTGGGCAATCCTTGGCTGTTCCATTCCACCGCATATTTCCCTGGTTCTTTCTCTTCATTGACTAATGTTGCAATTTCTCTGCCTAATAGATCATAAATTTTGAGTTCCATCAGACAGTGAACTGGTAACTGATAACTGATAATTGTCTTACAATTAAAAGGATTGGGATAGTTCTGTCTTAAAGCAAATGCTCTGGGAAGAGTCTCTTTTTCATCTGATAATGTTGTTTCAGAGGATTCGACAATACAGATATGATCAAAGAAAAGTTCAATATCATTCAGGTCATGGTATTGGGCATCAATTACGAAAAACTCAACGTGAGACCAGTCAAAATCGCCCTGTGGATTGTACCAGGTATTATCCTCATAAGCACCCTGTTCGGTAAAATCAGTTAAAGGTATTTGTAAATGCTGCCAGGTGCCGTCCCAATCCACCACTGTATTATCTACAGTAAAACGCATTCGCCAGGGATGATCATCAGGATTATCGGTGTCTGTGTCCTCGAAGCGTACGTCTATCCTTACCTTTTCCGTACTGCAGCGTATCCACATATCGAGTAAATAATCATTTTCCTCCAATACGGTTAAATCGTGAATAGGGAAAAAACGAAACCTGAGACAATCGTATAAATTCGATCCCTGCCATGAAATACAAAAATCACCTTCGGTCGGACTGTTTTGGGAGTAATAATCAACATGACCAAGGGATAACCAATTATTTTTGAAAATACATTGGGAAATATAATCATCGTATATGGTGAAACCGGTTGAATCCGGTAGAAAATGATATTCGCTTTGAGAAGGGGGTGTTAATCCCAGCGCCTCAATAATGGGTATATTGATGTCGTATTTGAATAAATGAGGCGAGCCCAAGGCAAAAATGCCAAAATCATCACCGTATTCATGCAGAGTCCAGGCAATGTCATTGTCTTCAAAATAGGTGTGAACTGTTTCCAGCCAGTGGACCCGGTCTTCGGTTTGACTATTAGGCATGTATGCACCGAACTCTCCACACCAAAGAGGCACCTGTCTTTGGTTCCTGAATTGTATGGCGATGTCGATTTGGGAACAAACCCAGGCATCGTTACCTTCCCCAGGATAGGCATTATAGCGGTCTTCTATCCAGGTGCCTTTCAGCTCTTCAGGCAAATCAGGCATCCGGGCTGCATCGTAAGGATAGGGCACACCTCCAAGGTTTCCCAAGCGGGGACTACCCCAATTGGTTCCCTGATGGGTAAAGATATGTGGTTCGTAAAAATGAAAGGTATAGATGAGATTCGTATCTGCAAATGCAGGCATATACTTCAGGTTCTTATAATTGTTCCAGTTTGCCGGACCCACAATGATTGTGTGTGTCTGATCGTAGGCGCGGATGGTATCAATGGCCTGTTGCTGCATATTATGCCACACCGCATCAGCGATGCCATGGGGTTCGTTGAGAATTTCATAATAAATCAGGTTCGATCGGTTTTTATAGCGGTCAGCCATTTGTTTCCATACAGATAACAATTGATCTTTAATATCTGGATTGGTTACACTGTCAGGGTCGAAACTATGATTATCCAATATCAAATGCAAATCCAGATCCTCAGCCCAATCGATGATCTGATCCAAAAGTATAAAAAGCAGGGGATCCAGCTCATAGTCGGGAGCAGGACCTGACATATCAAATAATTCTAAGGGAAGCCGGATATGATCACAACCGAGTGATTTAATATTTTCGAAATCTTGTTTGGTATACAGTTTGAAATGGATTTGGGACATACTGCTAAAGTTTTCAAACCAATTGGGAAGGTTCATTCCCCGGTGGAAGGGTGGTTGAGGGACATCGGCTAAGGATAAGTTGTTAATTAAAATAAAGATATATGCTAGAAAATATTTCCCCTTCATTTTTTAATATCTCCTTGGATTGGTGATGTTGGTGCTTCAAACTACTGATTTACTCTTCTATAAAATTTGACCATAGAAGTGCCCCGCTTATACCATCTAATTTACTTCTGCAAAACTAGTTTTCTTGTTTCTGTAAAACTCTGTCCTGAGTACTTCGTCAAGCTCAGTACAGGCTTTGTCGAAGGATCCCCGGTCTTTAAATGATCCAGATAGATTCCGCTGTGGAATCCTTTGCTGTTCTATTAAACCGCATATTCTTCAGCTGGTCATTAATCAAATTTTATTGTAAAAGAAACGGAATTTCTTATAAAATTTAGGGTTCCGAAACCAGAGGGTGGAATCAGTTGAATCACTGGACCGTTTGCCCACCTATATGGATGAAAAGAGAATTTTTCTAAGGATTAGGATTTTTTTAAACATCAGTAACCCGACCCAGGGTCATCGCCTTCATTGATTATTCTCACTGGATTTTTTCAACAATCGTCTGATTACATCCAGCAAAATAGGTAACCTGGTGGTCTTAACTACAAAAGCATCAGCTCCGCATTTTTTGGCCAGTTCAGCATCTTCTTCCGTATCTCTTGAGGTAAGAATGGTAACTGGAATTTTTTCCAGAACCCGATCCGATTTGATCATATGACAGACTTTGTGACCGTCCATGTCGGGAAGAAGTAAATCCAAGATAATTAGATCAGGATGAATCCTGCGCGTTTCATTGAATCCCTGCAAACCATTGGGAACCCATTTGACTTGATACCCATTTTTTTCCAGATATCGGCATAGCAGTTTTGCCACGGCTTCATTGTCTTCAATGATCAGGATTTTCTTGGATTCTTCCATTGAACTCCTTTACAGAACATCGTTCCATTTACCAAAAGCAAACGTATAAGCAGTTGTTATTTATCGAGTACCCTATTTTAAGGGATTTATAAGAAGAATGCAAGAAAAAAATTCAATTATTATATCAAAATATTTTTCGAAATACCATGGTTATAGGTTATGGCACAGTATCCGATGCCTGGTCAGAATATATTGAGAATACCTGTTAGTATTGTCTTCAGGCAATTTTAATTCAACTGAAAGGTGATGCTACCCGTTTTTCATTAAATAGTATAGAGTAAAACTACCCGATGCTACATTGGGGAAGTAATTAATTACTACTATTTTTTATTTCAAATAAGTTACTTTTCTGGTTATGACCTCATTTGAGTATTTAATGGTAATAAAATATATACCAGAACATAAGGTACTTTTGGGAGTCCATTTTTGATTTTTGATTCTTTCAATTAACCGGCCTCTGCTATCATAAATGTTAATTAAGGCATTATCAGGTGTATTAATTTGAATGGCGCTGTTGAAAGGATTGGGAAATATGTGTATTTCTTCACTCCTTATATGATAATCAGAGGCAATGCTCGTGGTCAAAAACACAGAGACATTATACCATTTTCTTAAGATTTCTTCTTCTTTCTGGAAAGAGTAGTCTTGAAATTCATGGTCAACTGTTCGCCATCCTTCTCCGGGAACATACACTGACATATCCTGGCTGGTAAAGGTCAAGGTATTTTTATCACTTATATACTCTGGGAAAAGAACTATGTTTACTGTATCGGATAAAACCAGGGAATCAGCCCCAAACTGTGATAATCCGAATCTGTTTAAGACGGTTATCCGATATAATCCTTTTAATTCCGAAGACGGGATAAGGGGCGGATTATTTACATTTGACGAGTCCAAATGCAGCTCGACATACATAGAATCATCGGCTTCGGGTACAGCAGTAGGGGGAAAGCTGATTTTACTGGTATCGATTCCCAGGGTGCAGGTTATAATGGTTGGCTGGGTATCTGTTTTATGAATCCATTGACCGCTGTGATCACCATATCCTCCTTTCCTGGACGCAAAAGTCCAGGAAGAAAATCCTCCCTGCATATTGAATATTCGGGTATATCCTTTTGACTCTAGAAATGTGGAGGCGGAAGAACTTCTCCCTCCGGACCAACAGTATACAATAATATCAATATCCTGGGGGAGGCGAGAGTATTCCGAGGAGAGAACACCGCTGTTATAAGGCATATTAACCGGTGTTATGGGCAGCTGTCCTGTCGGCTCAGCAATATGTCCGTTCTGATATTCACTCACTTCCCGGACATCCAGTAAAAGCAGGGTGTCTGCCTGCACTAGTCGATTGTGAACCTGTTCAGGTGTCAGGTTGGTATACCCCCAAACAGAAGGTACTGTTATAAAAATTGCTGTTAAAATAAAATATAGAAATTTCATCCTGCATCCTCTACATAAGACATTAATTTTTTTCCAAATGTTTGCGTTTAGCATCATATTGACTCCCCTGCTCTTAATTCCATAAAGGAATGATCGTATAGAATTCCTGAATCCTGAAGGCTGGCATGGGAAGGCATAATCTCCTAGATTAATTTTTAGTTTTCAACTTTAATCAGGATCACTCAGCCATTAAAGCACAATCATTTTATTTAATCATCTTTTTAATATTCAATCGTGATTTCACATTTTCCCGGATTCTTTGCTTTGCCTGACCGATACCTTTTCTTTTTACCTGAGCCAATGCCTGACTTGTGAGTCTGCTTATTACCTGTTGGGCAATTTGAGCTGGGGTGCCTCTGAGGTTTCGCATTTCTATCGCACCCATGGTAAGATCATACTCTTTGTTCATGGGTACTACTTTAGCGTAAATCCGTCCTTTTTCAAAAAGAAGCCTGCGGATAAAGAGTCGGGTCTCTTTTTTCTTCTTGGGTGATGCTTTATCTTTAGATGGGGAGCTGCTGCCTTTCGGCAGATTATTCTTGATTTCATTTAAATTGTTTTTATTATCGGCATTGACTTCCACAAAAGTTTCCGGGGAGCGTACCACTATGTCATCGATGGTGATTTCGTCGCTGGTAATGCTCTTAGGATCGATATCCACTCCTATCTCTTGCAAGGAAAAGGCCCGGGGCAGTTCAAATCCATCTGGATTACCCACGGTGAGACCTTCAATAGTGCAGGAGCCTTGTTTCAGGCTGATGTGAACTCCGCTTACCCGCACGGCGGTCTGGGTGGCCTGAGAGCCGGCCTTTTCAATAGCCATTTTAACCAGAAAACCCAGATTGGTCAGCACATATCCGATACCCAAGGCAAGGATAATCACTACAGCCACCAGGGTGATTATAAGAACTTTTCTTCTGCCTTTCTTTTTCTTTCCTTTTTTCGCTTTTGCTGGTGCGGATCGTTTAACTGCTTTTTTTGCCGGTTTACTCGCTTTTTTTGCAACTGATTTCTTAGTCTTGCTTTTTTTC
The DNA here is from genome assembly GCA_964554015.1 of uncultured bacterium. Taxonomy (GTDB): domain Bacteria; phylum Zhuqueibacterota; class QNDG01; order QNDG01; family CAYUAG01; genus CAYUAG01. Next base: position 19,287 of record CAZKMO010000031.1, read on the forward strand.
TTTTTTGATGATTTTTTTGATGATTTGGTAGCCATATCTTTACCTTTCAAAATATTTTAAATTGTTAATGTAAAATTCTATACTTTTTATTTTAATTACTTGTGTAATTCTTGAATTAAGCACTTCTCATTATTAATGTTTTATTGACATTGTCTTAATTCTGCAAAATCATGGATGGAAGCTTGTTCAGAGTTTGATGAAAAATTTATGAATCATACTATTATATGTATTTAGGCTTATAATCCAAAATTAGGGAACCAGGTAAAAATAAATGTTTTCAATTTATATATTTTCCAATCCGTTTTTTGTCCTTTGACCAATATATATAAAGAGGTTTGGCTATTATATTTTTCACGGGCACAAATCCCCAATATCTGCTATCATAGCTATTGTCTCGATTGTCTCCCAATACAAAATAATTATCCTGGGGGACTGATATTGGTCCATCATTGTCTCTATTGCCCATATTCTCGGGATAGATTTCAGGATCGATTGTTTCTTTGGAAATAATCTTTGCATCTAGGAATTGTACCTCCGGAGAATCCGGAAATATTTTACCATCAACATACACCCTCTTGTTTTTGATTTCTACAACTTGCCCACTCAGGGCAATACACCGTTCAATAAATTTACGTTTTGGATCTCTGGGAAACCTTATTACTACTATGTCATTTAATTTTACAGGATTGTTTTTATAATACCGATAATCTGTAATAATATAATCACCAGCCATCAAGGTTGGTGCCATGGAATTGGTTTTGACTTTATGAGCCGTACTAAAATGTGAATTTATGTAAACTTTATATTGACTTGATATAATTAAGTGAAGTAGGATCAAAAATACATAAATAGGCCATTTCAGAGGATATTTTTGATTCTTATCCTTATTTTTAAGGGCAACATATAAAGCATCAGCAATAACGAATATATAAAAGCTTATACTTATTATGAAAACTATTATAAAACTATTGAAGGACTGGATTAAATTCAGGAAGTAAAAAATGAAAAAAGCCATTAAATAAAGTAAATAAAAAACTATGCCTTTTAATAACTGACCATTCCTAAGCTGGCCTAAACCAGGCATGATAAAAGATAAAACAGCTGATAAAATTGGTTTCATTTTTTATCCTTTCTTATTTTATTGATCTTTTGAAACTAGTTCCCAAATTCTTAATAAAATAGAGTTTCTTAGATATTTTAGGTTTACAAACCGGAGTTTGGGAACCAAATGAATTTATACATTAACCAGATGACTAAATCTATATGTTTTTATACAGCATTAAGTGAATTATAATTATTATATCTTAATAATTTCATTCTCAAATGTCAAGCAGATATATTTTTTATCTGGTAGCCAAGATTATTGAATATATTAGGGGGCAGTTATCTTCTACTTCAGCAATATCATCTTCTTCACTTCCCGAAACTGCCCGGCTTCCAGGGCGTAGAAGTAAACACCGCTGGCCAGCTTGCTGCCATCAAAAACAATTTTATAACTGCCGGCAATTTTATTTTCCTTTACCAGAGTTTTCACCTGGTGCCCGACAATATCATAGACATTTATTTTAACCTTAGTGCTTTGGGGCAGATTATACCGTATGGTGGTTTCAGGATTAAAAGGATTGGGGTAATTTCCCAGGAGCTGAGGTGTCTTAGGTTGAAAACCCTGGTTATCAATTAGGGAAGAAATATCGTTTAAATATTCGATGGCGTAATTTAATACTACATCTTCGGAGTCAATAAACATGACATTCATATTTTCCTGGGTAAAGTGTACACGTATATCGGGAATTACTCCGCCATTTTTAGTGGAATCCGAATCAATTTGAATAGCGTATTTATCATCCAAAGATCTGCCGAGAGGATAGCTTACTGCCAAACCTGCGGGCATTAAGGTTTCACCACTGGTGAGTGCAAAAGAACCGTGTGTTCCGTAAAATCCCAGAACATGACCATGGGGCAATCTCTGAATTGCCATAGCTACACCTTCCGCCGAACTTGATGTGCCTGCGTTTACCAAACATATTACCTGGCCTTCATAATAACTCTCCTGGGGTTCAAGGTAAATCGTAAAAGATTCTAAAATCTCGAATTGTTCTGTTTCGGGATTATAGAAGGAAGCATGTTCGTACAATTCGGTATGATCATAAAAGAAACTTGCCAGTAAGGCTGCCAGCTTGTCAAATCCACCGGGATTGTCCCTGATATCAATGATTACTCCCGAAACCGGAGCTTGGCTAAAATGGTCGATTGCTTCCTTTAAAGAATTGTAAATATTGTTATAGGTCGGGAGAAGGTTTCCCTGAGAATCAAATTCTACTAAGATTCTATTTTTTAAATAACCATAACCGCTTTTCAGAATTTCATATTGGACCGGATTGAACACATCATCAAGGGTGAGGTTAACTGAACCATTCGTACTGAATTTGGTGTAATTGGTTAAGTCCCAGGTTTCCATCTCGTCATCTACTGCTGTAAGACTTGCTTTAACAGGATCCTGTCCGGGATTGGAAAAGGTTATTTCAATGTGAGCTCCAACAGGCATACGGATCAATCGCCGGAGTTGGGAAAGACGGGTTGCCTCACGTGTAGCAGGTGGCTTGCCTTCCCAAATAATGTCGGTATTCTGCAGAGCTTCATTTAGGGGAAGGTTATTCCAATCTTTTATAACCGCTCCGACTTCAATTCCTTCCTGTTCCGCTGGCCCCCCGGATATAATCCGGTTAACAACAACATTGCCATCATCGAGCTCGATGAGTGTCAATCCAAATCCTCCGCCAATTTCTCCGAAAAATATCTCTTGAAATTCTCCTTGTACTCTGACATGTCCATCCGGGAAACTGTGAATAAAACGTCTAATAGCTAATTTATATGCAGATGTATCATTGCTATTCTGAGCCTCTTCTATCTGGAGATAATATTCATCGTATAGATTCTGCCAGTCAATAGCCTTCCAGCTGGTGAAGGGATAACAGGTGGAAAAGTTGATGTATAGAGAATCAAAAGCTTCGGTAAAAGAAAGATTGCTGAAGTCACCATGTCCAACTCCCTTTGTGACCTGAGGTAGCAATATCACAATAAATAATAAAAAAATTCTGCTTATTAATTTCATGACATATACCTTTATTTTGTAACATGTCTCCGACTTTTATTTGGAGATGTACTTTGGGTGAAATTCTGTTTCAGTTTTAATTGTTTTAAAGATAATATACTTCAGTGCCAATTGAAGTAAAGAAACTCATACAATATCTGCGTGTAATACTATATATAGATCGTACGTTATTAAGCAAAATTTGTTTTATTTTAAAGGAAACAGAATTTTTTAATTTTTAAGTTCCTAAACTGGATTCTGGAAATCAGGCGAGAAGCATTATTTATATATAAAATTATATTTTTTTCGGTGAGATGAAGAGCACCTCACAAAGCGAAATTATTTGGCGGGATGAATCCGCCCTACGAAACTTAAAAGATGGGCCACAGGCCCATCCTACTATACTTTGTCAAGAAAAAATATAAGTTATTTCTACTTCAGCAAAATCATCTTCTTCACCTGCCTGAACTTTCCGGCTTCCAAGGTGTAGAGATAGACACCGCTGGCCAGCTGGCTGCCGTTAAAAGCGATTTCATACCTGCCGGCTATTTTAGATTCATTTACCAGAGTTTTCACCAGCTTTCCGGCAATATCATAGACTATTATTTTAACTTTAGTACTTTGGGGCAGATCATACCTTATGGTGGTTTCAGAATTAAAAGGATTGGGATAATTTTGCTTCAATAAGAACTCTTTCGGAATGTTGGAATAATTGTCTTTAATCCCAACAGTAGTTGTTTGAGTTTCATAAATAATTAATGAATCATTTACTAATACAAGTAATTCAACTGAATTATCTTGGTCAATATCTGACAGATGAACTTCACGCCAACCATTTCCAAGTGTATCATTCCATATCATTTCAAAATTTCCCGATACATGATCAAAAACGCTTACTTGACCATTATAATATGAATCAGTATTAGAATGTATTACTGCGAATTCACTTTCTATGTCTTGATCAATATTATTGACTGCAAATCTATAAGCTAAACGACCTATATCCGTGCCCCAGTCTTGAACAAAATTCCAGTTTGAAGAATAACTTAAAACTTCAATCAAACCACTATTGGTTCCGTTTAATAATTCCTCTGCAGGATCATCATCAACATTTCCTGCAGAAACTCTTAACGCTCCACCAGTACATGGACCTAATGAATTGAGTTGAGTGTAAGTACTTCCATCAAAGCCAAAGAGCAAAGTGTAGGCACTATTACTTGCGACTGCTAGTTCATTATTACCATCTCCGTTAAAATCTGCAATAGTGGGATGATGAAATGAAGAGTAATTATATGGATCCAATAATATTTGGGAAAAATCAAGATGATAAACTCTATTTTGGTAACTTAATACCATTAATTTGGTATTTTGATTTCCCCCATAATCACAAAGCGCAATTTCATTGTTTTGGTCATTGTCAATATCTCCAATAACAAAAGTTGGATAATACAATCCTGTTGTATCCCATTCTGTTACAAAATTTTGATTGTATTTATAAATAATAGATGATCCTGTATCTTGCGAAGTATTAAAACCACTTACTATGAGTTCATTATATCTGTCATTATTAACATCTTTTACGTCAATTTGCCAGGTAATTGCACATGGGACAACAAGTGTATCCAAAATAGTTAAGATTTCATTTTCCCAATTTAAAAATAGTAAATGATAATTCTCATCACCTATTATTATAGTAGAATGACCATTATTGAAGACATCGCCACTAGTGATTGCTCTTAAAGCAATATTATTAGCGTATACCGCACTTCGATAATAGAGACTATCTTGCCCAAAGGAAGTTTTCAAGAGGATAAGTATAGTTGATACTGTGAGTAAAATAATTTTTTTCATCTCTTATTCCTCCTATTTTTAATGGTTCTTCGCAGAGACAGAGTCCCTGCCGGACTGGGAAATAAGCATTTTATTACTGGTATGATTAAGTAAAATAAATCATCATGATTCACGATAGCTCTGGACTTTATAGTCGGGATTTCACAATCAGTGGGCTTCATTGCCCGCCAATAATCGGCGGACTACAGGCCCGCCTTACCCGACTCAAATCCCGTTCTCCAGATGAAAATATACTTCATTCCACCGCAGTTCCTTTTTGAATTGATCGAGAGAGGTTTTATCATTGATCAGCAGGTACTCGATCCCTGCAATATCGGCAAAATCTTCCAACTGCTCCGCTGTCACAGCCAGACTGAAACCGGTATGATGGGCGCCGCCGGCTATGATCCAAGCGGATGCCGCTGTAGGCAGATCGGGTTTAGGAGCCCAGACAACTCGGGCAACAGGGAGCTCCGGCAGATCCGCTGCTGGCGGAACCACATCCACCTCATTTACGATTAAGCGAAACCGGTTGCCAAGATCGATCAGGGAAGCGGTCAGGGCCGGACCTGCGGCAGTATTAAAGACCAGGCGGGCGGGATCAGCTTTTCCGCCAATGGAAAGGGGATGCACTTCCAGCGATGGTTTTCCGGTAGCAATGGAGGGACAAACCTCAAGCATGTGCGCTCCCAGCACCTGCATGTTTCCAGGTTCAAGATGATAGGTATAGTCTTCCATGAACGAAGTACCGCCTTTCTTTCCGGCTGCCATCACTTTCATGGCGCGCACCAGGGCTGCAGTTTTCCAGTCACCTTCGGCACCGAATCCGTATCCATCGGCCATCAGTCGCTGCACTGCCAGTCCCGGCAGTTGAACAAGACCGTGCAAATTTTCGAAGTTAGTGGTAAAAGCCTTGAAATCATCCGCTTCCAGAAAAGCACGCATGCCCAGTTCGATTTTTGCAGCTTCCTCTATCATCCTGAACTGATGTTCATCCTTCAGGGCTTTGGAAGTGATATTATACTGATTTTTATATTCCGAAACAAGTTTGTTAATCTCTGAGGAAGAGATTTCCTCCACAGCCCTGGTCAGATCCTCAAGACCGTAGCCGTTGACAGAAAAACCCAGCTTGATCTGGGCCTCCACCTTGTCACCTTCAGTCACGGCCACTTGGCGCATGTTGTCACCGAATCTGGCTACCTTGAGATCCTGCAGGTCGGACCAGGCACAGGCTACCCGGATCCAGCTTTCCAGCCGGTCAATGACCTCCTCATCCTGCCAGAAACCCACGATCACTTTGCGGCGAAGACGCATTCGGGAAGCCATAAACCCGAATTCACGGCCGCCGTGTGCGGATTGATTGAGATTCATGAAGTTCATGTCTATTTTTGACCACGGTATCAGCTGGTTGAATTGCGTATGAAGGTGGACAAATGGCTTCTGCAGAATTTTTAGACCGGATATCCACATTTTCGCGGGTGAAAAGGTATGCATCCACATGATAAGTCCGATGCATTTCTTCTCTGCGTTTGCTGCCATACATAGATTACTAATTTCTTCCGGTGTGGTCAGTACGGATTTGAAGACAATCCTGACCGACATCTTTTTTGATTCAGACAGCCCCGCTACAATCCGCTTGGAATGATCTACAACCTGTTTTAGGACTTCATCACCGTAAAGGTGCTGGCTGCCGGTTACAAACCAGACTTCATAATTTTTAAAATGTATCATTTTTTTTCCTTCATCTAAATGAAAAAGGTTATGTTAATTCCGGTTTTTTCAACTAACCAATAATCAATGAACTCACCTGATAAAATATATTTCTTTCTCATAGGGGTTTGATCCAGGGATTATGGCTTACGAATAATAATCTATTATGTCACTCACTCTTGGCACCCGGAGGGTGAACTGAATAAATTGATTTCCGCTGCCGAAGGTGTTTTTCACCTCACAGAGCGAAAAATTTGTTTTAGGATTTCCCATCCTTTCGGGAAATCCCGGGACGCGTTAGTGTCCCGTGCAGCACGTGGTTATGCCACAAAAATTAATAACTTTGTCCATACTCAATTCCATCAATCAGTGCACCTGATAAACTGTACCCATCTGTAAAATTATTATAGCTTTCAGAATATGAGAGAACACCAAAAATCATTGTATATTTTCCAGTGATAAGGGTATCGCTGTTTGATATTTTATTGGATACGTAAATTACATTCTGACCTTTATTAAAAATATTTTCTTGCTTTATTGAATCGACTTTAACGTTTATATCCATAAAGGGAATAATATCACCCTCACTAATATCATATTTCAATTTTATTGTTTCATCTCCATTTATATATAAATAGTGGCTTGTATTGTCTGCTCGTTCAATTCTTTTGTTATCAATGATTGAGTAATTTATATGATTGATTATTGTATCACCTTTTACTATGTCGTTTTCAAACCAGTCAGAAAGAACAC